>CANCMG010000034.1 GCA_947378965.1 Alcaligenaceae bacterium | reverse complement strand
ATGAGCAGCGCGCCCTGATTGAAGCCGTGCACCACCTTTCAAGACAAAGCTTGCTCGAGTCCTTACTCGCGCAGGGCTTCTTACAGGGGTTTCCCTTCCCGGGCAAAATGCGGCGTTCAGCGATGAATCGAACGCTTGACGCTCTGATCGCGGGGCAGATAGAGAGCCATCGACAAGAGGGGCAGACAAACTCAGACATCCTGTCCACGTTGCTTGCGGCCCGAGATGAAGAGGCACCAGCGGCCTCTGGTGAACAACACTTAACGCGCCAAGAGACCCACGACAATTGCCGCCTCATCTTTTTTACTGGTCATGACCCCGCAGCGTCAATTTTGACCTGGCTCATTGGCTTGCTCTGTAAACACCCGCAGTATGCGATTCGGATCAGGCAAGAATTACATGACGTGGTCGGTGACCGAGAGATTCAATACGGCGATTTGATGAAACTCACCCTGCTGCCTGCGACAATTAAAGAAACGATGCGCCTCTATCCAGCGGCTGTGGCAGTCATGCCCAGACGCGTTATCCACGACTTTAGTTTTAATGGCTGGGATATTAAAAAAGGTACGCTGCTGAATTTGCCGATTTGGCTGATTCATCACGATGCGCGCTGGTTTCCCGAGCCTGAAGTGTTTATGCCCGAGCGCTTTCTGCCTGATGCGCCAAAGCCAGTGAAAGGCACTTATGCACCCTTCGGCGGAGGCCCGCGCATCTGCTTAGGGCAACAATTTGCGACCAGTGAACTGACCTTGATCGCCGCCACTCTGCTCAGACGCTTTGATTTTATTGTGGCTAAAGATTTTGTCTTGCCCGAGGCAACGATGGCGCTATCGTTTGAGCCTGCGGCGCCGATGCATGTCAGGTTCTCACCTCGAACTTGAGGCGAAAGGTTCGAAGATCGGCGTGGTGGGGATACTTGAGCGGGTCTCTTGACTACTCTTTAATCGCTAAATCACGTATCAGCTGACCCCATTTTTCACCATCACGCACCATATATTTTTTGACCTCCTCGGGCGAGGTGATGCGAAAATCCATACCCTTCTGAGCCATATCCGCCACTAAGGCCTGATCCTGTCCAACCACTTGCATCGCCGAGGCTAGGCGCGCGATGACCTGAGGAGGCACCTTTGCCTGTGTCATCAATGCCACCCAAAACACTGCATCAAAACCGGTGCTACCAGACGCTTCATCAATCGTTGGTAAGTCAGGCAACAGCGCAACCCGCTTATTTGACGACACCGCAATCCCTTTTGTGCGACCGGAGTTGAGCACTGGAAGCGCGTCGGGTAGCGCCAAGAACATCATCTCGATTTGCCCACCAAACAAATCCTGCAAAGCAGGCGGCCCACCTTTGTAGTGAATCACGGCCATCTTCAGACCAAAAGTCTTGATGAAATATTCGGCAGCCAGATGGTTAATTGAACCGATGCCCGACGTGCCCACCGAATACTTATTGGGATTAGCGCGCACCAGCGCAAGTAATTCGTTGATGTTCTTCGCTTTGAAATCTTTATTGATGGTCAAAACGAAGGGCGAGGTCATGATCATCGAGATCGGTTGAAAGTCTCTGTCAGGATCGTAGTCAACCTTAGCTTGTAAGACAGGATTGATCACGATCGATACGGGCGCAGCATAAATGGTGTAGCCATCCGGCGCGGCCCGCGCGGTCAAATTACTGGCGATCGTCGAAGCGGCGCCTGTTTTATTTTCGACTAAGACTGGTTGACCCAGTTGGCGCCCTAGGCGCTCGGCGAGTACACGAGCGACAGAGTCAGTTCCCCCGCCAGGGGGATAGGGCACGAGAAGGTGTATGGGCTTGTTTGGATAGGCGTCTTGGGCTTGGGTTAACGAAGGCCCAACAAGCACAGCAAGCCACAGTAACGCGAACCACCTCGCTAAGTTGCCACCAACACCAGTATGATTTTTAAAACGTGCGCTCATCGTTATCCTCTGTTTTTTTAATTTGAAGGGATCGCTGCTGTCTTAACTTTCGCCGACTCAGGCGCAAGCCACGTTCGGATTTTTTATTAATATTTCGTTAGGATGTTAGCACTTGGTTCGAGAGCTTTCGAGCTACACTCGATTGAGTCGGAGCCATGACGCTCAGCGCCAAGCCACCGCGGCACTCACGAAAATCAAAACCTGTGTACTAAAAAAATAATCTCGGCGCCAAGGCGCTAACAGCCCCAGGAGACGCGCAAAATGATGGACTTTGATCAATATCACGCCAGCTTTAGCCGAATTGAAATGACTCGTCGCGAGGGCATCTTACTGATGCGCCTGCATAACGATGGTCAATCACTGTATTGGGATATGGAGGCACAGCAACAGTTTATACGCGCCTTCGAACTCGTTGGCTCTGATCGACAAAATCGTGTCATCATTTTAACTGGCTCTGGGCAAGACTTCAGCGGCCCACGAGTTGATCCGGACAGAGATCATTTTTTTCACGATGCAAAGGTGACTGCGGCAAGTATTGATCCGCTGTTATACAACGCGCGCAAAATGTTAATGACCTTGGTCAACATCGAGGTACCGATCATCGCAGCTGTCAACGGCCCTGCAAAGCGCCATTGCGATCTGGTCTTGTCAGCCGATATTGTCTTGGCCAGTGAGCAAGCCAGTTTTGAAGACACTGCACATTTTCATTTTGGCAGTATTGTTCCTGGCGATGGCATCAGCATTGTGTTTACACAACTGCTCGGTTTAAATCGGGCCCGCTATTTGATGTTGACAGGGCAAGTGCTCTCGGCAACCGAGGCCAAGCAGCTTGGCTTAGTTGCCGAAATTTTGCCAGCAGAGCAATTGTTAAACCGAGCCTGGCAGCTTGCAGAGCAACTCGCAAAGAAATCTGACATGTTGCTGCGTAATACCCGCAGCGTATTGATTCACCCTTTGCGCAAGGCGCTTCAAGACGATCTGCGGTATTTTCTGGCGCTTGAGTCAATCGGGGTCTTGGCGCACCCTGATAAGTGAGCGCGCCTTGCACCGAAGGTATGGCGCCGCAACACCGCGTGATTAAGATTGAATCACGCGGTGTTGAATTTAAGCTGGTTTCACTGAGGCGTTTGACGGGTTGCGTCGCGTGGGTAAAAGCGCTTATAGAAAGAGCCGTGGCGTAACGTTTGCTTACACTCTTTCGTACCACTACGTATTGATTCGCTTGTGGCCTAAGTTTAAAATTAAGGCTATGGAAACTCGTCTCACTCGCCTAGAAGCAATCATCCCCACGTTAGCCACACGCGAAGATCTGGCGCACCTTGAAGGGCGCATGAACGGGGCCATACAAAAAGTCGAAACCACCATTCAAAAAGTCGAGACCACTCTTCATAAAGAGCTTACCAACCAAACATGGTTAATCGTCAAGTGGATGTCGGGCTTGTTAGTCACGTTGCTACCCAGCCTTTTTGCTGCGGTTTTTTACGTGGCTCGTTACACGCACTAACCGCGAGAGCGCCCCGCTCAAGGTGCAGCGATAGATCAGCACGATCACTCAGGTAATTTTTACGCTTATGGAAACTCGACTCACTCGCTTAGAAGCAATCATCCCCACGTTAGCCACACGTGAAGATCTTGCGCATCTTGAAGTGCGAATGAATGGCGCCATTCAAAAAGTCGAGACAACGCTGCATAAAGAGCTTACCAACCAAACATGGTTGATCGTCAAGTGGATGTCGGGCTTGTTAGTCACGTTGCTACCCAGCCTGTTTGCTGCAGTTTTTTACGTGGCTCGGTACACACATTAAGGCCAGGCGAGCTCGCGATCGCTCAAGTCGCCTATCGCTCGATGCGTAGTAAATTAAATTCAGGCTAATCGTTGGATAGCTCTAGCTAATTAGCCCAAAGCAGTCGGGTGAATCAATCACCGATCGCGGCCAACCGCAAAAGCGCAAAAATTAAGTAAAGCCTCACGCGCGGTTGATTCCGGAAACGCCGCAAGCGCTTCACTGGCCATGTCAGCTTCGGCCACGGCACACCTCTGGGCATGCCCAAGGGCGCCGGTATCTTGAATAGCCTGCGCCACCGCATCAAAATCGGCCTCGCCATGCTCAATCGCTTGCCGAACTAGCTGTTTCTGTAAGTCAGTTCCCACTTCCAAAACACGAATCAACGGTAACGTTGGCTTACCTTCGCGCAAATCATCCCCAACGTTTTTACCCAAAGCATCGACGTCACCGCTGTAATCTAGTACATCGTCGACAAGCTGAAACGCGGTGCCAAGGTGCCGTCCGTAAGCTGCGGCAGCTTCGCGCTGTACCGAATTTGCCCCAGCCAGCACCGCCCCCGCCTCAGCGGCGGCCTCAAAAAGCTTGGCGGTTTTAAACCGAACGACTTGTAAATAACGCGCTTCAGAGACGTCGGGATCGTGTACGTTGAGCAATTGCAACACTTCACCCTCGGCGATCACGGTGGTGGCACCAGACATGATTTTCATGATTGCCATGCTGTCAACGTCTACCATCATCTCAAAGGCCCGCGAATACAGGTAATCGCCGACCAATACGCTCGCGGCGTTACCAAACACCGCATTGGCGGTGCTGCGGCCGCGCCGCAGGTCGGATTCGTCGACGACATCGTCATGCAACAGGGTGGCCGTATGGATAAATTCGACCACCGCTGCCATTAAATGGTGGTGGCCACCCCGATAACCTAGCGCCTGCGCTACCAATAGCAACATGGCTGGGCGCATCCGCTTACCCCCCGCCCCAATGATGTAATCACCGATTGTTCGGATTAAAACCACGTCTGAGTCGAGCCGCGAGCGAATCACGGCATCCACGGCATTCATATCCCCAGCAACAGGGGCGAGCAGATCAGAGAGTTTTTGCACAGACTTTCTTTTGACTTTCAAGTGGTTACGCGCTATTATTTCTGGCTCGGCTACGTTAGTCGAGATTCCAATTGCACTAAAACACGAGGTTAACCCATGTACGCGGTCATAAAAACTGGAGGCAAGCAGTATCGCATTGCTTCTGGTGAAAAACTTAAAATAGAACAGATACCGGCAGACATTGGGCAAGAAATCACGCTAGATCAGGTGTTATCCGTAGGCGAAGGCGACCAACTTAAGGTTGGTACCCCGCTTGTGGCTGGCGCTCTGGTCAAGGCAACGGTTCTTGCGCAAGGACGCCATGATAAGGTCACGATCTTCAAGATGCGTCGTCGCAAGCATTACCAAAAGCATCAAGGCCACCGTCAAAACTACACTGAGATTTTAATCGGTGACATCACAGCTTAAGCGCTGCATTGTCCTCTTAAATCTCAGCTAAATCTAGGAACAAACATGGCACAGAAAAAAGGCGGCGGCTCGACGCGCAACGGTCGTGACTCAGAATCGAAACGTCTGGGCGTTAAAGCCTACGGCGGCGAACTGATTCCGGCCGGTTCAATCATCGTGCGTCAGCGCGGTACAACGTTTCATCCCGGCACAAACGTGGGTTTGGGTAAAGACCACACTCTGTATGCGCTGATTGACGGTCACGTCAAATTTTCGGTTCAAGGCAAGCTCAACAAGTCAACGGTTTCGATCGTTTCGGCTGAGTAAGCTGCTTTTTAGTTCTACAAGCCCTGTCGCAAGCGGCAGGGCTTTTTCTTTTCACGGTACCATTCTCTTATGAAATTCGTCGACGAAGCCACCATTGAAGTCATTGCCGGTAAAGGCGGAAATGGCGCGCACAGTTTTCGCCGCGAAAAGTTCATCCCAAAGGGTGGACCCGACGGTGGTGATGGCGGGCGTGGCGGCTCTGTGTTCGCCATCGCCGATCGCAACATCAACACCCTGATTGATTACCGTTATGCCCGCAAACACCTTGCGAAAGGTGGTGAGCATGGCCGTGGCTCAGACCAGTATGGTGCCGCAGCAGCCAACATTACGCTGCGCGTACCTGTGGGCACAATCATTTATGACGCCGAAACCGGCGAAGAACTCTTTGACTTGAGCCGTCACGCTCAACAGGTCACCTTAGCCGCAGGCGGTGAAGGCGGCTTGGGCAATCTGCATTTCAAATCAAGCGTGAACCGCGCACCCAAGCAATGGACACCTGGCAAAGACGGCGAGCAACGCCGCTTGCGCCTCGAGCTCAAAGTGTTGGCCGATGTGGGCCTGCTGGGCATGCCAAATGCCGGCAAATCAACGCTGATCAGCCGCATCTCAAATGCACGCCCCAAAATTGCCGACTACCCGTTCACGACTCTGCATCCTAACTTAGGGGTCGTACGTACCTCAGAGGCACGTAGCTTTGTGGTGGCCGATATCCCGGGCTTGATCGAAGGCGCCTCTGAAGGTGCCGGCTTGGGGCATTTGTTCTTGCGTCACCTGACCCGCACGCGCATTTTGTTGCATTTGGTGGATGTGTCGTCACACGACCCCGACGAAGACGCGGTTGCCCGCGCCGTGGGAGAAGCACGCGCCATCGTTGAAGAACTTCGCTTATACGACGAAGCGCTCTACAACAAGCCGCGCTGGCTGGTACTGAATAAGCTTGATGTGGTCAACGACCCAGAGGCCGTTAAAAAGCGTTTCTGTAAAGAATATAAATGGAAGGGCCCAGTATTTGCGATCTCGGCCTTATCGGGCGATGGGACACAACAGTTAATCTGGGATCTGCAAAACGCGATTGACGCCTATCGCCAAGAAGATAATATTGCCGAAGATTTGGCCGATGGCACGTTTGTGGCAGAAGATCCGCGGTTTGATGACACCCGCAGCGATGCTGACACACGACCGGCACCCCCCGAAAAATAGATAGCCTTCAAGCGTTTATTCAATTTGAGATGACGTCCACCCCTGCAGCCCCTACTGGTTCACTATCTGTCATCGCCTCGGCCTCGCGCCTCGTGGCCAAAGTCGGCTCATCGCTGGTGACAAACGACGGTCAAGGCATCGATCGCGAGGCCGTGGCACACTGGGCCAGCCAAATCGCGGCCCTGCGAGCACAAGGCAAACAAGTGGTCCTGGTATCAAGCGGTGCGATCGCTGAGGGTATGGCGCGTTTAGGTTGGGCCAAGCGGCCTACCTTGATGCACGAGCTTCAAGCCGCCGCCGCCGTGGGCCAAATGGGCTTAGCGCAAGCCTACGAAGTTGCTTTTGCAAAACACAATCTACGTACCGCCCAAATTTTGCTAACGCACGAAGATCTGGCCAACCGCCAACGCTACCTCAACGCTCGCTCAACCCTGTTTGCACTGTTGCGCTTAGGTGTCGTGCCGATTGTGAACGAAAACGATACGGTCGCCACCGAAGAAATTGCCTTAGGTGATAACGACACGCTTGGCGCGCTGGTGACCAACCTGATTGAAGCCGATGCCTTGATCATTTTGACCGACCAGCGCGGCTTGTATGACTGCGACCCGCGTAAAAATCCCGACGCTTTATTTGTGTCACATGGCTTGGCCGGCGATGCCTCGCTTGAAGCCATGGCGGGCAGCACCGGCGGCGGCTTAGGTAAGGGGGGCATGCTCACAAAAATTCTGGCGGCCAAGCGGGCGGCACGCAGTGGCGCGCACACCGTCATCGCCTCGGGGCGCGAACCTGACGTTTTGGTGCGCTTGGCACAAGGCGAGTGCCTTGGCTCTGAACTCAGGGCTGAGCTGCCTGTGCTTTCGGCCCGTAAGCAGTGGATGGCGGATCATTTACGTCTGCGCGGCAAGCTGGTGCTCGATGCTGGCGCAGTCAAGGCATTGGTACTTGAGGGCAAAAGCCTGCTGCCGGTTGGTGTGCAAGCGGTTGAAGGTGAGTTTGAACCGGGCGATGTTGTGGCATGCGTTGACTCAACAGGCAAAGAGCGTGCCCGCGGCCTAGTCAACTATTCGTCAGCCGACACGCGACGCATTATGGGTCAGCCTTCAGCGCAAATCGCAGATATTTTGGGCGTCATGCCAGAAAGCGAATTGATGCACCGCGACAATTTGATCATCCTGGAGTGACGACTGGCGGCAGATCAGGTCGCGCGTCGTCGTTTATGCCGCCTTGTGTTTGAGCCTCTTGTCGTATGTGTCACCTGTGTTTACACCGCTGACTTAACCCAAACAATCCCGCCACGACCCGGTTGGTCTTTCTCCTAACCGCCAGATCTCCCCTTCCAGCACAGGGTCAACGTGTCAAATCCTCAAAGACGTCCTATACTCTCACTCATTATGCGGGGGTACTTGGCTAGTCGCCAGGTTGAGAGAGTCCCTTCGTACCAGTACGGATAATGCCGAAGCTGGGAGCGCGTTCCGACCTGATCGGAATCCATCCCGATTCGGCTCCAATTAAAAAAATCGGAGCCCTTCAATGAATGCCACCCCAAAATTTTTAGCTGCCACAGCCGAAGTCGACGCGGCTGCGGTTGCGCCTTTGCCAAAGTCACGCAAAGTGTATGAGATCGGTTCGCGCCCAGATATTCGCGTGCCGTTTCGCGAGATCGAGCAAGAAGATACCTCGACCTCGTTTGGCGGTGAAAAAAATCCACCACTCACGGTCTATGACTGCAGCGGCCCTTATTCTGACCCCGACGTCAAAATCGATATCCGCCGTGGTTTACCCGAGATGCGTCGGGCCTGGATTGAAGAGCGCGGCGACACAGAATTGCTGGCCGGTCCAAGCAGCGCTTATGGTCAAGAGCGCTTGGTGGATCCCAAGCTCACCGCCATGCGTTTTAATTTGCAACGTCACCCACGCCGTGCCAAAGCAGGCGCCAACGTGTCGCAAATGCACTATGCGCGTCGCGGCATCATTACGCCCGAGATGGAGTACGTATCGATTCGCGAAAACCTGCGTCGCGAACAATACATTGAAAGTCTGCGTGCCACCGGCCCTGAAGGTGAAAAAATGGCGCGTCGTATGCTGCGTCAACACCCGGGTGAATCGTTTGGCGCGTCGATCCCCAGCACGATGACACCAGAATTTGTGCGCTCTGAGATTGCACGTGGTCGCGCCATCATCCCCCTTAACATCAATCACCCTGAAGTTGAACCCATGGCGATTGGGCGCAACTTTTTGGTCAAAATCAATGCCAACATTGGCAACTCTGCCGTGAGTTCAAGCATTGCCGAAGAAGTTGAGAAAATGACCTGGTCAATTCGTTGGGGTGGCGACACCGTCATGGATTTATCAACAGGCAAAAATATCCACGAAACACGCGAATGGATTTTACGCAATTCACCTGTACCGATTGGTACCGTGCCGATTTACCAAGCCCTTGAAAAGGTTGACGGCAAAGCCGAAGACTTAACGTGGGAAATCTTTCGTGACACGCTGATTGAGCAGGCCGAGCAAGGAGTGGATTACTTCACGATCCACGCCGGCGTGCGCCTGCCGTTTATTCCGATGACAGCAGATCGCATGACAGGTATTGTGTCGCGCGGTGGCTCGATCATGGCAAAGTGGTGTCTGGCACATCACAAAGAAAGCTTCTTATACGAGCGCTTTGAAGACATCTGCGAAATCATGAAGGCCTACGACGTGAGCTTTTCGCTAGGCGATGGCTTGCGCCCAGGTTCTGGCTTTGACGCCAACGACGAAGCACAGTTTGCCGAACTGAAAACCTTGGGCGAACTTACCAAAGTGGCCTGGCAGCACGACGTGCAAGTCATGATCGAAGGCCCGGGCCACGTGCCCATGCAATTGATCAAAGAAAATATGGACATGCAGCTCAAGCATTGCGACGAAGCGCCCTTCTACACCTTGGGCCCTTTGACCACCGATATCGCACCAGGCTACGACCACATCACCTCTGGCATTGGCGCGGCGCTGATCGGCTGGTATGGCACCGCCATGCTGTGCTACGTCACACCCAAAGAGCATCTGGGCTTGCCTAACAAAAAAGATGTCAAAGACGGCATCATCACCTACAAGATTGCAGCGCACGCGGCAGATCTGGCCAAAGGGCATCCTGGAGCCGCCATTCGTGACAACGCCTTATCGAAGGCGCGCTTCGAGTTTCGTTGGGATGATCAGTTCAATCTTGGCTTAGATCCTGATACCGCCAAAGACTTTCATGATGAGACCTTGCCAAAAGACTCGATGAAAGTGGCACACTTCTGTTCAATGTGCGGCCCACACTTTTGCAGCATGAAGATTACGCAAGATGTGCGCGACTATGCCAAAAAACTCGGTGTTGAAAACGACGCTGCGCTCAAAGCAGGCATGCAAGAAAAAGCGATTGAGTTTGTGAAAAAAGGGTCTGAGATTTATCACAAAACCTGATGGCAATATCGCGCTTGCCACTACTCGATGCTATGAAAGGCATCGGGTGCATTGCCATTGTCCTGCACCATCTCGCGGTGTACGGGCCGATGTCTGATGTGGTGCGAGGTGATTTCCCTGCGATCATCGGTGGGCTTGAAATCTACGCGCGCTTAGCCGTGCAAATGTTTTTTGTGTTGGCTGGTTTTTTAGTTGCGTCTCAACTTGCGCCTGAGGGGCAACCCTCTACCTCTTCGACGACCTCGGCCTTAGGCCTAATCTTTAAGCGCTACCGCCGCTTAGTCACGCCGTTTTTATTTGCGATCGCCTGTGCAATATTGATCACCGCGGTCGTCAGGCCTTGGTTTGTACACGACTCGCTTTCAGCGCCCCCAGGCCTCGCACAGTTACTGGCGCACGCCTTGTTGCTACACGACCTCACCGGTGTTGAGGCCTTATCCGCCGGGGTTTGGTATGTCGCGATTGATTTTCAATTATTCATACTGACGGTCTTACTCACTGCCTTCAGTGCGCGGGTGGCACCTAACTGGCGCTGGGTGTTTCCGTGTTTGATGATCGCGCTAGCTGCCGCCTCGTTGTGGATGCTGAATCGCCACAATCAATATGAAGACTACGCCCCCTACTTCTTTGGCGCCTATGCATTAGGAATGCTGGCTTACTGGTCAACGCGTCAAAGCTTAGGTGGCATCCTGTTATTAACGATCGCCGCACTTGGCTCGGTGGCCTTGTGGTTCCAATTTCGCAATCCAATCGTCGTCGCCTTGGCAACGGCAATCATTGTTGCCATCGCGGGCCAACGCGGCTGGCTTGCCCAATGGCCGCGCCCAGGTCTGCTGACGTGGCTGGGTCAGCGCTCGTATTCCATTTTTTTAATTCACTATGGCTTTGTGATTGGGATGAATGCGCTGTGGGCACGGTTTTTCCCAGCCGGGGTGCTCATTAACGCACTGGGCATGATGCTTGCGGTCTTAATCTCAGTTGGGGCCGGTACGCTTCTGTATCGTTACGTTGAAAGCCAACCCAACGCGCTTGGCCGCAACTGGGTCACTGCAGCTTTAGGTGCCGCTGTCGCGACTGCTTTTTTACTTGAAACGCTTGCCTGGTGACGACCGCTTTCTTGGCAGCCAACCCGCGATTCAAGCATACACGCACAAACAACGGCGCGCGCCGCGGCCGCTCTCACCACTCGCCACTCGCCACTCGCCACTCGCCACTCACCACTCGCCACTCACCACTCACCACTCACCACTCACCACTCACCACTCACCACTCACCACTCACCACTCACCACTTAGGTAACGGACCGGCTTCTCGTCAGCGGCGCACTTTGCATTAGCCTAGATTAGGCGCCAGCGTTCTTTTCACGTCTTTTTCTGTGCGACCCGCGCGCTTCACGTAATCAGCCACTTGATCATCGCCGATGATGCCCACGCTAAAGTACTGCGACTGTGGGTGGCTAAAATAAAATCCCGATACGCTGGCGGCTGGATGCATGGCATAGCTTTCTGTTAGCACCATGCCGATATCGGCACCGTCAAGCACCTCAAACATTTCACGTTTGACCACATGCTCTGGACAAGCAGGGTAACCCGGTGCTGGTCGTATGCCTTGATACGCCTCTTTGATCATCTGTTCGTTGGTCAAAGATTCGTCAGGCACATAGCCCCAAATATCTTTACGAACACGCGCGTGAAGCGCCTCGGCAAACGCCTCGGCGAGGCGATCGGCCAGTGACTTAAACATGATGGCCGAGTAATCATCGTTAGCGCGTTCAAATTCTTGTTCTTTTTTCTCGATGCCTAAGCCTGCCGTGACTGCAAACAAACCGATGTAATCCATCACGCCAGACTCTTTGGGCGCGATAAAGTCAGCCAAACATTTGTTTTCGACGCCCTCGCGTTTCATGCCCTGCTGACGCAAGCCGCGCCAAGTAAACAATACTTTTTCACGAGTTTCGTCTGTATAGATTTCGATATCGTCATCATTGACGGTATTCGCGGGGTAAAACGCCGCAACACCATTGGCCGTTAACCAGCGGCCATCAACCATGCGCTTAAGCATCGCCTGGCCATCGGCCAACACCTCACGCGCCTGTTCGCCCACCACCTTGTCATCCAAGATCGCCGGAAACTGACCAAAGAGACTCCAGGTTTGAAAAAATGGGGTCCAGTCGATATAGGTTGCGAGCTCAGCTAAGTCGAAATTTTTAAAGGTGCGACGACCAATAAATTTTGGACGAGGCGGCTTATAACTCGCCCAATCGATCGCAGGCTTTGCCGCACGCGCATCAACCAACGACATCAGCGGTGTGGCTTTACGTGCAGCATGGCGACGACGCACGTCTTCGTATTCAACCGCCAGCTCTTCAAGATAGGTATTGGCTGTTTCAGAGACCAGATTTTGCGCAACCCCAACCGACCGGCTAGCATCGGGCACATAAATCACAGGGCCCTCGTAATGCGGCGCAATTTTGACGGCCGTGTGCACCCGACTGGTTGTTGCGCCGCCAATCATCAACGGGATTTTGCGGCTGCGAAAATATTCGTCGCGCTGCATCTCGCTAGCGACGTAGGCCATTTCTTCGAGGCTTGGCGTAATCAAGCCCGAGAGGCCAACAATGTCAGCGTTTTCAGCTTTGGCGCGCGCCAGAATCTCGGCAGCTGGCACCATCACACCCATATTGACGACTTCAAAGTTATTACACTGAAGCACCACCGTGACGATGTTTTTACCAATATCGTGCACATCGCCCTTGACGGTTGCGATCACGATTTTGCCTTTAGCACGTACGTCGCCACCGGCGGCCTCGATGAGCTTTTTTTCAGCTTCGATAAACGGGATCAGGTGCCCGACGGCTTGCTTCATCACGCGGGCAGATTTCACCACCTGCGGCAAAAACATTTTTCCTTCACCAAACAAATCGCCCACGATGTTCATGCCAGCCATGAGCGGGCCTTCGATCACTTCGATGGGGCGCCCGTTGCGATCGGCAATCTGCTGACGGATTTCTTCAGTGTCTTCGACAATAAATTGCGTCATGCCGTGCACCATGGCATGGGCTAGTCGCTTTTCAACCGACTGCTGGCGCCACGCAAGGTCTTCTTCGCGCTTGATGCCGTTGCCTTTAAAGTTTTCGGCAAACTCAACCAACCGCTCGGTAGGCGTGCGCGTATCGTTTAAATCTTTTTTGCCCAGCGCTTTGGCTTTATTCACGATCTAGCACCACGTCTTCAACTAACTCGCGCAACACAGGATCGATATTGGCGTACACGCCCAATTGGCCCGCGTTGACGATCCCCATGGTCATGCCTTCGCGAATCGCGTGATACAAAAACACCGTATGAATCGCCTCGCGGATCGGCTCGTTGCCTCTGAACGAAAAGCTGACGTTCGAGACCCCGCCAGAGATACGCGCGTGAGGCAGATTCTCGCGAATCCATTTGGTGGACTCAATAAAATCAACAGCGTAATGGTTATGCTCGTCAATGCCAGTGGCGATAGCAAAGACGTTTGGATCAAAAATAATATCTTCGGGCGGAAACCCGACCTTGTCGATCAACAAGTTATAGGCGCGCGTACAAATCAATTTTCGACGGTCAAGGGTATCGGCCTGACCTTTTTCGTCAAAGGCCATCACCACAGCAGCGGCGCCGTACAAGCGGCACAAGCGAGCCTGTTTTAAGAATGGCTCTTCGCCCTCTTTTAACGAGATCGAATTCACGATCGATTTGCCTTGCACACACTTTAGGCCAGTTTCAATGACAGACCATTTTGAGCTGTCGATCATCACCGGCACGCGTGCGATGTCGGGCTCTGAGGCGATCATGTTCAAAAAGCGATGCATGCACGCCACTGAGTCAAGCATGGCTTCGTCCATGTTGATATCAATGATTTGCGCGCCATTTTCAACTTGTTGGCGTGCGACCGCCACCGCCTCGTCGTACTTTTCTTCGCGGATCAGACGAGCAAACGCCTTACTGCCGGTAACGTTTGCACGCTCGCCAACGTTGACAAACAGTGACTCATCATCGATGTTTAACGCCTCAAGACCTGACAGACGCGTTTTAACCGAGATGTCAGGGACGATACGAATCGGCAGCGCGCTGACCTTTTCAGCAATCGCTTGAATGTGTTCGGGTGTGGTCCCGCAACAACCACCGGCCATATTGACCAAACCTGCCCGAGCAAACTCTTCAAGCAACGCTGAAGTGTCTGCCGGCGTTTCGTCAAAGCCGGTATCACTCATGGGATTTGGCAACCCCGCGTTGGGATACACGCAAACGTAGGTGTCGCAAATTTTTGCGAGTTCGGCGATATAGGGGCGCATCAGCGCCGCACCGAGTGCGCAATTCAAGCCGATTGTGATCGGGCGCGCGTGGCGAACTGAGTTCCAGAACCCCTCGACGGTTTGACCCGACAAAATACGACCTGAAGCGTCAGTGACGGTACCCGAAATCATCACAGGCAGACGTTCGCCGCGTGCTTCAAAAACCTCTTCAACCGCAAAAATTGCCGCCTTGGCGTTCAGGGTATCGAAAATGGTTTCAATCAAAATGAGATCGACCCCGCCATCGAGCAAGCCGTTCAGTTGCTCGGTGTAAGCCACACGCAATTCATCAAACGTGACATTGCGTGCGCCGGGATCGTTCACATCGGGTGAGATCGAAGCGGTTTTAGGCTGAGGCCCCAAAGCACCTGCCACAAAACGTGGACGCTCGAGCGTGCTGTAGGCATCGCAGGCGGTGCGTGCAAGGCGAGCAGACTCTAGGTTTTGCTCGTAAGCCAGTTCTGCTAACTCGTAGTCACCTTGCGCAATCGTGGTGGCACCAAAGGTGTTGGTTTCGATCACGTCGCAACCGGCAGCGAGGTACTGCTTATGAATTTCAAGGATGATGTCGGGGCGGGTCAGCGAAAGTAATTCGTTGTTGCCTTTAACGTCTTTACCGTGGGCAGCAAAACGCTCTGAGCGAAAGTCAGCTTCAGAGAGTTTGTATTGCTGAATCATGGTGCCCATCGCACCATCAAGAATCATGATGCGCGAGCCCAGCGCGCGCGCAAAGTCAGCGCCTCGGGTATAGCTTGCAAGCGGAAAAGGTAGTTTAGGGTAAGCCATCACGACGCTAAAAATCTGAGTGACGATGCAAAGTGAGGCTGCACCGGGTTTAAAGCGCCATTAAACGACAAGCACTAAAAACTAGAATAAAAGCACTGAAAATTAGAACAACCATGAGGGGCGGATGATGCTTCAAACACCGCACAAACCGCAGCGTCAGACGCAACAACGGCTGAAGCTACAGTTTACCAAAAACACCGTGGTGTAACATTCGCCGTAGAACTGGTGCTTTCGATGCATACAGGTGCGCGCCTTTAGGGTGACGCACTGCATTGGGAAAGTTAAACGGGAAACAGGGAAACGCGTCGCAAGACGGTTGTGCCTGTGCTGCCCCCGCAACGGTCAACACCAAGGTTTTAGCAATAAAACCTTGGTGCCAGCCCGATACCGGCCAGTTTGCGCAAAGACGATAACCCTAAGGGGTATTGAATCTTTTTCAACGTTCAAGGCCTGCGGGGACGCAGGCCATTACGAGGTAGTCACTCATGCAATTTTTCATCTATCGGCTCGGCGCCGCTGCCGCGGCCTTGGCCGTTTTGACCAGCGCGCTCGCGCAAACCCTCCCCTCAACTACGACCACGACGTCTACAAACACTGTCTCTGCCCAAGCAACCCGCGAGCCCTCTGTTGCCGAACTAAAGCTTAGCCCCACCCCGCAACTTGCCACTATCGTGGTGACGCCTGGGCGTACCGCCGAGGCCCTTTCAGACACGTTAGGCGACAACAGTGTGATCAGTCGCGATGAGTTAGACACCTTGCCCAACGGCACGCTAGCTGACGCGTTAATGCGCGAACACAGCATTGAGGCGCTCAACTATGGCGGCCCGCAGTCACAAAGCAGCGTCAATATCCGCGGCACCAACAGCAATCAATCCTTAATTTTGATTGACGGCCTGCGCATCAATAGTGCAACCACAGGCGACGCGCCACTGGGTGCCATCCCACTGAACAGTATCGAACGCGTTGAGATCGTGCGTGGCACCGCAAGCAGCCTGTATGGCGCCGATGCCATTGGCGGTGTGATCAACATCATCACGCGGGGCGACCAAGACCGGCCGTTTTCAGCCTACGCCAACGCAGGGGTCGGCAGCCACGGCACCGCGCAATATGACGCCGGCTTGTCAGGCGCCGCTGACGGCTGGGTCTACAGCTTATTTGGTGGCTATGGGCAAAGCGCGGGTACCAACGCCACGAGACCTAGTAATTATTCTTACAACCCCGACAAAGACTCGTATTACCGCAGCAACGTCGGTGGCACCTTGGGCTTTACCTGGCAGCCGGGTCAAACACTGACTTTTCAAAGTTATCAATCAAGCGTCAATGCCGGCTACGACGCCGGCACGCCTTATTTCAACGACCGTGGCATCCAAACCGTCAGCACCAACATGCTAACCAGCAAAAATCGGATATCTGATTTTTGGACGAGTACGTTACGCGCCGGTTTCACCAATGAGCGCTATCAGACGGTGAACGCGGGCGCTGATCTCGTGCCCTCAAACCCAGTTGATGGCAAGCAACATTTTGCGACGCGCCAAGGTCAATACTTGTGGCAAAACGATCTTAAGTTTTCACCGACTCAAATCGTATCCCTGGGCTACGAACGTTTAGAACAGAGCGTCGATGGCACCCTGTCAAATGGCGACTATCCAAAAGCCTCGTATGTGAACTATCAACAGACCTCGCGGTATACCAACTCGCTGTTCGGGATCTATCGGGGCGCTTGGGGACCACAGTCGGTGCAAGCAAGCGTGCGCAACGACAATAATTCGCAGTACGGCAACTTCGTGACGGGGAGCTTGGTGTACGGCCTATCACTCACACCGCAGTGGCGAGCCACGGTCGGCGCAAATACGGGCTTTCGTGCACCTAACTTTAATGAGCTCTACTGGCCGGTCACGCCTTTTTATGCTGGCAACCCCCTACTGCAACCAGAAAAGTCACGCAATATCGAGGTAGGGCTGAAATACACAAATGAACAGACCCAATTAAATCTGGTCGCGTATCGCAACGAGATCACGAACCTGATCTTGACTCAGCCGGTCATCCCCGGTGATGTTTATTCACCCTACGCGCCGATCAATGTCGGGCAAGCGTTGCTTCAAGGCGTGAGTCTGTTTGGTTCGCATCGGTTCACTAGCGACACGCAAGTGCGAGGCAGCTTGAACTGGCTTGACCCACGCAACGCCGAGACCGGCGCCTTGTTGCCACAACGAGCTCAGCAAGTGGCGAAGCTTGCGCTGGATCAAGCCGCCGGACGCGCCCGCTTGACGGCCGAATGGTATGTCAGCAGCGAACGCAAGGATACGATGTCGGGCGGCAGTTTGGGTGGCTATAGTTTGCTTAACCTGCAAGGCAGCTATCCCCTACCCGAAGGCGCTGAAATTCAAGTGCGCTGGAACAACGTCTTTGGCAAGCAGTACACGCTCATACAGGGCTATACCACTTTGGGCTCGAATGTATTTGTCAACTTAGCGTGGCGGATGTAGCATCAGCCATCGAGTTATTGTTGAGCGAACTGTGTGATGCGCGCTTTTTTTTGTCAAGCTGGTTTTCTAGCGTGCTGTCTCTTGACGTTCGCGGCGAGTGCGACCGAAATCGAGGTCATCGATGATAGCGGCCGAGCGGTGCTACTTAAAGCACCGGCTCGCCGGGTCATCTCGCTGTCGCCTCACACCACCGAATTAATTTTTGCTGCAGGCGGCGGCGATAAACTGGTTGCGACGACCGACGGTAGTAATTTTCCGGCACAGGCCCTCAGCCTGCCGAAGCTCGGTGATCAACGTGCGCCAGACCCAGCGCGTATGGCAGCGTACAAGCCAGATTTAATGTTTGGCTGGCGAACGACTGAGCTCGACTCGCTCACATCCCTCGACGTCCCTATATTTATCAGTACACCGACCTCGCTCATTGAAATCGCGGACAGCATCGAAACCTTTGGGATACTGCTGGGTACCGTCCCAGTTGCCCAAGCGCGTGCCCAGGCCCTACGCCAGAAGTTAGACACCTTGGCGCTGGCGGCTGCCGGTAAGCGTGTCGTGCGGGTATTGCTGCAGGCTGGCTCTGAGCCCGCGGGTGGCTTGACGCGCGAGCATCTCTTATCGGATGTGATTACACTGTGTGGCGGCAGCAATATCATTACCGAGGACGGGGCGGAGGCACCAAAGCTCAGTCTGGCGCAGCTAGCCGCCAGGACACCTGAGTTAGTGCTGATCGCGCGCACGGGCACAGGAACCGCCCCAGTCGTCGATAGCGCCGGCGTTAATCACTGGCTGGCCGCAGGCCTGCCTGCCGCGCGAGTCGGTCGCGTGTTTATGGTGGATGCGGACGCCGTGTTTCGGTCTGGTCCACGCTTAATCGAGGCGGCCGAGCCTATTTGTGAGCTGATTGAACAAAGTCGCAAATAGCCCAACGCCCACACAGTTCCACCCCCTGCGCCAGTCACGTTAAACTGTATCGATCGCGACCGGTTTGCCACCAGTCACCGCGCCTTGACTTAATGAAAAAATGATGAAAACAGACTCGTCTGATCCCTTGGTAATTGCCGGTAAGGCCTACAGTTCGCGCCTGCTTGTCGGCACCGGAAAATACAAAGATTTCGCGCAAACGCGCGAGGCGATTGACGCCAGTGGCGCGCAAATTATTACCGTCGCCATTCGCCGGACCAACATCGGTCAAACCGCCGGCGAGCCTAGCTTGCTTGAGTATTTGCCTCCTAGCCAATTCACCTTGTTGCCCAACACCGCTGGCTGCTATTCGGCAGACGAGGCCGTACGCACACTCAGACTCGCGCGCGAGCTTTTGGATGGGCACACGCTAGTCAAACTAGAGGTGCTTGGCGACCCGCACACCTTGTTTCCGAATATGCCTGAAACACTCGCCGCGGCCAAGACCTTGGTGGCTGACGGGTTTCACGTGATGGTCTATTGCACCGACGACCCAATTCAATGCCGCATGCTCGAAGAGATCGGTTGCGTCGCGGTGATGCCGCTGGCTTCCTTGATTGGGTCTGGTATGGGGATTCTGAACCCTTGGAACCTGCGTTTGATTATCGATCAAGCCAAAGTACCCGTTTTGGTCGACGCTGGCGTCGGCACGGCTTCAGATGCAGCGATTGCCATGGAGCTTGGCTGTGATGGTGTCTTAATGAACACGGCGATCGCTGGCGCGCAACATCCCGTACTCATGGCAAGCGCCATGAAAAAAGCCGTCGAGGCGGGCCGTGAGGCATTTTTAGCTGGGCGCGTGCCGCGTAAGACCTATCAGGCAGCACCAAGCTCGCCAACAACCGGGTTGATTGCACCCCTGACCTCGAACGCCAAGACATGAGCAACGACGACGCCCCACGCGTCATTCCTAACACGCTGACCATCGCCGGCATGGATCCCTCCGGTGGCGCAGGCATTTTGGCCGACATCAAGGCAATGAGCGCCTTGGGCGCCTATGGCTGCGCTGTGGTGGCTGCTCTCACCGCGCAAAATACTCAGGCAGTCACCGATATCTCGCCCATCAATCCGCAATTTGTGCGTGCACAAATTGACACGCTGTTTGCAGATGTTGAGATCCATGCCGTCAAGCTAGGGATGTTGGGGCAAACCGGCATCATCGAAGTGGTTGCAGATCGCCTCGGGCACTTCTTGCCAGCCCATCTCGTTCTAGATCCCGTCATGGTCTCGAAGAGTGGCGACTTACTACTCGAACAAAAAGCTATCGGTGCCCTGCGTGAGCAATTACTTCCGCTGGCAACCTTGATGACTCCTAATTTGCCCGAAGCTGGGGTCTTACTTGAAATGCGCTCCGTCGAGACCGTACGCGAGATGCGCCGGGTGGCCGAACGCCTGCGCAACATGATGACCCACGGCGGGCATCGCTGGGTACTGGTGAAAGGTGGGCACCTGCCAGGCAACGACACCATTGACGTGCTGCATGATGGTGACAAAATGATTGAATTGCCTGGACACCGGATCCCAACGCGCAACACGCACGGGACTGGCTGCACGCTATCGGCCGCCATTACGGCTCTCTTGCCACAACTGCAAGACGTGCCCGAGGTCACCAAACGCGCTAAAGATTACCTCGTGCAGGCCATTGCTCACTCAGACTCGCTCAAAGTTGGTCACGGTCATGGCCCCGTGCACCATTTTCATGCGCTGTGGTCAGGAAAACCCTTACAATAAGGGTTTTCCGCAATAAGTGCCATCGCACACTAGATGATGAATGCAATGACTTTGCCTGAGATTGAGCGTGCCCGTTTCAATATGGTTGAACAACAAATTCGGCCAGTGGGCGTGTTTGACGCCAATGTGACCGACGCCTTGTTCAAGGTGCAACGCGAACTGTTTGTGCCATCCAATTTTCGCAATCTGGCGTTTGCTGACATTGAGATTCCGTTGCAGCTAGGCACCGTCGATACGCGTCAGTCTATGCTCAGCCCCAAACTTGAGGCTCGCCTCACCCAACTCTTGCAACTCAAACACGACAACTGCGTGCTCGAGATCGGTACCGGCTCAGGTCACCAGGCCGCCTTGCTTGCGCACTTGTCTCGCACCGTCACGTCGATTGAAATCGATCCGCGCTTAGCAAGCTTTGCTCAACAAAATTTGCAAAAAGCACAGTGCAAAAATGTCACCGTTGAAATTGGTGACGGCAATAACGGTTGGGGAACAGCCGAATACGATGCAATTTTGGTAAGCGGCGGGGTCGACAAAGTCTCAAATGCGCTGAAATATCAATTGAAACTAGGCGGACGCATGGTCGTGATCGTCGGCCAGTCTCCTTCAATGACGGCCTTTCTCATCACACGCACCACTGCAGCAAGCTTTGAAACGACGTCTCTGTTTGAGACCGTGATCAAACCGCTCACTGGGGCCTGTGGCTCGCGTTTCAAGTTCTAAAAGCTTTTTCGGCGGTACCGACCGCCGGTGCACACTGGCTTGCAAAGCACGACCTGAGCGTCAAGCTTAAACAACTTGTCACTCATGACCAGGCCTTAGCTTTGTCGAATTTTTTCAACCAGGTTAGTCGTTGAGCGTGCAAACTCAAACGGTATTGCTACAGCTTTGCCTCCCCACGACTCGACGAGCCTGGTTTCAGGCAGCACTTGCATCTCGTAATCACCACCCTTAACGATAATATCGGGCCGAAGTTGCCCGATGATTTCAAGGGGGGTATCTTCATCGAAGACAACGACTGCAGTCACGCATTCAAGCGCCGCTAACAACGCACCGCGATCGGCTACGGTATTCAGCGGGCGGTCTGGTCCTTTGCCTAAACGCTTGGCAGAGGCGTCTGAGTTCACACCCACTACCAACGTTGCGCCAAGCTGTGCAGCCTCATCAAGATAGGTGACGTGGCCACGATGCAAAATATCAAAGACACCATTGGTAAACACCAAAGGCTTGGGCCACTGACCACTCGCCATCCTTTCAACGGCCTGCTGTGCTGAAAGCAGCTTGCCCTCGAAACGCGCGCTCAAGCGACTGCGCCTACAGCCCCCGTGGCTGTTCGAATCAGTTCTTTGCGATAGCGATTCAGGTCTTGCACGGTTTTAAACGAGCTATCCATTAAGAGCGACATGTTGTGCAAAATACGCGTGCTGACTTTGTGTTCCCAGTCTTTATCAAACACAATTTGATTGTCTAGCCAGCGCTCAAGCCAACCTGGCTCTGGTAGTTTTGACTGAACAGTGTCATTGGGAAACATGTCTTTATTGACATGAAGATTAGTTGGATGCAGGGCCTGAGGCGTGCGATGCGCCGACGCCATCAACACACCAATTTTGGCAAACGCCATGCGCGCCTGTGCGCCGATTTCTTGTCCACGCTGAGTGAGCGCGCGCTTCATGTAGCGCAAATAAGCGCCTGCATGACGAGCCTCGTCTTGCGCGATCACTTTATAAATTTCTTTGATCACAGGCTCTGTGTGCCAGTCAGAGGCGCGACGGTACCAGTGATTAAGACGCACTTCGCCACAGAAGTGCAGCATCAGTGTTTCGAGCGGGGGCGCAGGGTCAAACTCGAAGCGCACGCGGTGCAGCTCTTCTTCAGTGGGCACCAAGTCGGGGGCAAAACGACGCAGATACTCAATCAGCACGAGTGAGTGCTTTTGCTCTTCAAAAAACCAAACCGACATGAAGGCCGAAAAATCACTGTCGTCGCGGTTGTCACGCAAAAACATTTCAGTCGCCGGCAGCGCAGCCCATTCGGTGATGGCATTCATCTTGATCGTCTGCGCCTGCTCGTCAGTGAGCTTGCTGCGATCAAAGTCTTGCCACGGAATATCGGTGGCCATATTCCAGCGCACGGATTCCATTGACTTAAAGAGTTCTGTGTAAAGCATGTTCACTGCCTTTAATGTTTAAATTTCAATCAACGCATGAGCGTCCAGAGTGCCACTGCCAAACTCAGGGCAGCTACGCCCGTTAGTACCACTAGAACACGATTGCTTTGTTCACGCGAGCGCCGCATCTGCTGCAACTCGTGCAAGACCTGACCGGATACATCTGCGCGACTAAGCTGAGCATGCACCAACCGCGGTAATTCAGGTAACCATTGCGCCCACTGACCGGCTTCTTGCATCAGTTTCTTACGTGTGCCTTTTAAACCAACCCTCTCAAGCATCCAGCGTTCAAGGTAAGGTTTAGCCGTTTTCCATAAGTCTAACTGCGGATCGAGCTGGCGACCTAATCCCTCGACGTTTAAAAGGGTCTTTTGCAACAATACCAACTGCGGCTGTATTTCGACATTAAACCGCCTAGAGGTCTGAAACAGGCGTAATAACACTTGTCCAAGTGAGATTTCGGCCAAAGGCCGGTCAAAATAGGGCTCGCAGACCGCACGAACCGCCCCCTCGAGCTCTTCTTCGCGTGTGGTGGCTGGTACCCAGCCTGACTCAATGTGCAAACGCGCCACACGGCGGTAATCACGCTGAAAGAATGCTAAAAAGTTTTGGGCCAGATAGTTTTTATCAAACTCAGAGAGCGACCCCACGATGCCAAAATCGAGCGCGATATAGCGACCGAGGGTGTCGGGCTGATCCGAGACATAAATGTTGCCCGGGTGCATATCTGCGTGAAAGAACCCATCATCGAAGACCTGCGTAAAAAATATTTCTACTCCGGTGCGCGCCAGCGTTGGGATATCAACACCCACTTGCTTGAGGCGTTCGATTTGACTCACCGGTATGCCGTACATGCGCTCCATCGTAAAGACGGTCGAGGCGCAGTAATCCCACATCACCTCGGGTACCCACAGCAGCTCACCGCGCTTGCTTTCAGGGCCAAAATTACGACGTAACTGGCTGCAATTTGCAGCCTCGCGCAGCAGGTCAAGCTCATCATGCAAGTGTTTGTCGAACTCAGCGACCACCTCGCGAGGCTTTAAACGCCGTCCATCAGGGACCAAGCCCTGGATCAGGCTTGCGAGCACGCGCATCAACGACAGATCTTTATCAATCACTTCGAGCATGCCCGGGCGTAGTACCTTGACTGCGACGTGACGCCCATCATGAAGAACGGCAAAGTGCACCTGTGCAATGGATGCAGAGGCAACTGGGTCAGTTTCGAACTGTGCAAACAGTGTCGAGGTGGGCGCCCCAAGCGCCGCTTCAATCATGGCAGCAGCTTTATCTGAGGCAAACGGTGCGACCCGATCTTGCAGCAAGGCAAGCTCGTCGGCAACGTCCATTGGAATCAGGTCGCGGCGGGTCGACAACACTTGTCCAAATTTTACAAAGATCGGGCCAAGCGCTTCGAGTGCAAGGCGCAGACGCAAGCCACGCGGCATGGTCGGGCGCGAACCTAGGCGCACCAACCACAGCAAACGATAGGCCACTGGATGATCGATCCCTGAGAGCACAAGTTCATCGAGACGATAGCGAAGCGCAACGCCGATGATACGCAGCAGACGAGGCAATGACATCATGCGCTAGCGCCTGAGCGCGGCGTCAGACGCGAAAGCCGGGCTTGCAATGCAAGCTTGCGCTGCTCGAGCTGAGCTAAGTGAGTCACGGTGAGTTCACGCTCGCGCACCAGAGACGCGAGCGCCGGGGTACCGGTCAAGGTGTTGGTTTCTTCAGAAAAGTATTCAGCAAGGTTTTCGGCCAAACCCCGGGCGAACGATTGAGCGCCGGTCAACAGCCCTTGAAGGCCTTTGGTTAGACGGCGCGCGGGCACGTCTCCCAGCCATTGTGCCAAGGCATCTTCAGGATCTGGGCGCAGGTCACGCGCCAGGTCAGAGACCACTTGCGCTAGCGCAGCCTGACCTGTGACATGCACCCACTGGGCAATCTCTGTGCGCGCGTCAGGTGCCAACAAGGCCGTCCATGACAGTTTTTCTGCAATCAACTCAAGCACAACATCAGGTACGACTGCCGAATCCGCCGCAACCAGTGTGCCATCGTGCCCAATGGTGAACGTCAGCTGAAAGCCACCCAGGCAGATTCTGAGCGTTTGCCCAGCATGAAGCGCTAAACGGTGGGCCGCCCAAGGTTGCTGCCGAGTCAACAGATTGAAGGCCTGCGCCCATAACCTGACGGGGTGCAAGGCGAATCGCGTTGGCAGGGAGGGTAGGGCTATGGTCACGTAGGGGCAAGCACTGAAAGTTTGATTGAAGGCGTAGTTTAACGGGTGAACTGCCCGTCAGCGGACCGGCGTACAAAAACGCCCGCTAAGCGGGCGTTTTTTTATCGCATTGAAGCGTAGATTTAACTGGCTTGAGTCACTGGAATTTGTTGGATACCTGCCAACAACCAACCACCCTGCTCGGGCTTAAAGAGATTCCAGACTTCTTCGAAGCGGAACGCTTCAGCGCCGACCTGCTCACGCAACATGCCCGAAAAGCGCACGCTCGCCAGGTGACCATCGGTCACTTTTTCGATGCCTAGCATTTCGGCGTTCAGTAACACCACTTCAGTGTGATTTTCACCAACGCGCCCTGAAAGCTGAGCCTGCAACTCTTTGAGCAAATCGTCTGTCAAGAAGTTACGCATTTGTGTCAGGTCGCCGCTATCCCAAACCTTTTGGATCGAGACGAACTGCGCTTTGGCTTCTTGTAGAAAACGATTGGTATCAAAATCAACCGGGATAAACCAGTTTTGATCTGGTGCTGGTGCATCTGAACCAAACCCTGCCGCAGACATTGAGCCCGTGGCTGAGGCGGGCATCGCAACGGGTGCGGCGCTAGGTGCCGTGCTTTCGCGATAAGTCTCGTTGGCGGGTAGGTGTCCGGCTGGAGCGTTACCTGCGCCTTGTGCAGCGGGTTGTGCAGATTGCGCCGAAGAGCCGCGAATCATACGCAGGACGAACATCACACCAAAGATCACCACAGCGGCCAACAACGCCACCATCAAGAAGTCACCCATCGCGCCACCAAGGCCAAAGTGCGACAACATCGCTGCAATCCCTAAGCCAGCAGCGATGCCGGCCAATGGGCCTAGCCAGCGCGAAGCGCCGCTAGGTTTGGCCGCAGCGGCAGCAGGCGCAGCGGCCGCTGCAGCTGGCGTGGCGCTCTTTTGTGTTGTTGAGCCAGTTGCCGCAGCAGGAGCTGCCGGCTTTTGGCTGCTGACATTGCTGGATTGCTTACCAGAGCTGGTGCCGCTACCGGCACGCGCCGCCTGGGCGTCGAAAGTAACCGAAGACAGCGACACACCACCTAAGGTGATAAGTGCTGCCGCAAACAGACGAGTAACAAATCGGGACATCGTGAGCTCCTGGGCGACTAAGCGCCAAAACATTCAAATAGAGTTTGAAAACCAAAAGACCCTCAAAACTTACTAGAACCTGAATCTTACTGAAACCTGAACAGGTTGTAAAGCATGGACGGCATAATTATCTAGAAGTTCAATTTGACTGAGCCTTGCGGCGAAATCCTTACGTTAAAGTTAAGTATTATTTAATATTTGGTCACTAAAATCACACATCAACCTAGTTTGACCCCCTCGTGCAGGGCAGTTAAGCCCGCGGACAAATTGAAGAACTGTACCCGCGACAACCCTGCCTCACTCAGCATGCTTTTCAGAGTCTCTTGGTCGGGATGCATACGTATGGACTCGGCCAAATAGCGATAGCTATCAGCGTCGCCTGCTACTTTTTGACCCAGCCATGGCAGAACCTTGAAGGAGTACCAGTCATAGACTGGGGCTAAAGGCTTCGCAATCTTTGAAAACTCGAGTACCAGAAGTTTTCCACCCGGTTTGAGTACCCGAGTCATCTCAGCCAAGGCGCGGTCTTTGTGGGTCATGTTGCGCAAACCAAAAGCCACCGTCACACGATCAAAATAATTTGATGCAAAAGGCAGGTGCTCGCCATCACAGACCGCGCAGGGCAGCACCACGCCGTCATCGATCAACCGATCACGCCCAACGCGCAGCATCGAGTCGTTGATGTCTGTCAGCCAGACCTCGCCCTGCGGGCCCGCCTGCTTAGCAAAGGCTCGAGCCAGATCGCCCGTACCCCCAGCGATATCCAAAACCTTCATCCCCGGGCGCACGGCCGCACGCGCGATGGTGAAGGCTTTCCAGACCCGATGCAATCCAGCCGACATCAGGTCATTCATGACGTCGTAGCGCGAAGCCACAGAGTGAAAAACCTGTGCGACCTTGGCCGCCTTCTCTGACTCAGCGACCGTCTGATAACCGAAATGTGTGTTCTCGTCAGCCATACCTCTTACCCCGCTTGTTGCATCATGCCCACCGCCCTGACGGCCGAGGCATGGTTAGGCGCTGCGCATCGCGCACACCACCACTTGTTTAAATGCACTGTCATATACATGACACATTGCCGCCATACTATAGACACGTTGCACGCGTAAGCATGCTATTCAAACTGGTACCTAAACCATGTCAAGCACTATTTTAGTCGTTGAAGACGAACCGGCCATCCAAGAGCTCATCGCCGTTAATTTATCGTTTGCAGGTCACAAGGTCTTACGCGCCTTCGATGTTGCGCAAGCCGAGACTCTCATCCGAGCCGAGCTACCCGATCTGATCCTGCTTGACTGGATGCTGCCGGGTGCTTCAGGGCTCACCTTAGCGCGCAAGCTACGTAGCGACGAGCGCACCCGCTTGGTACCCGTCATTATGCTCACCGCGAAAGGTGCCGAGCAAGACAAAGTGGACGGACTTGAGGCAGGCGCAGACGATTACATCACTAAGCCGTTTTCGCCTAAAGAACTGATGGCCCGCATCAAGGCCGTGCTACGAAGGCGTGCCCCGCAACTCACCGATGACTTGATCGAGGTCGAAGGGCTCAAACTAGACCCCACCTCGCACCGCCTCACAGGCAATGGCCAACCACTGGCCATTGGACCGACCGAATTTCGTCTGCTGCATTTTTTTATGACACATCCCGAGCGAGTCTTTTCACGCGGTCAACTGCTCGATCAGGTGTGGGGCGATCACGTATTTGTTGAAGAACGTACGGTCGACGTACACATCCGCCGCCTGCGCAAGGCACTCGAACCATCGAAGCACGATCCTCATATCGAAACGGTGCGCGGTAGCGGCTACCGATTTACGCCACTGATCCCAAAATCTTAAGCTTGATGCGACAATCAAGCGCATGAGCTGGAAACGCACACTTTTTTTTATTGGCTTTTGGTCAGCGGTTGCCCTGGCGATTGAATACCGCTGGCAAAGCTCGCTTGGCTGGGTTGCGCTTTCGCTAGCAACCGGCTTACTGTTGGTCATTCGACGCCGGCACGCTGAGCGTGTGGCGCGCTGGATTCTGTCGCCGGAGAGCGAACCGCCTGCTGACGTCGGCCCTTGGGATGACGTTGTGGCCGCGCTGTACCGCCGCATCCGCGACCAGGTCGCCACCATCCAAGAGCTTGAAGAAACTAGCACCAGCGCCATGGCTGCAGGGCAAGCATTGCCTGTGGGGGTCGTCACCTTGACCACCGACCTACAAATCAGATGGTTTAATCTCGCGGCAGAAAAGCAATTACACCTACAGCCCGAGCACGATCTCGGACAAAACTTACAAAATATCCTTCGCGCGCCAGCCTTCGCGTCTTACGTCAAGGCGGGCAACTGGTCTGAACCGCTCACTCTTAAAATCAACCACGCCAGTGGCAATTACAACTTGCTGCTGCGCCTTGTGCCTTACGCGCGCGACCGAACACTGCTCATCACGCGCGACCTCACTCAAATCGAAAAGCTCGAAACCACACGGCGTGATTTTGTGGCGAACGTGTCGCACGAGATGCGCACGCCACTGACCGTGCTAGCGGGCTTTGTTGAAACCTTGCGTGATGCCCCAGAGGGTGCGTTAAGCACACAGCAACGCGAACACTATTTTGGGCTGATGTCTGAACAAGCGCAACGCATGCAGTCGCTCGTGACCGACTTGCTGACGCTATCAGACTTAGAAACATCCCCAAGCGCAGAATTCACACCGGTGCACGTCTCGCCACTGATCGAGATTGCGCGCGCGCAAATTGAAGCGCTCTCTGGTGGGCGCCATCACTGGGAGTGGCAAATAGAAGCAGGGGTGGATCTTGCCGGCAATGCCTCAGAGCTCGCCTCGGCGTTCTCGAACCTGCTGACGAACGCGGTTCGGTACACGCCCGATGCCGGGACTATTCGCGTCAAGTGGCAAGGTCAAGCCGATGGTCGTGCCCGTTTTAGTGTGACTGACACGGGGATTGGAATTACCTCTGAACACCTGCCGCGTTTAAGCGAGCGTTTCTACCGGGTCGACCGTGGCCGTTCACGCGCGCTTGGCGGCACAGGACTGGGGCTCGCCATCACCAAACATGTCGCGATGCGACATGATGCCATCCTAGACGTGCAGAGCAAAATCGGACAAGGTAGCTGTTTTAGCTTAGTGTTCGACGCCGAGCGCGTGCTCCGCGATCTTTAGCCGCTCAGTCTGCCGTCTGAAGCTAAAAAAAACGCTTAAACTGCGATTGTTAACGCGTATATAGCGTTTATCTACTGCAGCTTGATGCACCGCATGATCGCACCGACCTTCACTTTGCGCCACCTAGGCGACCGCTGCCTGAGCCTCGATTTTGGCGATAAGATTCTTGCCGAGACGGGTTTGATTTGCCTCGCAGCCGCCGAAAAAATTCGAGAGGCAAACCTGCCTGGCATTACCGATGTGGTGCCGTCCTACACAAGCGTGGCCGTGCATTACCAGGCAGAGCCTCAAACCGGCTTGCCGAATTTTCGAACACTCTCCGAAGGCCTCACCGCTTTGATTCAGGCTGGCGTGTCTCCTTCCGAGCGCGTGTCGCGAACCATTGACATTCCGGTCTGCTACGGCGGTGAACACGGCCCTGACTTAAGTGAAGTCGCGAAGGTCACAGGCCTTACTGAGCATGAAGTCATACAAATGCATTGCGCGCCCGGCAGCATGGTGTTCATGCTGGGCTTTGCTCCTGGTCATCCGTATATTGGTATCCACGATCCGTTGTTCGCGCTGCCACGTCGTGAAGTCCCCCGCACCGTCGTGCCGGCGGGCTCAGTCGCGATTGCAAATCGCCAGTCAACGATCTACCCCACACGGCTGCCCGGCGGTTGGCACATTTTGGGCGCGACGCCACTTAAGTTATTCGATGTCGCGCGCCCTCAGCCGACCTTACTGTTACCTGGTGATCACATTCGTTTTGTGCCGATCTCGCCAGCCGAGTTTGACGAACTTGCTGCGCAGCAACATCAGGTGCAAGCATGAGCATCGTTGTTTTGAAGCCAGGGATGCTCAGCACGTTTCAAGACCTCGGCCGCGTTGGTCAACAACACTTAGGGGTGTCGGTGGCGGGCGCCATGGACCAGCGCGCCCATCAGTTAGCCAACATGCTTGTTGGCAACGAACCCACTCTTACCACGCTTGAGATTACGCTCACCGGCCCATCGCTTCGTTTTACCAAGCCGTGCTGTATCGCACTGTGCGGCGCAGACTTGAGTGCAACATTAAATGGACAGCCGCTTGCCCTCAATCGCCCGATCGTCCTACGGGCAAAGGATGAGCTCAGCTTTGGGGTGCGTCAGCACGGCACGCGCGCCTACCTCGCGGTACATGGTGGCTTTGCGCTCGCGCCGGTACTCGGTAGCACCAGCACCTATCTGCGCAGTGCGATGGGCGGATGGCATGGCCGCGCATTACGACGCGATGACGAAATCCCTTTGCTGCAGCCGCTAAAAAACAAAAGGCTCGAAGAGCTCGCCATGGAGCTGTGGTCGCTCAAAATCTACCTGCCTAGCGCCCTTGCAGAATCACGACACACTGTTGTACGGTTGATGAAAGGCCAACAATGGGATGAGTTCACGCCTGAAAGCTGCGCCGCTTTACTCACCGAACCCTACCGCATCAGCCCTGACTCTGAACGCATGGGTTATCGGCTTCAGGGCGTACCTCTGTTGATGACAACGCCTCGACAAATGATCTCTGAAGGCACGACGTTTGGCACCATCCAAGTGCCTGCGGGTGGCCAACCCATTATCTTGATGGCCGATCGCCAAACCACAGGCGGCTATCCCAAAATGGCTTACGTGGCGAGCGTCGACTTACCCCGTCTGGCCCAAATGGGGCCTGGCGATACGGTAAGCTTTACAGCCATTAGCCTTGAGCAGGCGCAGGCGCTTGACCTTGCCCGCGCGCAGGCTTTTGCAACACTTGCGCAAGCGCTACAACCTGTGCGAACCTTATTGCTTAATCACTGAGACCATCATGACACTACGAATTGACCTGAACTGCGATATGGGCGAAAGCTTTGGCGTTTGGAAACTAGGCAATGACGAGGCCATTTTGCCCTACGTCTCGTCGGCAAACATTGCCTGTGGTTTTCATGGCGGGGACCCGGCCACAATGCGTAAGACCGTAGCCGCCGCACTCAAGCAGGGCGTGGCCCTCGGCGCTCATCCGGGACTGCCCGACATTCAAGGCTTTGGTCGTCGCAACATGGCCATTACGGATCAAGAGGCTTACGACATGATGGTGGTGCAGATTGGCGCCTTGGCTGGCGTGGCAGCCTCACAAGGTGCTCGTCTGCGTCATGTCAAAGCGCACGGTCAGCTCTACAATATGGCGGTCAAAGATGAAGGGCTTGCTCGTGCGTTGGCTCAGGCGACCTACGATGTGGATCGCGAGCTTGTGTTTTTTGTCTTAGCGGGCAGCGCCATGGTACCCATCGCACAATCGATCGGCCTGCATGTCGCGCAAGAAGTGTTTGGTGATCGCACCTACTCACCCGATGGTACGCTCAGCCCGCGTAACAAACCAGGCGCCATGATCGAAGACGTGCAGGTATCCATTAAGCACGTCTTGCAAATGGTGCAAACCGGCACCCTTACCGCCAACGACGGCAGCGTGGTGAAGGTGCAAGCCGATACGCTGTGTATTCATGGCGACCAGCCAGGCGCGGTGATGTTTGCCAAAGCAATCCGTGAAGCGCTCCTCAATGCAGGGATTGAGGTCGGGGCTTGAGACTTGGCTTGATCTGGGTTTGATCTTGGTTTGATCTGGGTTTGATCTGGGTTTGATCTTGGTTTGAGGCCTAACTTGATCTAGGCTTAAGTCTTAGCTTGAGTGAACTCTGAGCTTGCGCCAGGCTAGAGCGTTCGCTAAGCTTGGGCCTGCGCTTGAGGCCTAAGCGCTGGCTGGGCAAGCGGTCAACAAACGCTCAGCAATATAAAGGTCTTGCAGTGCAATGCCTGAACTATCAAAAATGGTAATCGCTTGGTCGTCTTGACGACCCAAGGCCTGACCACTGAGTACAGCGCCGATTTGCGTCAAGGTGACGGTACCGGCCTGAATCAACGTCGCCGCATGCTGAAACTCACCAATCACCACCGACTGCGCTGCTAAGTCACAAAAGAGCTGCGCGCGGCCGTACAGACCGACGGGCAATTCTTGTTTACCAATGCCGTCAGCACCCATGCACGAAATGTGGGTGCCTGGTCGTATCCAAGCCGCTTCAAACAACGGAGCTTTTGCGGGCGTTGCCGTGACGATGATATCGGCACGCTCGCAGGCGTCTTGCGCCGATGCGCGTTCGACCTTCAACCCGTGCGCGGCCAGGCGTTTCGCAAAACGCTCTGCACGTAAGGGGTCTGCATTGACGACCAGCACAGTCTCGATATTGCGAATGCGGGCGATCGCCATGCAGTCGTAGCCAGCCTGATTGCCCGCGCCAAACGCGGCAAGCGTCTTGGCATTTTTACGCGCCAACTGATTGGTTGCCACTGCGTCGGCCGCAGCCGTGCGATATGCGTTCACCACGCCCGACTCAATCACAGCATGCACGCCACCGGTGTCTTGATTGAACAAAACCGTCACAGAATTGTGCGTCGGCAAGCCCTTGGCGGTGTTGCCGGGCCAGATAAAGCCCATTTTTAAACCCGCGAGCGCCTCGGTGGCACCTGACTTCACCGAAAAGCGGTTACCTGGATCTGAGCCGTGGGCAATCAGCGCCGGGAACACCACCGAACCTGAGGCGCTGGCCGCCTTAAAGGCTTCACCGATGGCCTCAAAGGCCATCTCATGCGTAACGACGACAGACGATTGAGCTTCGGGGATATAGCGCATGAACGTTCAAGCCTTATGCATCAGTGTGTTTTAACTTACAGCAGTCTTAGTGCGGTCGCGGCGACAAGATCGCGCTGAATGCGTGCAGACGTGGTACCAAGGGGATCAAAAATTTAGTGCCCTCTCAGTACCCGCAGCACGCTAAACCAGCACGCGCTCAATACCACCATCGTTGGCTTTTTTAACGTACTCTTCCAGCCAGTTTTTACCCAGAATCAGTCGCGCCATTTCAACCACAATGTAGTCGGCTTTAGCTTCAGTATCTTGCTCAAAACGCGACAAGCCTTGCATGCACGAAGGGCACGAGGTCAACATCTTAATGTCGCCCTCAAAACCATCTGCACGCAATTCTTTTGTGTTTTTAGCGAGCTCTTCTTCTTTGCGAAACCGCACTTGGGTAGAGATATCAGGCCGTGTGACCGCCAGCGTGCCAGACTCGCCGCAGCACCGCTCAGTTTTAATCGCAGAATCACCCACCAACGAGCGCACTGTTTTCATCGGATCTTGCAGTTTCATGGGCGTATGACACGGATCGTGATACATGTACCGCGTGCCTTGAACACCCTCGAGCTTGATGCCTTTTTCAAGCAGGTACTCATGAATATCAATCAAGCGACAGCCAGGAAAAATCTTGTCAAATTCATAGCCTGCTAGCTGATCGTAACAAGTGCCGCAACTGACCACGACCGTTTTGATATCGAGATAATTCAACGTATTAGCAACACGATGAAATAGCACGCGATTGTCGGTGATGATTTTTTCGGCTTTATCGTCCATGCCGTTGGCGCGTTGGGGGTAACCGCAGCACAAATAACCTGGCGGCAAAACTGTTTGTACGCCAGCGTGCCAAAGCATTGCTTGGGTCGCCAACCCAACTTGTGAAAACAAACGCTCAGAGCCACAGCCCGGAAAATAAAACACCGCTTCCGTTTCGGCCGAGGTTTCACGCGGTCGGATGATTGGCACGTAATCAGCGTCTTCGATATCCAGTAATTTGCGCGCGGGCTGCTTAGGCAAGTTACCAGGCATTTTTTTATTTATAAAATGCACCACCTGCTCGCGCAGGGCAGGCTTGCCCACGGTTGCTGGGGGTTTCGCAGTTTGCTTACGCGCAAACTTTGAAAACAAGTCGTGCACAAACCGCTGCACCTTATAACCAACACCCACCATCGCAAGCCGCGTTGCATTGATCGTTGCCGGGTCTTTGGCATTTAAAAAGAACATCGCCGCAGAGGTGCCGGGATTAAACGACTTATGGCCCATGCGACGCAACAACGCGCGCATGTTCATCGATACCTCGCCAAAATCAATATCAACCGGGCACGGGTTGTAGCACTTATGACACACCGTGCAATGGTCGGCCACGTCTTCGAACTCTTCCCAATGTTTTAGGCTAATCCCGCGCCGAGTTTGCTCTTCGTATAAAAAGGCCTCAATCAACAGCGACGTGGCCAAAATTTTATTGCGTGGCGAATACAGCAGGTTGGCACGCGGCACATGGGTAGCGCACACCGGCTTACATTTGCCGCAACGCAAACAGTCTTTGATCGAGTGGCTAATCGCACCAATATCACTTTGCTGCATGATGAGGGATTCGTGACCCATCAAACCAAAACTCGGCGTCCAGGCGTTGCGCAAATCGGCCCCAGGCATAAGTTTGCCAGCGTTAAAGTGATCGTTTGGATCAATCTTGCGCTTGTAATCCTGAAACGGCGCCAGCTCTGCCGAAGATAAAAACTCATACTTGGTCAGGCCAATGCCATGCTCGCCTGAAATCACCCCATCGAGATCGCGCGCGATTTGCATAATGCGAGCCACCACCGCGTTGGCCTCACCAAGCATTTCATAATCGTCAGAGTTGACGGGGATGTTTGTGTGCACATTGCCGTCGCCCGCGTGCATATGCAGAGCAACAAAGACGCGGCTTTTTAACACTCGGGCATGAACAGCCTGCAGCTCAGTCATGACGGGTGCAAAATCTGCGCCACTGAACAGGCCCGAGAGCTCGGCCTTGACTTCGGTTTTCCAGGAGACTCGCAGGCTGCGGTCTTGCGCCATGTCAAACAGACGCGCAGTCGGCTGGTTGTTCAGCCGCTCGCGCGCAGTGACAGCTAAGGCACCCAAGCCATACGTCTCGAATGATTCAAGCGCTTGCTGCAACGACAAGTCAAGATTGTCGTGCACCCATTTCCAGCGCCGACGCACATGCCCAAGCACCTCAAGGGCTTGCGCTTTACGCTCGTTGAGCGCCTCTTCGATCGACACGCCCTCTTCAGTGCTTCGGTCAAGCTTGGCCACAGGCAACCCACCCGCGCACACCGCTTGCAAGGCATCAAGCAGCTTGAGCTTGTTGCTAATCGAGAGCTCAATATTGATGCGCTCGATGTGATCGGTGTACTCGCCCATCCGGTCAAGCGGGATCACCACGTCTTCATTAATTTTGAACGCGTTGGTGTGACGCGCAATAGCCGCAGTGCGTGCCCGGTCGAGCCAAAACTTTTTACGCGCTTCTGCGCTGACAGCAATAAAGCCTTCGCCGTGGCGTGTATTGGCGAGTCGCACGACCTCGCTGGTCGCGGCAGCGACGGCCGACTCATCGTCACCCACAATATCGCCAAACAGCACCATTTTTGGCAATACGCCGCGTTTACTTTTGGTTGAATACCCCACCGCGCGTAAGTAACGCTCGTCGAGGTGCTCAAGTCCGGCTAACAACGCACCACGGGCGCGGCCAGTTTGATCAAGGTAGTTTTTAATTTCAACAATCGAGGGGATTGAATCACGCGCCTGACCAAAAAACTCAAGGCAGACTGTGCGAGTGTGGCGAGGCATACGATGCAACACCCACCGCGCGGCCGTAATCAGACCGTCACAGCCTTCTTTTTGCACACCTGGCAAGCCCGATAAAAACTTATCGGTCACATCTTTACCTAACCCAACCTTACGCAACCCAGCGCCGTCGACGTCTAGAATTTCAGTGCGCAAAGGACGCTCGCCCGCGGGCGCTGTGCCGTCAGACCATTGCAATTGAAACCTAACTCGCCCAGCTTCGTGGATTTTGCCCATGTTGTGCTCAAGGCGCGTGACATCGAGCCAGTTGCCATCGGGGTCAACCATCCGCCACCAGGCGAGGTTATCTAAGGCAGTACCCCAAAGCACTGCTTTTTTACCGCCCGCGTTCATGGCGACGTTGCCGCCTACGCAAGAGGCATCTGCAGACGTGGGGTCGACCGCAAAGACAAACCCCGCAAGCTCGGCGGCTTCAGAGACTCGCTTCGTTACCACGCCGGCGCCGGCGCGCACGGTTGCCACGGGGTCAGCGACCCCAGGCAATGCGATGAGTTCAACCGCGCCAAGGGTATCGAGTTTTTCAGTATTAATGACCGCCGAACGCCAGGTCAAAGGGATCGCGCCGCCGGTGTAGCCAGTGCCGCCGCCTCTGGGCACAATGGTCAAGCCTAGTTCAATGCACCCGCGCACCAAACCCGCGATTTCATCTTCGGTATCAGGGGTGAGCACGACAAACGGGTACTCAACACGCCAGTCGGTCGCATCGGTCACGTGCGAGACACGCGACAAGCCATCAAACTTGATGTTGTCGCGGGCAGTCAGCCGACCTAAGGTTTTTTGTACCTGGCGCCGCAAGCGACCAGTCTGCTCGAACTCTTGCTCAAACGCCCCGACCGCTAAGCGCGCGCGCTCGAGCAGAGTTGCCACTTTTTCGTCACGACCGGCATCGTCGCCCGCACGACGCTTATCGATCTCAGCGAGTCGGTGTTGCAGCGCTTCAATCAGTAATTTTCGTCTTTTAGGGTTATCAAGCAGATCGTCTTGCAAGTACGGATTACGGCGCACCACCCAGATGTCACCTAACACCTCGTACAGCATACGGGCCGAGCGGCCAGTGCGGCGTTCGCCGCGCAAATCGAACAGCAAGACCCAGGCGTCGTCACCCAACAAGCGACAGACCACTTCTCGGTCTGAAAAGGACGTGTAGTTGTAGGGGATTTCGCGCAAACGTGCCTGAGAGTCAGACAGAGGCTCGGCGTTTAATAAATGACTAGCGAACGGGGCGTTCATAGGTGACACATCTTTGCAGTTACCCTCAATGTATTATTTTAAGCGAAGCCATGAAGATGTTTGGAATACCCCCAAAGCTCGGGGCTCGACAACCTTGCCCGAGGTAGGGTCGCTACAGAAGCAACAGCTTAAGTACCCCGCCAAGCGCCAAGTAACGCGCGCACTTGCCAATCATCATGAAAATCAGGCACGACAACCACGGCAAACGTAACCACCCCGCCACTGCGCACAATGGATCGCCGACTACCGGTAGCCAAGACAGCAAAAGAATTGGCGCGCCAAAGCGATGCACCCACGCCTGAGCCCGTGTTTGTGGCAGCGAAGACCCCGCAACGGTGCCCGCTGGGCTCGCGCTGGCTTCGCACTGCGCTGGACTTTGCGACACAGGCGAACCTAGGTCGTCAACTGCGCGGGGCTCGCCTTGTTGGGCTACCGCAGTACCGCCGGCGTCTAAGCGTGGTCGCCGCAAGCGTTGAAAAGCCAGATGCGCGCCCGCTCCCATCCAATAAGTCATGAAGCCACCCAGGCTATTGCCTGCCGTGGCCACCAGCACGGCAGCCCAGAAAAACTCTGGCTTTAATGCCAGATAGCCTAAAAATATTGGCTCAGAGCCCAAAGGCAAGATCGTCGCGGCAAGCGCACTGATCACAAATATCGCCCCCAAACCGACCGACGGTAAGGCAAGCAGCTCAAGTAACGGGGCGAAAATAGAGTCCAGCACACACTCCTAAAGCATCAATCTCTGACTTCGGCACATGGGATAATGACAAGCAAGAGTGCGAGGCGCGCAGCCGCAACACTCGTGCATCAATCAAGCGCGACCAAGGATCACATGAACATCGACTATCTCAAGCGCATTTTGACATCTAAAGTGTATGACGTGGCGATTGAAACACCGCTTGAGCGCGCCCCGCAATTGTCGGCGCGCCTTGGCAACACCGTCCTGCTTAAACGCGAAGATACCCAACCCGTCTTTAGCTTCAAACTGCGCGGTGCCTACAACAAAATGGCCCATTTGCCACGTGCAAACCTTGCGCGCGGGGTCATCGCGGCCTCGGCAGGCAACCATGCGCAAGGGGTAGCACTTTCGGCGCAGCGGCTAGGCTGCAAAGCCACCATTGTGATGCCCACCACCACGCCAGCGGTCAAAATTGATGCTGTGCGCGCGCTTGGCGCGCAAGTGGTTTTGCATGGAGATAGCTTTAGCGATGCCTATGCCCATGCACTCACCCTTGAAAAAAAACATCACTTAACGTTCGTTCACCCCTTTGACGACCCCGATGTTATCGCTGGGCAGGGCACCATCGGCATGGAGATCCTGCGCCAGCATGCCGGCCCAATTGACGCGATTTTTGTTGCCATTGGTGGCGGTGGCCTGATTAGTGGCATCGCTGCTTACGTCAAACAGTTGCGCCCCGACATCAAAATCATTGGCGTTCAAACGGTTGACTCTGACGCAATGGTAAAAAGCGTGCGCGCAGGCCGTCGGATTACTCTCGCCGAAGTTGGCTTATTTTCAGACGGTACGGCGGTCAAGCAAGTCGGCGTCGAGACCTTTCGCCTGGTGCGCGAGTATGTTGATGACTTTGTGGTTGTCGATACCGATTCAATCTGCGCTGCGATCAAAGATGTCTTTCAGGATACCCGCAGCGTGCTTGAGCCCGCGGGGGCGTTAGCGTTGGCCGGCGCCAAACAGTACGCGCTTGAGCACAAGCTTCAGGGCAAAACTCTGGTCGCCATCGCCTGCGGCGCCAACATGAACTTTGACCGTCTGCGCTTTGTCGCTGAACGCGCCGAGGTGGGTGAAGCCCGAGAGGCAGTCTTTGCCGTCACGATGCCCGAACAACGCGGCAGTTTTCGCTCGTTTTGCGAATTAATCGGCAACCGCAACGTCACTGAATTTAACTACCGCATCTCAGATGTGCACTTAGCACATGTCTTTGTAGGGATTCAGGTCGCGGATGCGAACGAACCCACAAACATTGCAAAAAACTTTCGCAAGCATGGCTTTGCCACGCTCGATCTCAGCCACGATGAAATGTCGAAAACACATCTGCGTCATATGGTTGGCGGACACTCGGCGCTGGCCAGCAATGAACTGCTGTATCGCTTCGAGTTTCCAGAGCGCCCAGGGGCGCTGACGCGTTTTTTGCAAGCGATGAAACCCGACTGGAATATCAGTCTGTTTCATTATCGCAATCAGGGCGCAGCGTATGGTCAGGTCTTGATCGGCATGCAAGTGCCACACGGCAGCAAAAAGGCCTTCAAGGCCTTTTTAGAGGAGGTTGGATACCCGCACTTTAATGAAACAGACAATCCTGTTTACAAGTTATTTTTGTCGCATGTCGCTGCGCCAGACAAGGCCTAAATCAGCGCACCGATCAACACCGGTGCCCGAGGGCCTTAGGCATCAAGCCGACCATGCCCGACTTACCCTAAAACTCACACACGCTAAAAAATGGCGTATCGGTTTGAGCAATCAGCGCCGAGCCCCCCAAGGCAGGAAGGTTCACCACCGCCGCTGCCTCGGCGACATTACCGCCGAGTTGTTGCAACAATTTAATCGCCGCCAGCATGGTGCCCCCAGTCGCTACCAAATCGTCGACCAGCAGCACGCGCTGCCCAGGCTTAATCGCGTCTTCATGCACCTCGACGGTCGCCTCACCATACTCAAGCGAATAGGGCTGCGCCACGGTCTTAAACGGCAATTTGCCCGCTTTGCGAACTGGCACGAAGCCGACATTCAACGCGTAGGCTAAGGCGCTGCCAAAAATAAACCCACGTGCGTCAACGCCAACGACTGCATCCAACCGGTTGCGCATATGCCGATAGACAAACATATCAATCAACGCACGAAAGGCTCGCGGATCTTGCATCATCGGCGTGATGTCTCGAAACATCACCCCTGGTTTTGGCCAGTCGGGCACCGTGCGGATCAGTCCACGCACCAGATCCTTGGGGTCTTGATAGGGAATTGGCGTAATCATCAAACAGCACTCCGCGGTAAAAAATCAGTAGAAACCTTATGCACGCTAAATTCAATGCGCAGACCCATAGAATACGCTAGCGGCGCCCCCACAGGGCGCTGAACCGTTTAAACTCAAACCATGACAAGCCTAGATTCACTCACACCCCCCAAATCGCTCAATGACTCAGCGGCGCTAACCTCTGCCCGGCAAACTCTCGAGCTCGAAGCTCAGTCGATTCTGGCGCTCAAGTCGCGCCTGGGTGCCGAGTTTGTCCAGGCCGTTGAACTCATCCTTGCCTGCCGAGGGCGCGTGATTGTCTGCGGCCTAGGTAAAACGGGCCATATCGGACGCAAAATTGCGGCCACGCTGGCCTCAACCGGAACGCCATCTTTTTTTCTGCACGCCGCCGAAGCCGTGCACGGTGACATCGGGATGATCGGCGCGCAAGACCTTTTG
>CANCMG010000033.1 GCA_947378965.1 Alcaligenaceae bacterium | reverse complement strand
AGTGGGCAATACGGCGCAAGGAGCCCTCGATGCCACCCAAAATCACTGGTGTCTCTTTGTACGCTTCTTTGCACCGTTGCGTGTACACAATGGCAGCACGGTCGGGGCGCTTGCCCCCAACGTCACCTGCAGTGTACGCATCATCGCTGCGCATTTTGCGATCAGCGGTGTAGCGATTGATCATCGAATCCATGTTGCCCGCGGTCACGCCAAAAAACAGATTAGGCTTACCTAGAGCTTTAAACGGTTCAGCACTTTGCCAGTCGGGTTGCGCGATGATGCCGACACGAAAACCTTGATTTTCAAGCATCCGCCCAATCACCGCCATGCCAAAGCTGGGGTGATCAACATAGGCGTCGCCCGTGACAATGATGATGTCACAGCTATCCCAGCCGAGCTGAGTCATCTCGGCGCGACTCATCGGCAAAAAGGGAGCCACGCCAAAACGCGCCGCCCAGAACTTGCGATAGCTGCTCAGGGGCTTGGCATTACGTGGAAAGAGAGAAACGTCTGCGTAGGTGGTCATATCGGTCGCTTAATCAGTCCGATTGTACGCAATGTCAGCTATCTTAGGCAGCTAGCCCCTGCAAGTCTTACGGTCAAGCGCGAACGTCAACGCCCTTCCAAAACGCGACGTAGCCCAAAATCTGATTGGCCTCGACCTTAGGATGGGGATAGAACCACGCCGCTTCTTTGTTCAACTCGCCCTTGACTAAGACGTCATAGTAATGCGCAGTGCCCTTCCAGGAACAGATTGTTTGCTTGGAGGATGGTTTAAAAAACTCTGTCTTTAAGGCAGAACTGGGAAAATAGTGATTGCCTTCAACAACCACCGTGTCATTAGACTCGGCTAGAACTTCACCATTCCAAATCGCTTTCATGTACTTCTCCGAAGATGGCCTAAGAATAGGCCTAGTGTGATTGACATCCGCTGCGTGTGATTCGATGTTATCTCATGTTATACAGTCCGCTTAGTCTCGCCAAGGTCACCTGTTCGTCATGCAAAAACCTGTTTTTCTTGAAAACCACCAAGTCATACAACCGTCTGCTCTGTATTCTGAGATTGAAGCGGGGTTATTGGCCGAAAAGGCATCGATCTCGCCTAAGTTTTTATACGATGCTCTAGGTGCTCATCTCTTTACCGCCATCACACTCGTACCAGAGTACTACCCAACCGCGGTTGAAACGAGTTTGCTGAAACAATACAAAAGCGAAATTGCTGCTGCAATCGGCAAAAATCCTGTTTTGATTGATTTAGGCGCCGGCGATTGTAAGAAGGCTGCCCACCTCTTTGAATCGATTACGCCGTCAGCGTATGTTGCCATCGACATTTCAGTTGACTACCTGAAAGAATCCTTAGAAAAATTGCAAAGTCAGTATGCCCAGATCCCCATGTACGGGATCGGCATGGATTTTTCACAAACGCTCGAATTACCTGACACCATCACGCAAGCACCTCGAACGTTTTTTTACCCAGGCTCAAGCATTGGTAATTTTTTACCGACTGAGGCCGAAGCCTTGCTGACACAAATCAAACGTGAAGCACTTGGTGGCGGTTTGCTGATCGGGGTTGATCTCATGAAGGCAGACCACGTATTGCAGGTCGCCTACGATGATCCCCTGAAAGTCACTGCTGCCTTCAATTTGAATATTCTTCGCTCTGTCAACGCCATCATCGATTCGAATTTTGACGTCAGCCATTTTTGCCATAAAGTGCTAGTCAATCAGTCAAAAGAACGCGTCGAACTTTATCTTGAAGCACTGCGTGACACCACCGTTGCATGGCACGGCAAGCAACGCGTTTTCAAGAAAGGCGAATTAATACACACTGAAAATTCGCACAAATATACGATCGCCTCTATTCAACACTTGTTGAACCAATCTGGCTTTCAGGCGCTAAAAATTTGGACAGATCCACGACAATACTATGCACTCATTTATGCCCAGTAATCGCCAGCCAATCGAAGCCTCAGTTGAAAGTCTTTTGACTGAATTTAACGCGTCAAGACTTTATTCAACGCGTTTAGCCGAACCGCTGAGCCCCGAAGATTGTCAGGCGCAATCAATGGATGATGCAAGCCCGGCCAAGTGGCATCTGGCCCACGTGACTTGGTTTTACGAAGTCATGGTGCTAAAGCCTTACGAAAATAATTTTAAGTTCTGGAATCCGCAGTTTGCTGTTTTGTTCAATAGTTATTACAACGGTGTCGGGGACAAGCATCCCCGTAATCAGCGCGGCTTACTCACCCGACCAACATTCGTCGAAGTGCTTGAGTGGCGCGCCAATATTGATGCACGAATCAACGCCCTACTCAAAGACAACCATACAGCCGAGCTGCGGTGGCTGATTACACTTGGCATCCATCACGAACAACAACACCAAGAGCTTTTATTAACCGACATCCAACATCTTTTTTCTCACAATTCTTTACTGCCACGTTATTTTTTACGTGACAAGCCATCATCCTCTTCGCCTGAAAAGTTTAAATGGATCGAGGGCAAATCTGGCTCGGTTGAGATCGGAAACCAAGGCGGTGAATTTCATTTTGACAACGAAGGCCCAAGGCACACTGCCTTGAACTCTGCACATGCTCTGGGCAGTACATTAGTCACAAATGCTGACTGGCTACTGTTTATAAAGGGCAAGGGCTACCAAGACGCGCGCTGGTGGCTGGATGCGGGCTGGGCCTGGGTAAAAACACAAAATATTTCGGCGCCGATGTATTGGGTATCTAAACCAGACGGCTCATATGACCAATTTTCCCTTTATGGTCAAAATCCTCTTGCTCCGCAAGAAGCAGTCGCCCATATCAGCTACTTCGAAGCCGATGCCTTTGCGCGCTGGGCCTCTGAAAATATAAAAAAATATGCCGGCGCTCGCCTGCCGACCGAGTTCGAATGGGAAGCGTTTGCCGCAGAACACGCCGCAACAGATTTATTTGGCAAAGTATGGCAATGGACGAGCAGTCACTACAGCCCCTACCCCGGCTACAAGCCTTGGGGCGGTATCGCTGGCGAGTACAACGGCAAGTTCATGGTCAACCAAATGGTGCTACGAGGCAGCTCGGCTTATACATCCGCCGGACATTCGCGAAACACGTATCGCAATTTTTTCCCAACGTACGCGCGTTGGCAACTGACGGGCTTGCGGCTTGCAAGAGACTGAAGCAAAATTAGCGCACTACCTAAATACAGAGATGTTTCTAGGCCAGTATCAATCTAACTTTTGATAGCTTGGTCGTGCTAAGGATACGGGCTTACTATGTATTCATCACCCAAATTTTAGAGATGCTACGATGCAGTTTAAAAAACGACTCGCTTGTGCCTTAATCAGTTCTTTGGGACTTGGGCCCTTGGGCGCCTTGCCCCTCGAGGCGCAGGCTCAAACCAAGCAGCCAAACATCATCGTTATCATGGGTGATGACATAGGTTGGTTCAACCTTGGAGCCTATCACCAAGGGATGATGGCAGGCAAAACACCCAACCTCGATAAGCTTGCAAGCCAAGGGATGCGTTTTACCGATTATTACGCCGAGGCAAGCTCCACAGCCGGGCGCGCCAACTTTATTACCGGTCAACTTCCGATTCGCACAGGCCTGACGACGGTCGGGCAGGCAGGCTCTCCGATTGGGCTACCTGCGCAAGCGCCCACGTTAGCGCAGGTGCTGAAATCGATGGGTTATGCGACAGGTCAGTTTGGCAAAAATCACTTTGGCGACCGTAATGAATTTCTACCAACTGTTCATGGCTTTGACGAGTTTTATGGCTACCTCTACCACCTAAATGCGATGGAGGATCCCTCTCACCGTACCTACCCGCAACAGCTAAAAGATAAAATCGGTCCTCGCAACATGTTGCACAGTTGGGCAACCACGACCGATGACCAGACGATCATGCCGCGTTGGGGCAAAGTCGGCAAACAAAAAATTGAAGATGCTGGCGAGTTGTATCCAAAAAGAATGGAAACTGTTGACGATGAAATTCGCGATAAAGCCCTCGCCTTCATTGAGAAGTCTAAGAGCGATAGCAAACCTTTTTTTGTTTGGCTCAATCCAACTCGAATGCACAAGATCACGCATCTTTCAGAAAAATATGAGTCGATGCGCAATGCAGAGAACGGCTGGACGGAGCAAGAAGCAGGAATGGCTCAACTCGACGATGACGTCGGCTTAGTCATGCAAAAACTTAAAGATTTAGGTGTCGAAGACAACACCATCGTTCTGTTTACGACTGACAATGGTGCCATGAACTACACCTGGCCAGATGGGGGCAACACGCCTTTTGCTGGCGGTAAAGGCTCGGCACTCGAAGGCGGTTTCCGAGTTCCGGCAATCTTGCGTTGGCCAGGAAAAGTTCAGCCAGGAAAAGTCGAAAATGGTCTGATCTCTGGTCTTGACTGGTTTCCGACCTTGGTGACGGCTGCAGGCAACCCAAGTATCACCAACGAGCTACTCAAGGGTAAACAAATCGGCGACCAAAGTTTTAAAGTACATTTGGATGGCTACGATCAGACACCACTGCTTACCGGGGCCGGCCCTTCGACGCGTCATGAAATCTATTATTTCACCGAAAACACGCTGTCAGCCATACGAATCGACGACTACAAGTACCGCTTTACCGATCAACCTAACGGCTGGCTAGGCGCGACGGTAAAAGTCGATTGGCCGATCTTAACGAATCTGCGCCTTGATCCCTTCGAACGCATGGGTATGCCAGCGGGTGCAAACGGTTCTTTAGCTTTCTATAATTGGTTTTGGTATGAGATTTGGCGCTTCCAGTTTGTAGACCAAGCGATCGACCAACTTGCGCAAACATTGGTGGATTATCCACCAATGCAAAAAGCAGGAAATATTGGCTTAGAGACCATCCGAACGCAAATCCAAAAAGCCAGAGGCGGCCATCAATAGCAATCAAAATCGATGAAAACATCATCCATCGGCTCAGTGAAACAAACCTATAAGTTTTTAGCCTCAATCTATGATCTGATTTACGGACAAACCTTACAAAACGGGCGCGAAGCCCTTGGCGTGCAACTGGCGGCTGAGTTCTTTGGCGCCATCCGAACTATTTATCTCTGCCGCGCCCAGTGAGCTTTTAAATTCTTTCGCTTCGAATGAAATTTTTCTGACTGAACTTGAACTTAGAAAATCTGCATTCAATCTGAAAGCATCGAGCTCAACTATCCAACCTCGCCCCCTCGTACTGATCACGATTGATGCCTTGCGTAGAGATCAGATGGGCGTATATGGCGCAAGCCCGGACAACACACCTTTTTTATCCTCGTTACTTGAAAAGAAACAACTACAAAAAATCGAAGTTGCACATTCAATCTGCACGCTTTCGTTTTGTGGCTTACTCGGAATCTTACGTTCAAATGATTGGTCAGGGCTAAAGAAACCATCGCCCACCATCAATGAAGCCTTGAGCCATTTTGGTTATCAGTCAATTTTTCTTTTAGGTGGTGACCATACGAACTTTGGTCATCTCAAGACGTTTTACGGCAAAAATATAGCGTTTTTTCAAGACGGCTCAGCCGATTCTGGAAAGGATCTCAATGACGACTTTGCAGTACTCAAGGCCGTCAAGTTGGCAGGGAGTTCCTTTACAAGTCACGACGCCACGATCGTCAATATCGATTGCTTCGGGCGACACCTTTGGTGTCATCGCCATCATAGAAGGCACAAGATACAAATACCTTCGTGGGCGCAACGACAACGTTGAGCAGCTTTTTGATTTAGATTCGCCAGAAGGTGAGGCGCAAAATCTCGCCAAGGTACCTATGGCTCAAGCTCTCTTGTCTAAAATGCGCGGCTTACATCAGGCCTTAGAGTGATCTGGCCCAAGCGTTTACCAACTGTTAGCTTAAATATTAGTTAAGATACAACGAGCGGGCGCCTACGTGCACCGTGACACTACAGACCACTACAAAAGACTACCAACCACTACAAACTAACAAGTCATCCTTGATAAAAACAGACTGATCGGAGAACTAGATGTCGCTCGAACAAACTGCAATTGGCTTTATTGGGCTCGGCGCAATGGGGGGTGGTATTGCACGTCGGCTGGCCCAGGCGGGTATCAAACTGCACGTCTATGATGTTGATCCCTCTAAGATCGCCGCTTTTGCCAATTGGAATGTAGTGGTTCATTCCAATCCAACCTCAATCGCAGACGCGGTCGAGATGGTGTTTGCCTGTCTGCCCGATGGCGAGGTGAGCAAAGCTGTTGCTTACGGTACCGAGGGTGTGATCCATGGCAAAAAAATCAAGCTCTATCTCGAGACCTCGACCATCGGTCGTCGCCCTGTAATCGAGATCGCAAACACCCTTGCAGCTAAAAATATCAAGGTGTTGGATTGCCCAGTCAGCGGAGGACCGCGCGGCGCAGACGACGATACCCTCGCAATCATGGTATCGGGTGAAGCGACCGTGATTGAAAGCGTTCGAAAGATTTTGAACATCATCGGTAAAAATGTCTTTGAGATTGGACCTGAACCGGGCATGGCGCAAATGATGAAGCTGGTCAACAACATCATCTCTGCAAGCAATATGGCCTCGGCCTTCGAAGCGCTAGTGCTGGGTGCTAAGGCAGGCCTAGATGCCGACCTGATGGTCAAGGTGATCAATGCCAGCACTGGGCGCAATAGCGCCACAACAGACAAAGTTCCAAAATCTGTTTTACCCGGCACCTTTGATTATGGCGCCTCGACGCACACCTTGCATAAAGATATCAGTCTGGGTCTGATCGAAGCCGAAGAGCTCAAAGTACCAATGTGGGTGGCGAACAATACCCGCCAAGTATGGGAATTTGCGATGACCCAAGGCGGGACCGATCTTGATTTCACCACGCTCATTCAGTATTACGAAAAATGGGCTGGCGTTGAGGTGCGCAGCAAGAAAAAGGATGAAGCGTGAAACTGAAAGAGCAGGAAGTTCGCGGCAAAAATAAGGATGAAAGATGAGACTGAAAGAGCAGCTAGTTCACAGCAAAAACAAGGATGAAACATGAGACTCAAGGACAAGATTGCCGTCATCATTGGCGCCGGACAAAGTCCGGGCATGACAACTGGTAATGGTCGGGCAACCGTTTTACGTTTTGCGCAAGAAGGCGCGCGCATTTTGGCGGTCGATCGCAGCCTTGCCTCAGTCACAGAGACCTGCAAGATTGCGACCGACGAATACGGCGCTTTAGAAATCATCCCGTTTGAGGCGGATGTGTGTAAAGAAAGTGATTTGGCTGCGGTCATGGCCTTTGCTAAACAGAAGTGGGGTCGCATCGATATCTTGCATTACAACGTTGGCATCAGCGTTGCCGGCAACGACGGCAGCCCAACCGAGATTACGGAAGAGGCCTTTGATCTGATTACCAACGTCAACCTGCGGGGTTGCGTGATGGCTTGCAAGCACGTGTTGCCGATCATGCGTGAGCAGCAGTCTGGCGTCATCCTGACGATTTCGTCGATCTCGGCCTATCAGCGCTACCCTTGGGTCGCTTACAAAGCCACCAAAGCCGCCTTGATTGTTTACACCAAACAAATAGCGATCGAAAACGCTGAGTACGGCATTCGCGCGAACACTATTTTGCCAGGCCTGATGGACACCCCAATGTCAGTCGATACGCGAGCGACCGTTTTTAACAAGACGCGCGAGCAGGTCGTTGCTGAACGCAACGTCAGAGTCCCGCTACGCAACCGCATGGGCTCAGGCTGGGACGTTGCCAATGCCGCCTTATTTTTAGCGTCTGATGAGGCGCAATTTATTACTGGCGTCGAGTTGCCGGTAGATGGCGGCGGCTTGGTCAATCTTCCTCGCTAAAGATTTAGTTTTCACCTTAAACATTTATGTTCCTCGATAAAGATTTAGTTCTCCCCTTAAACACTTAGCTTCTCCGCTAAACATTTATCGTTCACCTTACACATTTTTATAGGATTACACATGACAAACGCTTCAAAGCCTGTTGCACTCATTTCACCCGAAACTCTAGCCTTAGGCGAACGCATGCGTCGCGCCACGCTAGGTGACGCGCACGTTGACCGCTCATTGCAAAAAGCAAAAGAGGATGAGTTTCTTCAACCCCTGCAAGAAGCCGTCATGGGGATCGGATGGGGGGCAATCTGGGGGCGTCCAGGCTTAGATGTCAAATCGCGCAGCTTAGTGACCATCAGTATTCTCATCGCGCTAGGCAGAACCCATGAGTTAGCTGTGCACATCAATGGCGCGCTGAACAATGGGTGGACGAAAGCTGAATTGCAAGAAATTTTGATTCACTCGTCTTGCTATTGCGGCTGGCCTGCGGCGCTCGAAGCCTCTCGGGTTGCTAAAGAGGTGCTCGATCAACGGGCAGCTTAGCTCAATGAGCGTACTGCTTACGCCGTCATGTTGATCTGCTAAGACAATTATTTTTCGTCTAATTTGCGTCACGTTGTTACGATAAGACAATTATTTTTCGTCGAATCATGAGCCGCGTTGTTACGATAAGAAAATTATTTCTCATCCTAATATTCGTCAGACAGTGCTACAGATACTCTTCATTTAATGAAAGCTCTTTGAGCTCTGCTGTCGTGCCGCTGTGGCGAACTTCTCCACTGCGTAAGACATAGCCACGATCGGCAACTTTTAAGGCGGGTACCGCCATTTGTTCACTCATCAGGATTGTGGTGCCTGACTTTTTCATTTCACGGATGGCATCGCTAACCTGTTTAATCCAGATGGGTGCCAAGCCTAGAAAGGGTTCATCAAGCAATAGCAACGTCGGAGATGAACACATCGCTCGGGCAAACGCGACCAACTGCTGTTGTCCACCGCTTAACTGGCCCGCTGGCTGCATGGCACGCTCAGACAACAATGGAAACAACCCTGACAAGCGTTTGTAGGCATCTTTTCTGGCCGTTTCAGAAATGCCGGGTGCACCCGACAAGACGTTGTCATAGACTGACATCGTGGCAAACACTCTACGGCCTTCTGGCGAATAGCCCATGCCCAGTCGTGCGCGTTGATCCGAGCGCAAAGACGAAATAGAGTTTCCGGCAAAGACAATTTCACCCGCTAAGGGCTTGACCGTGCCAATCACTGACTTCAGCAAACTCGATTTACCGGCACCATTGGCCCCAAGAAGCAGCACCGTCTCGCCTCGCTCAATCTTGATCGACACACCCTGCAAAGCGCGAATGCCACCGTAACGTACATCGATATTATTTACGCTTAGCATCCTTGGTCCTCTGTTTCGCCGATATAAGCGTTCAGAACCTCTTTTCTACTTAAGACGTCTTGCGGTTCGCCGATCGCGATTAACTGCCCGGCATCGAGCACGATCATCCTAGAACAAAGGCGTCTGATCAGCGTCATATCGTGTTCAACGATCAGAACACTAGTTGAATAAGCGCGCTGTGCGGCTGCGATAAAAGCATCAATCCTAGGGCGTTCGCTGACCTCTAAGCCCGCCGCAGGCTCATCGAGAAGAAGCACGCGAGGTCGTGCCAAAAAAATCATCATCATGCCTAACACTTTTTGCAAACCGTACGCCAACTTATTACTTTGCTCATCGAGTCTTGGCAACAAATCAAATTGAGCAAGCAAATCTATGGCAGTCTGGTCAGGGTTCAAATCCTGGCCACTAAAGGTCAGTGCGTAGAGCAGGTTTTCTCTAACCGTTTTAACGCCAAACGTATTAGCCTGCTGAAAGGATCTCAACACACCAAGTTTGCTCATTTCGTGAAGCAGACTACCGTTGACTTGTTTGCCCTCAAGCCAGATTTCTCCTGAGTTAGCGGCAATTGCCCCACACAAAACATTAATCAGCGTCGTTTTGCCCGCGCCATTAGGCCCCACAACACCCAGAATCTCATTCTTATTTAAATCAAAACTCAAATTCTCGAAAACCTTGACCCCTCCAAAATGCTTGGTCAAGCCAATGACTTTCATCGTCGGTTGCATCATCAGCCCCTCCGCTCTGCGGTTTGCAAAGGATCTGACTCTTTTATTTTATTTTTACGAAAGCGGTAATACAGATTCATCAGCGTGGCGTAAATGCCGCCACGTGAAACAAGCACCACAACGATGATCAGCAATCCGAGCATGCCAGGTGAATATTCTCCACCAACCCTAAAGTAGTTGGTGGCCCAGACCAGTAACGTTGAGCCAATGAGAGATCCGAGCATCACAGCCTGTCCGCCAATGTAGGCATAGGCGATGTAATTGACGCCGCTAATTGAAGTAAACGAAGAGGGATGCGCTGTCAGCAACATGTTGACCACCGAATAGCCCGACAGCCCAGCCAAGCCGGCAGCTAGGGCGAAGCCAATCGCCTTGTAATGCCACACCACTAAACCCAGACTGCGCGCTAGAAGTTCATTTTCGCGAATAGCATCAAACTGTTTGTGATATTTTAAAATTGCAACAAATGCGACAAGTGCTGCGAGTAAAGCCGTCAAAATCGCCACAATCAGAATAGCCTGGTTACTGATGATCTCTGCACCAAAAATAGTTGACGCAGGCAGGTCTGTCAGACCATTCGTGCCACCGGTTAACTCAGGAAACTCAACCAACACGAGTTGCAGAATTTCAGCCATGACGTATGTCACGAGCACAAAATAGACCCCACGCAACTTTAGAATCATTGCACCTATTGGGATCGCAGCGAGCATTGGGACGATAAAACTGATTGCAATTAATACAAAGACATTGGTAGAGACATTCTTTGCACACAGTGCAGCCGCATAGCCGCCTAGGCACATAAAGGCCGGAACAGCAAAGCTCAGCAGATCCATTCTGAGCATCAAGAACACACTCAGCGCGGCCGGAAGAACCATCATGATTTGGTTGAGGACAGAGTAGGCCAATAAGTTTGTGCTGAACAAAGGGATGTACAGCGAAGCCGCAATCATTAATAAAGAAATGATGCACGTGTTGTCAAAATGAATTTTTTGATTCACTTTTTGCTGAGTCATGATCACGCCCCTCTCGTCTCACGGCCAAACAGACCGGAGGGTTTAACGACCAACAAGATCATCACCAAAACAAATAAAGCTAGCGCGCCTTTGGTGCCCCCAAGGTAGACGCTGGAATACGCTTCAGTCAGCCCGACAAAAAAGGCTGCCGCTACGGCTCCCCATAAACTGCCTAGACCGCCAAGAATGACGACGATAAAGGACATCGCCAAGACATGATCCCCCACATGGGGATGTAACGCCAGTATCGGCGTGACCAGGGCGCCCGTCACACCCGCCAGAGCCGTCGCAAGGGCGAACGCCAAGGGAAACAACAAATTGGCGCGTAAACCCAAGGTCGCTGCAATTTCGCGGTCACACGAGATTGCGCGCAAAGAACGACCGAAACTTGTGCGGTAAAGCAGGTAATACACGCCCAAGATGATGACCGTACAGCACAGCACCAAAATGATGTTGGCAACCGGCAAAAACATCCCTTGAAAGACAAGGACGTCGCTAATCGGAAACTCGAATCTCGCCCCCTCAACACCAAAAATGACCACGAGGAAAGTGATCATAATCAGCGCAAGGCCCAGCGTTAGCATAAGTGTGCTCAACTCATCATCGATCGTACGTTCTATAAAAAATCTTTCGAATAGATAGCCAAGGGCTGCAGACGTAGCCCCCGCTGCCAGAACGGCAATCGGATACGGAAACTGCAAAAACTGCACAGCGGCAAAAGCAATATAGCCACCAAAGACAAAAAAGGCGCCATGAGCAAAGTTCATCACTCCGATGATTCCAAAAATCAGTGTGAAACCCAAGGCCAGCAATGCATATTGGCCCCCAAGCGTCATACCGATCAATCCCGTAGCAAAAAACATACTCATGGCTCGCCCCTCTACCTATTCTTGTTTGATGCTTAGCTCGTGCTTGTGGCGTCCCAGCCTCTAGTGCGCTTGACTTATTTTCCTGCCGCTGCCGGCTTAGCGACGACAGGCAAATACTTACCATCAGCAATCAAACCTACACCAAAGGGATGTGACATCTCTTGGTTAATGCCAAAGAAATCCTGACCAATCCAGTGACCGCTACCCAAATCTGGATCATCGACAGGCAGCTTTCGCAAAGCCTCAGCCACCTTAGCGGTATCGTCAGCGGTACCGGCAGCTTCAATCGCCTTCATCACCATCCGCGAGCCCGCTAACCATTGATAGAAAAAGGTGATAGCTGGTGGGTCTTGGTTAAACATTTGCTTGTATTTGGCATCGACCTTATCAATCGCAGGAGTGCGAAGAATGGGCTCATACCAGTACATGTTTTGGACGACATCCAGGCCGCCGGCAATACGAACGATTTCGTCGGTGCTTGGGCCGCCCAGACGACCGAACACTCCTTTAAACCCAGCTTGGCGTAATTGCTTAACAAAGGTCCCCGCATCACCTCCTGGAGACGACGCCAAGTCAATCGCATCAGGGTTCTTACTCAAAATGCGTAAGACGATCGGTGCAAAGTTTGTTGTGCCGCGTTGGTAGTATTCTTCGCTGACCTCGATACCGTTCTTTTTGTACATTGCGGCATCGACTGAAGCGATGTCTGTCCCGCCCTGATCATTGGGAGCCACCACAACCGCACGCGTGATCTTAAAACGCGCCTTCGCTTCGGCAATGATTGGATCTGCCCAGCCGCTAGCACCAGGGCCTACGTGAAATACAAGCGGCCATTTCGGCCCAATGGCGTCTTTCGCGTAACTGTTTGACATCATGAGCATGCTATTGCGCAAAGCGACTGGCTTGCCGCCGGTGACTTCTGGCGAGCCAAGCGGCCCGACAATCAACTTAATCCCCTGACTTGCCAACTCGTTGAGCGCAGCCGCAGCACCCTCAGCGGTGTACTTGCTGTCAAGTGCGACGAAACTCACTTTGCACGTCTTATTGCCCACCTTCAGCCCACCAGCGTCATTGACTTCTCTGACGTTCATCGCCACTGCAGCACGCAAAGACTGACCCCAGTTCGCTGCGGGTCCTGAAAGCACAGCAACCGCGCCAATTTTGATTTCACAGTCTTGTGCAAGGACGGCCTGGCCTGTAAACGCCATGCCCGCAAACGCTACGCCCGCGATTGTTTTCAAAGTATTGATTTTCATGAATGTCTCTATCCTCATGCAAAAGTTAAACAATACGTACTGAAGTCCCTGCTCGTATGGATAGCATTTCATATTGCGGTGCAATATGAAATACTTGGCAAAAATCTTAAAACGTATTGCGGTGGGAAAACTCTAAATATTCTTTTTATTCGTCGCTGCTTAGTGCTTATTGATTATTTCTATTGCTTATTGATTATTGATTATTTCGAAACAGCGACATTGGTATTGGGCAGCGAAACGCGTCTTGCCTCTTGGATTCTATGTTCTCACTTCAGTCAGGTCAATGCAAGGCTTCACTTTTAAACACAGGATTACCCTATAGCCGCCTCAGCAACTGGAAGGAAGATTGCACAAACTCCACGTTGTGCAGTCGAATATTCTTTAGTAGTGAATAGAACATCAAAGGGTAAAACGCTTTGAAAGGTCAGACATGTTCTGAATCGTCTCAAGGCTTGAGAGCGTCTTAAAAAGTTCAATGGTCTGATCTTGCCCCCAGATCGGAGCACCAAGATTCATAAATTTATTTTTAAGTTCAGCCGCAGTGTGAGGCTTAGCCGATTCACCCTTGGTGACAAAACAATTTCCAACAACGCGTGTACCGTTTTGTAAAATGATGTCTACACTGCACCGTTGTTCGGCCGGGTATGAAAGATTAAAAGTCGGTTCTTCAACGACGTCGATACGTTGCATTAATTTTTGAATGTCAGGATTGGCGACGGCTTCTTCATCAAAGGCTTTGAGATCAGATTTTTTGTGATAAAGAATGGTGGCAAGTGCAAACGGAATTGAGAAGCGCGCACCAAAGCTGGTTGTGATATTTTTTCCGGACAGCATTGCCGCGAATTTATAGGCCTTAACCTCAATGCGTTCAATCGCTGCAATATTTAATGCTTGCACGTCGGTGTGTGTGAGCGCGTCTTCTAGCGCATCAATCGCTGAATGAACATAGCGCCCTGTGCAATGTAATTTGAAATAGTTTTGTGCAATCAGCCACTCACTGCCAAGCGCTGCGACAACACGCTGCGAGTCAAAGGTATCCGACAAGACTTTTCCAAACGTCGTACCGACTCCGTCTTTTTCACCAGTAAACCCAGTCTCGACCAACTTGACGGCCATTTGCCCCATATAAGCCGAGTGGCCGGTGTAGATATTGCGCACAGTCGACCCTTCAAGCAAGGTGTTTCGACTAGTGGCTAAACCCATCGTCGCCGAAACGTTCAGCAACTCACGCAGCTGTGTTGCATTAAATTTTTTAAGTAGCCCAACGGCGATCGCGGCACCAATCACGCCATAGGTTCCGTGAGGGTGTACTTGAATGCGAAGAGTAGCAGAGCGCGCAATGCGAGCTGATAACTCATAGCCCAAGGTCACGGCACGTAACAGCTCGGCGCCCGAGGACCCGATTTCTTGTGCAACCGCGAGGGCCGCGGGCACGATTTGTATGCCAGGGTGTCCCATCGCAAACAAATTACCTTCGTCTAGTTCTAACCAAGTGCCAGCAGTACCGTTGAGCAAGGCCGCCTCAAGGGCTGCAGCACTTGAGCCCGTTCCGATGATTGACGCGCCACCTTTAGCTGCTGTGCGGCTATGAGCCCGATAAAAAGATTGCATCTCTTTGACTTGCATTCCCGCTGCAATGACCGCAATACAGTCAGCAAAGATTGAAGTGGCGCGAGCACGAGCGTCTGCATTGATGCTGTCAAGTGTCGTTGCGTAAAGAAATTCACTCGCTTGATCCAGATAAATTGGACGATTTTGGCTTGTCATGGCGTGACTTCGATCGCTTTGGTTAACATTGGCGTTAGCATATACGCAATATCAGCTCCTATGTCTAACGCATTAGCATATACGTAATATCATCTCCTATGTCCAACGCGTTGGCCTATACGTAATATCGGTTTGTCTGTCTAACATTTTGAAATCTTGAATAATGAAAAAGCACTCGATTTATAAAATTTTTTTCAGTGGCCTGCTCAGCTTAGTTAGCCTGCTCAGCAGCATTGTCGCCGCTCAAACATTTCCAAATCGGGCGATTACTCTTGTCGTGCCGTTTGCCGCCGGAGGTGGCGCCGACATTGTCGGGCGCCTACTTGCCCAAAAAGTCAGCGAAAACATCGGCCAGCAAATGATTGTTGAAAACCGAGCTGGGGCCGCTGGCAACATTGGCGCTTCATATGTTGCAAAAAGCAAACCCGATGGCTATACGCTGCTACTGACGGGCCCAAATCATACGACGAACGTGAGCTTGTTTCGTCATTTGACATATGATCCGATCGAAGATTTTGCACCGATTGCGCTCTTAACCGGCGCTCCGTATCTGTTAGTGGTGAACTCCTCTCTTCCCGTCAAGAATCTGACTGAGCTGATCGCCTTTGCACGCACCGCAAACAAACCGATCGCGTATGGCTCTGCCGGCAACGGTACGGCGGGTCATTTGGCGATGGAGCTACTAAAAAACCTGACAGGCATTGAGATGCTGCATGTCCCGTATAAAGGAAGCTCGCCCATGCTGACGGATCTGATCGGAGGGCGTGTATTGGTGGGGTTTGATAACGTCTTATCCGCACTGCCTTATATCTCGGCAAACCAGCTACGAGCCATCGCCTCGAGCGCAGCACTGCGTACGTCTAACCTCCCAACGATACCCACTATTGCTGAGTCTGGTCTGCCTGGGTTTGAAGTCATGGTTTGGCAAGGTGTTCTGGCGCCTGCAGAGACGCCCGCAGACGTGATTACCTTACTGAATCAACAATTTATTAGTGCACTCAAGACACCTAGCGTGACAGAACGTTTGGCCGCCATGAATATTGAATTATTTGGTAATCAACCAAACGAGTTTGCGCAGTTTCTAAAAAAAGATATTGCGAAGTGGGCTGAAGTCGTGAAGAAATCGGGCGCTCAGGTCGATTAAAAAAATGAAAGACTATTTAGATGATTTGTCTGAGTTTGCTTGCTTGACGCTGTGGGATGCCTTACCTATTGAGGTGAAAGACCGAACCAAATGGATTGTCGCTGACTCGCTTGCAGTGATTGCGGTGGGGATGCAAGCCCCAGAAATGAAAAAACTTGTGCGCGCTCACATCACGGCACAGTCACACGGCAACTCATGGATCATTGGAACTGGCTTAAAAGCATCTGTTGCAGATGCCGGAATGCTAAACGGCTGTGCCGGCACCTGGGTCGAGCTTGATGAAGGAAGCACCTTAGCCAAAGGGCATCCTGGCATTCAAATTTTGCCTATCGTGTTGGCTTACGCTCAAGACTCTGCAGTGTCTGGCAGGGATGTAATCCGAGCGATTGCAATTGGCTATGAGGTCTCAGCTCGCATTAATTATGCGGCACAAATTCGACCAATCGTGCACCCACACGGCACCTTTGGTGTCATTGGTGCTGCCGTTGCACTCGGCGTGCTCAAGAGCTTTGATGTCGCTGCCATGCGCTGCCTGATCAATGTGGCTGCGACGATGGGGCTCGCGACTAGTTACGAAACGCTCAACGATGGCGCTACAGTGCGTAATATATACACGGGTCATAGCGCCCACATGGGCTTGTTGGCGGTGCGTCTGGTCGAATGTGGTTTTACGGGCGAACACGATGGCGTTGCTTCGATCTATGGCAAGGTGCTATCCGAGCAGTTTGATCCCGAAAAGGCGAGCGCTAAGTTAGGGTTGCAATGGTTGCTTGCACAAAATTATTTTAAGTTGCATCCAACTGCACGTTCCTTACACAGTGCCATCGATGCGCTCGAAGATGCTCTAAACAAACTACCAGAACAACGTTTGCAGTTCGATCTGATTGCAAACATTACCGTGCGAACCTATCGCCTAGCTGCCGCAAAAAACAATCAATTCGTCGTCAATAGTTTTGGGGCTAAATTTTCGATTCCCTTTGCCCTAGCGTCGATTTTGTATCACGGACATAGCAGTTTGGATTGCTTTGATGATGTGGCAGTCGCTAACCCAGGCATACAAAGAGTTGCCCGCTTAGTGACTGTTTCTGAAGAGTTGGCTTACAGTGAACGCTATCCTGCTGAACAGTGCTGCGATGTCGAGATTGATTTGACAGATGGCACGAGGCTCTCTGGCCATTGCCGAGTGATGAAAGGTGAGCCTGAGTTTCCCAACACGCTTGAGCAAATTCATGAAAAATTCGTTGCGCTTGGTCGCAAAGTTTGGTCAAGGTCTACACTTGAACACCTTTGGGCTGGTTGTCTTGCTCTTGATCAATTAGACAATGCAAGTGACTTGTTTGGTGCGACCGAGCAGCTGTGCGATGGCATGACTGACTTAACGTCAACAAAAGAGAAATACTGAGTCTATGACAAACTTTCCTGAAGTCCATCCACTCAACGCGTCACCCGAGATCGCAGCGACCTATGCCGATATTCGCGCTGTGTCGGGCTTGTCGATGGTCAATCTGATCTGGCGACACTTTGCGGCGTTGCCGGGCATCATCGACTGGGCCTGGAAAGGCGTGCGCCCACTTGTGGCCTCACAAGAGCTGGTGGATGCCCGTCAACGACTGATTGACGCCATCGAACTACCCACACTGCCGCCCGTCACCGCTGAGGCTTGGCAGGCTGCTGGCGTCTGTGGCGCTGAGTTAACCGCGTTTCGTGACATGATGGCGGACTATGTGCGCGGCAATAGCACCAACATTATCGTCTTGACCGCGCTGCGCTTACGCCTCGAAGGGATCGACTACGCCACACCAGCTTTTTCAGCGACGCCGGCTCCCATAGCAATGACGCCAGCCGCACCCTTGCCTCGCATCGATACGTTAGACCCAAAGCTTGCTAGCGCCATTCGCGCGCTTGCACAGTACCACGAGGGTGCACAAGGGGGCATTATCCCTAGCCTCTATCTCGAAATTGCCCGTTGGCCAGCCTTAACGGATTCCTTCCCGAATTGGCTTGAGGCGCTTTACGAACCCTCAGCAATGCGTAAGGCGCGTGAAAGCACCTGTCGCGCGGCTGAGCGCGAAGCCTTGCAGTTGTTGCCCGCGTTTGACCCAGCGCCACCCAACGTCGCAGAGATGCGGCCTGCGCTTGAGCGCTTTACGCGCTTGATTATCCCTGACCTCACACCGGTTTGCGTCGCCGTGCAACAACTGCTGCCCAGACATTGAAAATAGCCGTATTGAAGCAGCCGGCAAGACTGACCTTAACCTAAAAAACTACGCGATAAAAAACCAGAAGATTACCCTTTTCATCCGAGCAGTTCAAAACCTGATTCAGCAGGAGCAACGACACCAGCAAATATCAACGGTTCTGTGCCATGGTTGTAAACGCCATGCACAGCGCCGGTTGGGGCGATAACAATATCGCCCGCCTTGATGATCTTGGTGTTGCCCTCTTTATCTAACTGATACGTGCCAGTGCCCGACACGATGATCCAAGTGTCTTGGCCGGTTGGATGTGAGTGCGCGGGTAAATGTTGCCCGGGCTTCACGTACCACGCAACGATCGCGGTATCTTCTGTGCGTGATACAACTGATCGGACAGGCTCTTGGTCAGAAGGTTGTAAGTAGTTGGCGAGGGCGAAAATACGAGACGTTGACATGGTTGCGTTCTCAAAAAATCAATATCCTATGATAGGCCGATCAAGCAAATTCTGTGCCAAGAGAAATCGCACCATATTTTGTGGGAGACATCAGCAGCGAAATGTTCACAGCGCTGAACCTCACATATGGGGTTGCAACGCCGCCTCCAATAGAGACAATGGATTGATGTGCAGTCCTCCTCTTTTACAATTTACGGCGAGCTTGCAGCCTTTACTTAGGCATGGGAGGTCTTGTCGCTAAAAATGACGGCCTTGCTGATATGGATTCAAACCAAACATTTAATTTGGGATGATTCGGCCGCCATGAAAAATCGGGTATCAAATCAGCAAACCCTAAGGTACAGCCCAACACGATCTGCACCATGTTCAGTTGACCATGAAACAAGGGGTGACTGATTTGTTGTTCCCACAGATTCAGCAAGCGCTTAGCGCGATCAGTTTCGTGAAGAACAATCTTAGGAGATTGCTCGTTTATGGGTCGCCATTTTTCGCGTCCCAGCACCGCCAAGCCATCAAGCGTGCTTCGCACCAACGCTTCAACGCGCCTGGCCTCGAGTCCGGGCGCACCAGCAGGTAACGCAAAACTGGGATGACCATCCAGGTGATCAAGGTAAGAACTGATCAAGCCAGAATCTTCGAGCGCAAGGCCATCAGCGCAGACTAAATGTGGCACTCTACCCGAAGGATTAATCTGATAGTAGGGGCTGTCGGTCGTGCGAGTCTTAGCCGCAATCACTTCGACTTTTTCGGATAATTTTTTCTCGATGACTACGATGCGTACGATCCGCGCATAGGGTGAACCTGGGCTGATATAGAGCTGCATAGATGGTTTCCTCTTGAAGGTATTTTTGCCTGATCGTACTGCTTCGGATTGAATTCTCAGTTACCAGAAAACGATGCTGCTCAACGACTCCACTGAGCAGCTTAATGGGCGCGCATGTTTAAAGTTCTCTGCCGCCCACGCAACACTTACTTCGGCACTCTCAACATCGCGCAAATCTTGTTGCCGATTGGATCACGCACATACGCCAGATACAACTTACCAGCGGGGCCTTCGCGGTAGCCAGGTGGGTCTTCGCAGGTTGTGCCGCCATTTGCAAGTGCAGCGGCGTGAAACGCATCAACTTGTTCTGAAGATTGTGCCGAAAATCCGATCGTACCGCCGTTTGCTGGAGTCGCAGCCTTGTTATCAATAGGCAGCGTAAACGAAAAAACACCGGTGGGCGTGCGATAGAAGTAACGAACATCTCGGTTGATGACACCTGGCGCAATACCCAAGGTACCAAAAACTGCGTCATAGAATTTTCGCGACGCTTCTAAATCGTTTGCACCTACCATTACGTGACTAAACATTTCGACTCCGAAAATTGTTGTTGAGAATAAGCAGCGTAACCCAAAATCAAAGACTTCGACCGAGGTCTTTGGGTTAACTTATGATATTTTGCTGAGTCTTAAGTTCCCTTCCATTCACCAAGCCTATCACTCTGTCGTCTGCAGGTTCAAAAATATGACTAGCACTAGAACGCTATTCTTTTTGCTGACGTTGTTTGTGCTCACCGCAATCAGCCAAGCCCAAACAACTACCATCGATGCCAGCTCATTCAACAAGATGGTCTATGTTCCAGAGAGCCATTTCATGATGGGCTCTAATAATGGTCCCGATGATGAAAAACCAGAGCATCGGGTTTTTGTGAAATCATTTTTGATGGATGTGCTTCCGGTCAGCAATGCTGATTTTGCGAAATTTCTAAATACGCGCGGCTTAAAAAATCATCTCGGTGAATCGTTTTACGACGACGATGATCGCGATGCCAGAATTCATCAGCATAACTCGCTATGGCAAGCAGACGTGGGTTACGCATCGCACCCAGTCAATGAAGTGAGTTGGGTAGGTGCTCGTGATTACTGCACTTGGTTGAACAAGCGCTTACCGACCGAGGCAGAATGGGAGAAAGCCGCACGCGGAACAGATGGCAGAAAATATCCGTGGGGCAATTCAAGGCCGAACAACAAGCGGGCACTGTACGGCGCACCTTATAACTCGTCGGCACCGGTTGATGCGTTTCCTGAAGGAGCAAGCCCGTACGGAGTTTTAGACCTATCTGGCAATCAATGGGAATGGGTCGCTAGCGCCTATCGACCCTACCCCTACAGCGCTGACGACGAAAGAGAACAGCAAAATCCTGGCCCAGTTCGCTCGACTCGCGGTGGCGGCCATGATTCAAGCGAAGACGAGCTCACGACAACCCAACGAGGCAGAAACTTATCTCGCAATCCCAAAGCGGGTCATCACAATATTGGGTTTCGCTGCGCGCGTTCGTCAAAAGAAAATTGAGAGATGACCCAACGCGCCCGTTGAGCGAAGTGCTAACGACGGGACCAGAGCAAGCCTGCAAACCATATGTTCAGAACGGATCTGATATTTTTGGCTTCCCGACCTTGACACGAATCAGAGACCTGCGTGTTAACCTTTCGGGACTGTATTTTTTTCTCCTGGGACTCTTGTTTTCCCATGGGGTAATTGGTCAAGCAGAACATCTAACACCGTGCCCTAAGGGCCCGACATTGACATTGAAATCACGACCTAGGTCGAATATTTAGAGAGCCTTCTAATGAAATCTTACTGGATCAACAAAACCGCGACCGGTACCGAGCTTGAACTGCGCGAGCTGCCAATACCCACTCCCGGCCCTGACCAGGTGCTGGTGCGGGTGCGTGCCACCAGCATTAATCGCGGCGACATTATGGGCGCCATTAAACTGCATAGCGCCAAGGGCGGGCGTCCCGCCGGCGTCGATGGCGCCGGTGAGGTCGAAGCAATCGGTGCCAATGTACGCGGGGTTGCGGTCGGCGACCGCGTCATGTTTCGCGCCAAAGGCTGTTTTTCTGAATACGTGGCTGTCGAAGCGACCTTGCTCACGCCGGTTCCGGCTTGTCTGAATTGGGAACAGGCCGCCGTGATTCCGATCGCCTATATCACCGCCTACGAGGCCATCCTGCAATTCGGTCGTGTGCAAGCCGGTGAGTGGGTGGTGATTGCCGGAGCATCTTCTGGCGTTGGTGTCGCCGCGTTACAGATCGCAAAGATTTGCGGCGCTAAGGTCATCGGTACCTCCGGTTCCGCAGAAAAGCTTGCGCGCTTGAAGGAGCTCGGCCTCGACGCCGGCATAGTCACGCGTGGCGAAAACTTTGCTGAGCAAGCGCGGCAGATCACAGGCGGCGCCGGTGTCGGGCTCGCTGTGAATCTGGTGGGCGGCAGCGCGTTTGCAGGATGTCTTGAGGCACTCACTGATTTCGGCCGCCTGGCGGTTGTCGGCTATGTTGATGGGCAGATGCTGACTGGGCTCGATATTGAGCCGGTGCATGGCAAACGCCTACAGATTTTTGGGCTGTCGAATGCACCCCTCTCGACGGCGATGCGGGCGGTTGCGCAACGTGGCTTCGAGCGCGAGGTCATGCCCGCCATTACCGATGGTCGCATCGTGCCAGTGATCGACCGCACGTTTTCGTTTGATGAATTGCCAGCTGCCAAGCAATACGTCGAACAAAACACCTTGCTGGGTAAAGTCGCCATCCGGTTTGACTGATTTTTTTCTGACGTCATATTATTGACGAATCACAGTCGCGCAGACTGCAGAGGGGTGCTGATGAATTGCTTTCGCCGTATGACCGTCACCTCATTACTTGCGGCCTGCGTCGCGCTGGCGTTTGGTGCTTCGAGTGCCTACGCTCAGAAATCGTCGGTGCGCCCCGTTCGGTTGGTGATCCCGCTCACGGCGGGCGGTGGCGCAGACACCACAGCCCGCATCCTCGCGCAGAAATTATCTGAGAACACCGGCCAGAGTTTTATGGTCGAGAACCGACCGGGGGCTGGCGGCAACATCGCTTTCGATTTCGTCGCCAAAGCTGATCCTGATGGCCACACGTTGCTCTATAGTCCGGTTGCTATCGCCATTAATCCGACCCTGTTTGAAAAGATCAATTACCGGATAGAGGATTTCGTCGGCATCTCGTACGTCGGCGACGCGCCGCTGCTGCTGGTCGTGAATAATGCACTACCGGTGCGTAGCATCACTGACCTGATCAATCTCGCCAAAGCGCGCCCTGGTGAGGTGCGTTTCTCGAGCTCGGCCATCGGCAGCTCATCGCATCTCGCCAGCGAAATGATGCGGATGATGGCCGGCGTTGAAATGCTGCATGTGCCCTATCGGGGCGGGCCTCAGGCGTTACAAGACGTGATCGGCGGCCAGGTTGAATTCGCTACGATCGCGATGCCAGAAGCGCTGGCACAGGTGCGCGCTGGCCGCGTGCGCGCGGTCGGCCAGACCGGCATTAAGCGTTCGCCGATTGCACCAGACATCCCGACGCTCGATGAGTCGGGGTTAAAGGGCTATACCGTCATGACCTGGTATGTGGTGTTTGCACCGGCAAAAACACCGGCCGCGATTGTGCAACGCTTGCATGAAGAATTCGACAAAGCCCTCAAGGTACAAGAGGTGCAAGACCGCCTGCGTGACGCCGGCATCACTGAAATCGTCAACGGCCCGCCGGACGCCGCCACGAAATTCGTACAGAGCGAATATCAGCGCTGGGGAAACATCATCCGCGAACTAAAGCTTAAAGCGAATTAGACTTCACTGGCCTTTTGACGACTTGGGGCTAGTTCGTATACTCAAACAAAGAACGAATGCGGGCATCACGCAAAAATAATTTTAAAAAGAAACCTAGCGGAGGAGCGATGTTGATGAAATCAAGAGTGTCGGTGGTAGCGTCCCTATTATGGGTCGGGCTTATAGGTACGACGGCAATAACGTCGGCGGTGGCTCAAGATGCCTACCCGTCCAAGTCGATCAGAATCATCGTGCCATTCTCTGCGGGGGGAGGAACAGATGTGCTGGGACGGGAGGTTGGGCAGAAGATGGCCCAACACCTCGGTGTGCCCGTCGTCGTAGAGAACCTTGCGGGAGCCAGCACCGTAATCGGTGCCGATAAGGTAGCAAAGTCACCGCCCGACGGATACTCGATCCTGATCACAACGACCACCACGTTTGCGACAAATCCGCACACGCTTAAGTCCATGCCTTTCTCGATCGACGATTTTGAAGGGGTGTCGTTGTTGGCGCAAAACCCACTGGTCCTGGCCGCTCCAGCCTCTGCGCTGTACAACACGCCGAAAGATTTGGTCGAGTATGCAAAAGCGAATCCCGGTAAGTTGTCATACGGCACCCAGGGCAGAGGCGCGACCGCTCACTTCGTTGGCGAAATGATTGCAGCCGCACTCGGCATCAAGATGACGGATATTTCCTACAAAGGATCCACTCCGGGTTTGGTGGACCTGTCAGGTGGGCAAATACCGCTTCTCGTGGACGGAACGGTGGCGTCTTTGCCTCTGGTTAAGGCTGGACGCATCAAGTTGATTGGTGTGACTTCGTCTGAGCGCCTGTCGGCGGCTCCAAATGTGCCCACTTTTGTTGAGTCTGGCTATCCAGAAATGGTCGCTGACTTCAAGACGGCTATGTTCGTTCCAAAGGGAACGCCTCAGCCCGTCATCGACAAGCTCAACACAGCCGTGCAATACGCGTTGTCGGACAAGGCGATGGTAGATCGGTATGGACAGCACGGTACGATGCTGTCGGGTAGCGATCCCCGAGAAACCGTGCAGATTTTTAAGCACGATCGCGATATGTACGGGCGACTGATCGAACGGACTGGACTGAAGTTCGAATAAAAATCCCAACCGTAAAGTTGGGCTAAGTCATTCATATTATTTTCTCTTCGGCCTCGACTCGCACCAAGAGCTTGCGGATCGACAGGCGATCCATTTTTATATCGCGCACAATGCTTCGAGTGAAATCATGAGGGACCTGCATCGCCTAACAGCCACAGAGATCGTTCAAGCGATCCAAGAGGGTAAGTCGACGTGTGAGGCCGTCACTCGCGCATGCCTGGCCCATATCGAAGAGCGTGAGCCCGATGTGCAGGCCTGGCAGTACCTAGACCCGGATCTCGCAATCGCACAGTCGCGCGTTCTCGATCAGTCTGGTCGGCGTGGACCGCTACAGGGCGTTCCAGTGGGTATCAAGGATCTCATCGATACGTTCGACATGCCCACAGAGTACGGCACGGTCATTCATGCGAGGTATCAGCCACGTATAGATGCCGCATGTGTTGCGCTCACGCGCCGCGCGGGCGGTCTCATCATGGGCAAGACTGTGACCACCGAGTTCGCCAACTTAACGCCAGGAAAGACGAAGCATCCACAGGATCCAACACGTACGCCGGGCGGATCATCGAGCGGCTCAGGCGCTGCGGTGGGTGACCATATGGTGCCACTCGCGATCGGCACGCAGACGACTGCTTCGACGATCAGGCCTGCGTCGTTCAACGGATGCGTGGGTTACCGCCCAACGTGGGGCGACCTACCGCTTGCCGGTGTCATGGAAGTTGCAGAGTCGCTTGACACACTCGGTCTGATCGCTCGCTCGATCGACGACGTCGCGCTTTACCGTGACGTACTCTTATGCGTCAAACCAGAGCCGTTGCCCAGTCAAGTGAACGCTGCACCGCGTGTCGGTTTTTGCCGCTCAATTTTCTGGGATAAATGCGATGACTCAACAAAGACTTTACTCCAGCATTGCGCAACAATGCTCTCGAAAGCCGGAGCTCGCTTGGAGGATGTGACGTTGCCGCAGTCATTCGATCGCATTCCGGATGCACATCGTTGGATATCGAGTTTCGAGTTCGCGCGTAACCGCGCTTGGGAGATCGATCACCATGTTGACCTGATTAGCGAGCGTCTGCGTCATGGACGCATCCATGACGGACTCACATGCAGCTTCGAGCAGTACAAAAGTTCGCGCGAGTTTGCCGAGCGCAGCCGCCTGCAGATGGACGATCTCTTTAGAGACTACGACGTGCTGCTCACTCCCGCAGTGGCAGGCGAGGCGCCAATTGGTCTAGAGGCGACCGGCGACCCTTCGTTCAGTCTGCTCTGGACGACTCTTCACGTGCCGACGATAAGCTTACCGCTATTTACCGGACCCAACGGACTGCCGGTTGGTGTGCAGCTCATTGCGAAGCGCGGCGCTGATCGTCAGATGTTCAAGGTGGCGCGCTGGGTGAGTCGCGCTGTAGGCTCTGGACGACTCTGATTGCAAATGAAAGGAGGGATGCCCTAGGTTTCCCTCCAAACTACCGTGCACTGCAATTTTTTGCGGGCACTTATTCAGTCTTGATATTGGCGTCCTTGACGACCTTGGCCCACCTCTGCGTCTCGGCCTGCGCATAGGCGGCGAAGGCTTCTGGTGTGCTAGAGGTCGCGATGATGCCCGCATCGAGTAATCGAGCCTTCACGTCTGGCATCGCTAGGGCTTTGACAACTTCTGCGTTGAGTCTTGTGATGATGTCTTTTGGTGTGCCGGCAGGAGCATACAACCCATACCAGCCGTTGACGTCAAAACCAGCAAGGCCTGCTTCGGCGATCGTTGGCACTTCGGGCAGGCTTTCATAGCGCTGATTGCCGGTCATGCCCAATGCCCGGACCTTACCTCCCTGGATTGAGCTGATTGCGGTGGACACCGTAGCAAATATGACCTGCACCTGGCCACCCACCAGATCAATCATCGCCGGGGCTCCGCCTTTGTAGGGAATGTGCGTCATCTTCAAGCCCGCAAGATTGTTGAACAACTCGCCCGCCAGATGATCCGTAGCGCCTGATCCTGAAGAGCCGAAACTTATATTGCTGCCTTCTTTCTTGGCTAGCGCAATAAATTCCTTGACGGTTGTGGCTTTCATCGAAGGATGGATCACCATCACGTTGAGTGCGTTGGCGAGTTGGCTAATAGGTACAAGGTCTTTCTGAGGGTCATACGGCATCTTGCTTTGCAAGTGAGGCGCGAGAGCGATATTGCCAATCGTGCCAATGACGATGGTATAGCCGTCTGGTGACGCTTTTGCGCCAAGATCGACGCCGATTAAGCCACCAGCGCCCCCGCGGTTTTCTACTATGACCGTTTGCCCGAGCGCCTCAGAGAGCTTGGGCGCGATGACACGTCCGGTGAGGTCTACGCCGCCTCCCGGAGTAAATGGAACGATCAGGCGAATCGGTCGCATTGGCCAAGACTGTGCAAACGTAGATACGCTCACTATCGCTAGAGTGACGCCCGCAAGCAGCATTGAGGTTATTTTTTTCATACTCTCTTTACATTTAAGGTTAGGCCAAATACGACAACAATAGTGTATCCACGTTTGGAAGTTGTTGACGCCAGTCAAAAATTGACAGTTGGGGGTGCGGCGGAAAAGTTGGACTCCCGAGAGCGACTTTTGCGAAAGCCTTGATACAGGCCGGAAAAGAGCCTAGTCTTCAGGAAACACTCACTAAAGGTGATTTGATTATTAAAATCCTCGATCCAACGCAGTTCGGTCAGTTTTTGACAACAGCAGTTCGGTCAGTTTTTGACAACAGAATATGATCGGTGGGAAGCGACAGTCAACGCCGCCGGCATTAAAGCCGACTAAAGTTCTAGCGGGTCTGCTAACGTGGGCCCGCATATTTCATCAATAAGAAAAAGGGAGATGATCTTGCAAATTTTCAGACTTTGGGCGTTGCGTTTACTGCAAGCCGTTTTGATCGTTTTAACAACAGGATTGAGTAGCCTTGCCTTAGCCAGCTACCCTGACAAACCCATCAGAATGATTATCCCTTGGCCCCCTGGCGGTGGCTCAGATGTCTTGGGGCGCATCGTTGCTAAGCACCTGTCAGATGTCTTGGGACAGCCCGTTGTCGTTGAAAATCGAGCCGGAGCAACAGGTCTGATCGGTACCGATATGCTGGTCAAAGCAGCGCCGGATGGTTACACGATTGTTTTCATTGCCGACTCCTATATTGTGAGTCCACTGGTTTCTCCCAAGACAGCTCGCTATGATGTGAATAAGGACTTCACGAACATTGGTATGGTCGGGTTTTTCCCTTTGGTTCTAGTTGTGAATCCCCAAAATAATTCAGGAGATTTAAAACAGTTTATCCAGAAGGGCAAAGATCCTGCCTCGAAGATGACTTACTCATCTTGGGGAATCGGCAGCTCAAGCCACCTAGCGACTGAAATGTTCTTGGCCCAGACCGACAGTAAGATGTTGCATGTTCCTTTTCAAGGCGCGGCACCCGCTATGACAGCGGTTCTGGGAGGACAGGTTGACTCAGTCTTTGTACCTGCGGTGGTTGCGTTGCCTCATCACAACGCAGGAAAAGCAAAGATCCTGGGTGTTTCGAGTCAAAATAGACTGGCTGCCGCACCACAGCTCATGACAATGGCTGAGCAGGGTGTGCAATCCTGGATTTCGTGGATGGGCGTATTGGGACCTGCGAATATTCCTGCTGACCGTGGCGACACCTTGACTGCGGCGTTAAAGACTGTCGTTGAAAATCCCAAGGTGCGTGAAGAGTTGACGAGAGGCGGTCTTGACCCTAATTTTATGAATCAAAAACAACTGACCGATTTTGTACAGTCTGAAAATATCCGAGTGGGAAATGTCGTTAAGAATGCTAAAATTTCCTTAGACTAACTCAAACACCCAAGGCAGTTCACCAGACGCATCGTGAGCGGTAGGCGCTCAGGCCAAACGGCATGCACGGCATATTGGAAGCGCCCGCCATACAAGAGTGGCTCATTGATAACATTAGTGCATTTTAAAATGCACTTAAAACTTGTTCGTCATTGCTAACGAGTAACCCCCTCAACCTTGGATTCTGCTATAAACATTGAACTTGACGAAGTCGTTGTACTGGATGTTACTGATGATGCACTGGAGCTAGCTGCGGGTGGTGCGCAAGGGGGAGTGATGAACATACCTAGTGGACGTCTGTGTTAGCCATTGCTGACCGGTAATCCACACCCACTTGGGCTTGGGTACTCAACCTTGGAGTTTGCGATGAACATTGAACTCTTGGGTCGTAGAAAAGAACATACAGAGCCCATGCTCTAGCCGCTCAATTAAGTTGATAAGTCTTCACAAGCACGTCAGGATTCCATAAGCAACAATAATTAAGTCGAAAACTATTAGCAATCGCAATACTTGTTGATCATAATTTTTAGATCGAGCAATGTCTCCATTTTTTGCTGCTTCCCAAGATAAGATAGTCACGATCAAATAAATAAGAGATTGAACTAATCCACAAATCACAACTTTCTCTGCGAATGAAATTTGTTCAGAGTCAGGTATTTGACCAAGTATTAAATAGTGCGACGTAACAATGGCAAAAATAGCACCTGATGCCAAAAAAAATCTCGGTGATTCTGTCGCCGGCATGCGCAAGATAAAGCAAAAAATTAGCATTGCAATAATCGGAGAAACTAAGATTTTCAAACCAATGAGTCGTGAGCTTCGTTCTATTTCAAGTTCGTAATTGAATTGAGTAGTCAGAAATTTCTTGTCTCTTGAATGTGATGTATTCCCGAAATTACTATTGTAATTATTCTCTACCACGTCGTATTTTATATCGGCAACTCTCCACCCTTGAATAGCTAGGTTAGGATTCACTGTCATGTTGACATCGTCGCTTCTGTATCGAACTTGATCCGTTTCGGAAATATCCTCCTCAAACTCCATTTTCAAGACTTGTTTGTCGAAGGGAAAATTTTTCGCATCCCAAAGGGTGGAAAACGTGGCGATGATGTCAATGTGTGCGTAGTTTGTTACGCCATCGAGTAACTTTGACTCATAGGACACTTTTTTATAGTCGACCTTTGCATTCTTAATCCTGAAAGTTTCATACGGATTGAGTGAGTGGTCTTTCCAACGAAACCAAATCGTGATGTCGGCAGTAAATGTACCCAGCCTGGGCGACACGGATTGAATACGATTGACATGGAGGCCAACATCCACGTTGGGGGCGTCAAGACGCTGAGATGAAAACGCACAAGCAGGTAGTAAAATTAAGACAACCAGAATCAAATATTTTTGAATGAAAAGGCGCATGGATGTCCAATGTCGTTAAGACAAGTTATGGCTAAGCAAACTCATAGTCCGTGGTTTCGAGGACTTGAACTTTGAGACTTTTTACCCATCGTACCCCATAGGCTAAGCGCATATAGCCGCCTGAGCATGCGCCCTCAGCGGGCGATCGCTGGCGGTGGCCAGCCGTGCGAATTTTCGGAGCCCGGCCGGTTCTTCAGCCACCACGACCAGTCGCGCGGCAGCAGCGAAAAAGGGTCTTCGTGAGCAAGCTCACGCGCCGCCCAGATTGGCCAATGCGGGTTAGCAAGTGCTGGTCGCCCGAGAAACACCAAGTCGACGAGTTCTTCGCGTATCACCTGGTTCGCCACTGCAGGCTGCCCTAGGTTCCAGCTAACCGCCACCGGAATTCCGACCTCACGACGGACGCGACTGCCCCGCTCTACCATGAAAGCCGCGCGAGAGAATGGAGGGTCGCGCATGCTATCGGTGTTAAGACCGACGCTCAAGTCCGCCAGATCAAGGCCGTGGTCCTTTAACTGCGCGACCGCCCAGACCGCTTCATCAAACTGCACGCCGTCTTCGTGGTAATCATCAGTCACCAGACGCATCGTGAGCGGTAGGCGTTCAGGCCAAACGGCACGCACCGCATCCAGCGCCTCGCGATGAAATCGCAGCCGATTCTCGAGCGTTCCGCCGTAAGCATCCGTACGTTGATTCGCCAGGGGTGAGAAAAAACTCGCGCCGAGATAACCGTGCGCGAAGTGCATCTCGAGCCACTCGAAGCCAGCCGCGATGGCCCGTTTTGCGGCGGCCGCATAGGCTCGGTGCAACGCATGAATCTCGTCAACGGTGAGTTCTTGCACGGCATAGGGGAAGCGCCCGCCATATGGAATGGGCGAGGGACCGCGCACCTGCCAGCCATCGGGATGGTCCGGGGCGATTTGCAGCTTGCCTTCCCAAGGCTTTTGCTCGCTTCCCTTGCGACCCGTATGGCCTAGTTGAATGGCCGGGACCGCACCCATGTCCTTGATCATCCTGACCACACGGGCCATGCTTTCGATCTGCTCGTCCTCCCACAGTCCGGCACACGAGGTGCTGGTGCGGCCGTCGGGAGTGATGGCGATTTGTTCGGGGAAGACCAAGCCAAAGCCGCCGGCCGCACGCGAGCCCATCAGCATCAGGTGGAAATCATTCATCTTCCCGTCTGGCTCAGACCGATACATCGTCATCGGCGACATCGCAATGCGATTGCGTAGCGTGACACCCTTAAGCGTATAGGGCGTGAACAAATCAGGCATAGACGTGCTTCCTTGGTCGGTACGATATGTAAACCATGTGTTCGGTACATACCTTTACAGTTTTGATTCCCCGACCTAGACTGGAACCGGGGACCTGCGGATGAACTATCTGTTAAAACTAACTCAGCGACGCAGCAATGCGACGGTCCGCTTGAGTAACGAACTGATCTGCAGTTTTCACAAGCGTCTTCACGAACGCATGTCCTGCTTTTAGCGAGTCACACAAAATAACTAGATCTTCGATGTATTCGTGCACCATCTGATTTCGTAGCTTACGCATCACAAGCCAGTCATCGGTTGAATCTAGCCAGCCTAATTTCTCGGCACGATCTAGATTTTCAGTGGCGGCCCCTCGAGTCTCGGCCATTGCATCAAGCAAAGTCGGCAAAAACTTGTCGGCCAATGTATCCTGTAAGCGCCCAAAACGACTGACAAAAGCATCTAGTCGTTCTGCAAGCAACGCATCCTGAGCGATGCGTTGTAAATCGCTGACATCTAGAGCTTTAGCAAAAAGACGAGCGTCAGTATCTTGCAAGTAATCAGCTTCTTTTTTGACTACGCGGCTCAGAAACTGCAAGCGAAGTTTAAGCCCTTCATCTAGTTTCATAAGATGACTCCAGTGCGAGTCGCAATTTCATGGATCGGCTGATTCTTTAAATTCGGAGCCTTAAGAATCACATCAACCCTGCGTCCATTCATGGAACGAGATACACGACTGGCCACCCTAGCGCTGGAGAGCGCAGGCTCATCGACAATGCCCCCCACTTCGACCATGAGGTCAACATCACCACCTTTGGCCTGATCGTCGACTCTGGAGCCAAATAAGGTGATGCGAACGATATCTCCAAACACCAATTGTGCTGTGTTGCGGATCATCTCAATTTGCGCTGGGTTCAATCTCATAACCGTATTGAATCACAGTGGCAAAATTTTTGACACATGGGACAAGTCAAAAACAAAAAGTCCAACCGTAAAGTTGGGCTAAATCGTTAGTATTTTTGGCTCCCTGACCTGGACTCGAACCAGGGACCTGCGTATGAACAGAAATACAGGCTCGTCAAAAAATTATGTAAATCAAATGCTTGTATACGAAAATAGCCGACGTGTCATATTTCGTGTCATTGACCGACACCCTTGTTTTTAATGTATTTTCAGACTAAGTTGTATCTCTACTTTTCATGACCCCACCTCACCATCATTGATATGCACCATTGGACAGATCACTGCGGGACCTCTTTTGTCACCGAAAAACAACCGGCTCGCGCATCGCGTGGCATGGTCGTCACCAACCATCCGCTGGCCTCTGCTGCTGGCTCAGAAATGCTGTGCGCCGGTGGCAACGCAGTAGACGCGGCCGTAGCAGCGCTATTCACTTTAAGTGTGGTCGAACCCATGATGGTGGGCCTGCTCGGCGGCGGGTTTGCACACCTTCGTCATCCCGATGGCACGCACACCATATTGGAAGGCCAAGGCACGTGTCCGCAAGCGGTTGGCCCACACACCTTCACGCATGACGCGTTGGCCCCTGCCGGTTCGCTTGAAAGCGTAGGTCGCCAGCACAGCTTGGGCAGAAAGGCGGTGGCCACACCCGGCAACCTGATGGCCTGGTGCCAAATGCTTTCGCAACATGGTTCCATGTCTTTGGCGGAGGTGATTGCGCCGGCCATCAAACACGCCTCTAGTGGATTCAGGGTCACGCAATACTTGAGTGACTGCATTTCCGAAAACGCGGCTGATTTGTCGCTGGACCCCGAAATTTCCCGATTTTTCTTGCCCCAAGGTCAAGCGCTTCAAAAGGGCGATTTGCTGTTGCAAGGCGCCTATGCCGACACCCTGAAACTGATCGCTCAAGAAGGTGCCAACGCTTTGTACAACGGGGCACTCGGCCGAGCCTTGTGTAGCGACATTGCAAGTCAACAGGGCTTTTTAAGCCTAGAAGATTTACGCCTCTACAACACCCGTCATCCCGCTGCATTGCGTAGCCACTACCGCGGTTTTGAAATCATCGGCCCGCCCCCACCGTGCGCAGGACCTTTGCACATCGGGCAAATGCTGAACGTGCTCGAAGGTTTTGATCTAAAAGCCATCGGCTTCGGAACCGAACAAGGCGTCCACTTGCTCGCGGAGGTCATGAAAATGGCTTTTGCAGATCGCTCTGCGGTCACAGCAGATCCAGACTTTGTAAATGTCCCTATCGAAAAACTGTTGTCTGCCGAATACGCTGCCGAACGCCGCAAGCAAATAAACCTGCATCAAGCACAAACGTGGTCCCCGGGCCTGGCGCCTGCTGAAAGCGCCAACACCACCCACATCACCGTGGCTGACAGTGAAGGGCGCATCGTCAGTGCGACGCAGACCATCAATTCGGTGTTTGGTGCGCGCTACATGGTGCCGGGCACCGGCATGATTCCTAATAATTATCTGTACGTTCTCGATCCGAGGCCTGACCGCGCCAACTCAATGGCCCCCGGCAAACGAGTGACTTCATCTATGGCACCTTTAATGGTGATCAAGAACGGTAAGCCCCGCTACGCGCTCGGTTTGCCTGGCGGCTTGCGGATCTTTACTTCTGCGCTTCAAGCCGTGATCAACCTGATCGATCATGGCATGAGCTTGCAAGAGGCGGTTGAAGCACCCCGCATCTGGACTCAAGGGTTCGAGCTAGAGCTAGAGCCCGCTTTTTCTCAGGCACTGCACACCTCACTTCAAACAAGCGGTCACCGCGTTGTGCACGTGCCCAATGTGGGCGGCGGCATGAACGCGATTGAATTCCATGACGATAGATCCCTCGAGGGCGCCGCCTGCTGGCGGGCAGACGGCACGCCTGTCGGTATAGGTGGTGGATTGGCTCGCAAAGGTGTTCGCTTCTTGCCGGAAACACGCAAAGCCTGAGCCTGCAGAAGTCCCCATACCTAAACCATCGATACTCTTTAGTTCTTACAATAGATTGGGATGTCGATTAAGCAATCAGAATAATTTCACTAACGCCAACGGCGGTTTAGCTCTACCTTTCTCGTAACGCGAAAAAGCATTCACGCCGCCACCAAAAATTTCTGCTGCTTCTCGCTGATCTAGCTTTAATTTTTTGCGAATCGTAGAGATAAAAGACGGATCAACATAAGTCGCGTTGACCTGACGTTGAAACTGCCTGATCGATTCACCATAACGATCACCCTGCTCTTTATTCAACACAACTTCGTCGCATGCAGGAGACCCCCCCCTTCACCGCGAGAATTGTCGTCGCATCACCTTTGTAAATATAGGGTACGTCGCGCGTGTCGTGGATCAGTTCAGCGGCACCACAGCACGGGCACTTCATGATCAAAGCTCCTTGAAAGAAACAATTAAAACATCGTCAACAACGGTCAGTTTTGGGTAGATATCAGATCCATTCTGATTCACCACCTTATACACATCTTGCCAAATTCGATCGACGTCAACACCACCCCGCCCTTAAGGAACGGGGAGAATAGTAAGAGTGGCTCTTTTAGATCTATTTCTTTTGATCCATAAATACAATTAGCTCGCGAAAAGTTCTGGTGTATTCATCCATCTCTTCGTCCATCTGTTTCGGGCCTTTCACATCCAGGATCAGACCATGCTTTTGCGCGAATTGTGCAAACTCTGGGCTGTTTCCGATAGCAAGGGATGTAGCAATGATTTTGTCTTTGATCTCGCTGGGCATCCCTTTGGGTGCGACGATGCCATACGAGGCAGGCAGGGTAACGTTGTAACCAGCCTGCACCACTGACGTTGCTTGTGGAAACGCAAAATATATGTCTTTCGTAAACGTAGCAATCACTCGGATTTTTCCGGCTTGCACATGCGGCGCCATGGTTGGAGCAGATCCTGTACTCGCCTCAACTCGGCCGCCAAGCAGCGCAACAAGTGCTTCGCCACCACCACCAGTGAACGGAATGGTGGCAATTTTCACTTGGGCGATTTTGTTTAATTCTTGAACCGCCAAATCTGGTGTCGTGCGATAGCCCGAGACTGCTGCACGGATTTTCCCGGGATTCTTGCGCACGGCATCCATAAAGTCTTCAAAGGTCTGCCAAGGTGAATCAGCGCGCACGGCAAGAATGGTGGGTAGGTCAACCAGCTTGATGATTGATTGATAATCTTCTGGGCCTTTCCACGTAAGCGCTTTGTTCACTAGCGGTTGATAGGCCAGAACACTGTTTGAAGTGAGCCCAAGCGTATAGCCATCGGGGTTAGCCCGAATGACTGCTGCAGTGCCGATGGTGGCTGACCCCCCAGGTTTGTTTTCAACGTTAACGCTGACCTTGAGCGCTTGTTCGAGTTGGCTCGCAAACTGGCGTGAAACCGGGTCAGTTGAGCCGCCGGGGCCGTAGGGAACAATAAAAGTGATGTCGCGGTTGGGGTAGGGCTGCGCCTGTGCCACGCTTAGAAATAAAGTACCGATCAGGCTGACAAGTATACAAATACTAGTGTTTCGGCTCATTAAAAACATATTTTTTGTCTCTGCAATGTCATGGATTCGTTAAGAGAATCTCTTTATACGGTTTTTATAAAATGCGCTAAACGCGACCTGTGCCAACCACTGAGAGTTTAGTATGCCTAAGAAAACTCTAGGTAACTAGCAATCTTCGATGAAGTGCCCGTTGTGGCGCTCGAGACCCATGGCACAGACCCGCTCGCACGCGCGGCGATCTCGCTCTTCGCTGGCGCACGGCCGCGAATGGTTTTTTCGAGAACTTAAAACAAAAATTAACGCGAAGGTCAACTACCCTGCCCTATAAAGGTCGGGTCCCCCGCAGAAAATGATGGTAACTTGTCAAAAGAACTCATCAAAACTGTATTTTTATAAAAAAAATTAAGGGTTACAAAAAATGATGGCTTTTATCACTCAGCTCGGACTGCAAAAATCATGACTTCCTTGACGCACCGTTTAGCCAACAAAGTCGGCATCATCACGGCGTCCGGTTCGGGGATGGGGCGCGCCGGCGCTATTCTTTTCGCCAGCGAAGGCGCACGCGTGCTGGTGGTTGATGCTAACAAGGATGCCGCTGACAAAACCGTTGAGATGATCCGTGCGTCCGGTGGCCAAGCGCAGGTTTCCGCTGGCGATTTGTGCGACGAAGCCTATTCGCGCGACATTGTCGAAGAAGCGGTGAAACATTTTGGCCGACTCGATTTCGTGTGGAATCACGTTGGCCATCCCGGCCCCGCCGGCCTTGAAGAAGTCTCGACCAGCGACCTGGACCTGGCGCTTAACCTCAACTTGCGCTCGGTGTTGTTCACCACGGCCGCCGCCCTGCCGGTGCTGCGCAAAGGCGGCGGCGGCAACATCTTGTTCACTGCGTCAACCTCTGGCTTGGAAGGTTCCAAGTACAGCCCAGTCTACTCAGCCGCCAAGTTCGGTGTGATCGGCATGGCTCGTTCGCTGGCCAAGGCGCACGCCGCAGAGAATATTCGCGTCAACGTCATCTGCCCCGGCGCGACCAACACGCCGATGCTCCGGACTTTTGTTCGCCGCCCCGGCCAAGAAGGGGACCTACCGGGCGATATTGAAAAGCTGGTGACGCAGCGCTCGTCACTTTCGCCTATGGGCCGCGCGGCCGAACCGGTGGAAATCGCGCGCGCCGCTCTTTTCCTCGTGTCCGATGACGCTTCATATGTAACCGGCGTGGCACTGGCTGTAGATGGCGGTGCGACGGCCTGACCTCGGCATAATAGAAGCGTTTGGCAACCAGTTTATGGTAAATAACAATAACAACTAAGAGACATAATAATGCGACCTATGAAAGCGTTGATTTCGCTCGGCTTGGCGATTGGGTTTGCCTGCTCGGGCTTTAGTATTTTTGCCCAAGAGTGGCCGTCGAGGTCGATCCGCTTGGTTGTGCCCTATCCCCCAGGCGGTAGCACCACTGTGCTGGCGCGACTGGTAAGCGAGCAACTGCGTGAGGCTTGGGGCCAGCAGGTAATAGTCGATGCGCGCGGCGGCGGCAATACAGTAGTAGGTACCGAAAATGTGGCCAAGTCGCTGCCTGATGGCTATACGTTGCTGCTCACCACGAACGCACACTCGGTAGTTCCTCATCTCGTCAAAGTACCCTTCGACCCGATCAAGGACTTTGTACCGATCTCAATGATCGCCACCACTGAATACGTACTGGTGGTCCACCCCGGCGTTCCGGCCAACACGCTGCAAGAATTTACCTCGTTTGCCAAAGCCAAGCCCGGACAATTTAATTATGCTTCGGCCGGTAGTGGTTCGGCCAACCATCTGGCGGGCGAGCTGTTTGTCAGCATGACTAGTGCAAAAATCCAGCACATTCCCTATAAGGGTTCCGGCCCCGCAGTGACCGACCTGCTGGGCGGGCAAGTGCAGGCCTCTTTTCAGACGCCTATCGTCGCTATTCCCTACATCAAGTCTGGGGCCCTGCGCGCACTAGCAGTTTCAGGCGATACCCGTTTGGTGTCGGTGCCGCAAGTGCCTACCTTCACTGAAGCAGGCCTGATCGGTTTCAATCCCGGAACTTGGTTCGGCATTGTCGCGCCCGTGGGCACCCCCAAGCTCATCGTCGACAAGATCGCGGACGAACTTAACCGCATGATCGCCAAACCTGAATTCAGGGAAAAGTTGGTAGGTCTCGGGCTGACGCCGTCTTACTTGCCACCAGCGGATTTTGCTGAGTTAATCAAGACCGACATGACGCGCTTTGGCAAACTAATCGAAGCATCCAACATCAAGCTCGACTGAGTCGGGCTGCTAGATTGCGGAGTCATCACTTTTTAAATTGAGTCAAATGCGAACAAGCATGGCCAATTCGTTCCTTTTTTTTATGCCCTTTTGAGTACTTATTTCAGCATTTGTGGTGCGGTTTTGGCCACAGCTATCCTCAGCTACAGCACAGCCCGCGCATCCAAATGGGCATCAAAAATCATGCAGGTATAGCAAATGACTTCTACAAATAATTAACCATTATGGTAAATTAAACGGATGAAAGTCTCTTATGAAGATGAAGGCATCGAGACTTTGTGCAAGCTAGCCATTGGTCATCCCCACCCGTTGGAATATGACCGCCTGGGGCAATTTGCAGTTGATTTGCACAAGGGGAAACGATTGGTTTTCAAACCGACCAAAATACCGCCGCCCGCGAAGGCAGACGGCTCGATTGACTGGTCGAAGGTGTCTGAGATAACGATTATTGAGGCGGAGGATTACCATGACTGACACAGTGTTGCGAACGTACGAATCTCTCGCCGATTTCGCGCCCGATTGGGTTGCGGTGCCAGGCGAGTCGATCAGTGATTTATTGGAAGAAAGAGGCTGGACGCAGGTCGACTTGGCAACGCGAACAGGTTTCACGGCCAAGCATGTCAATTTGTTATTGAAGGGTAACGCCCCAATTACCGAAGAGACTGCTCTCAAATTAGAAAGAGTACTCGGTAGCACTGCCCGATTTTGGCTCAATCTCGAAGCGCAATTCCGTGAACACTTGGCCCGAAAAAAATCCATCAAAGGCTTGTCCGAACACACAGCTTGGCTGAAAGAGCTTCCTCTGAGCGACATGATCAAGTTCGGGTGGGTCAAAAAAGCTACTGATAAGGCTCAACAAGTATACGAGTGCCTGAGGTACTTCGGAGTTGCCGAGGTATCGGCGTGGCGCGAGCACTATGAAAAACCGGTAGCGGCATATAGGGCAACGGAGAAACTAACCCGAACACCAGCAGCGGTTTCGGCATGGCTGCGGCAAGGCGAGCGCAAAGCCGAGGACATGAGGCTTGGGGACTTTGACAGTGACGCGTTCGAGACTGTTTTGAAGCAAATTCGATCGCTGACGACCGAGAGCAATCCGACGGTATTTTTGCCCAAGCTTATTGAACTATGCGCGCATGCTGGCGTTGCCGTTGTGCTCGAACCAGCGCCCAAAGGGTGTCCGGTGAGTGGCGCCACAAAATGGCTTGGTACGACCAAGGCACTTATTATGTTGAGCTTTCGAAGTCAGACCGACGACAAGCTCTGGTTTTCGTTCTTTCACGAGGCCGGACACTTGTTGAAGCATGGCAAGCGACTGACATTTCTTGACATTCTTGGTGAGGATGGACTGAACCCACAGGAAGAGAAGGAGGCGGATGCGTTCGCCTGTAATTGGTTGATTCCTCCGGCGGCGTATCGTCGATTGCTCACTCAATCACCGTTCGGCGAAAGAACGATCAAAGACTTTGCGAAGCAAATAGGCGTTGCCTCTGGCATCGTTTTGGGGCGGCTGCAATATGATCGCCATATCAATTGGCAACACTTCAACCGCTTGAAGGTTCGCTATATTTGGGATCATGAGTCTCGGTAACTGTTCATCCGCAGCCAAGGCGCGAGCGTACGGAGCACAGGCCACCTTGCAGCACACTCTTTTTGATTTGGCGAAGCTGCACATTTGTTAAGTGGCCATCGTCGGCCTCGTACTGAGGCAACAGCTTGACCGCGAGATCATGCAGCGCACTATGGATTACCTGGTTCTCATCTACGCCTACGTCGCGCGTGTCGTGGATCAGTTCAGCGGCACCACAGCATGGGCACTTCATGATCAAAGCTCCTGAAGATCTTTAATTAAAGAAAGCTTTCGGTGAGGAGTTCGTTTTTCCATGCAACAGCACTAACCTAATTAGTGAGTAGTTACTTAACAAATGATGACCTAATAGGTTAATTATAAATGTTCAACTTTTATTGCTAGGTAGAGATCGATTTTTTGAGTAGTATTGCTCACCGTTGTTGTTTTGGGTAAAAGGACTAACGCGAAATTGAACAGCTGAATGTTTTTTTTCAGTTCTGGCTTCGTGCCCTCAGGGACGCGGCCTATAATTTTTTCATATATAAAATCACCTAAATGAAACTGTGCATTCTCGATAACGATGACTTAGACCCAGCTGCCGTACCGATTTGGGGCAGTTATGCCAACATGTTTGAGCGCTTGTTGCGGGATGCAGGCTTTCGGGGCGATGTCGAAGCCTTCAGTGCACGCCACGCGCAGTACCCCGGTTCGTTTGATGCTTACGATGTCGTGCTGCTGACGGGCAGCCGTGCAGATGCGTTTTCAAAAGAGCCTTGGGTGGTGGACTTGTGCTCGCGCGTGAGCGCTTTGCTAAAGCAAAAAAAGCGTCTCATTGGTGTTTGTTTTGGGCATCAACTCATCGCGCATTGCCTGGGTGCCAAAGTCGATCGCGCCCCTAATGGCTGGTGCCTAGGACGTCATACCTACACTTGGCATCAGCCGCAGTATTTTGAAGAATACACAGAGCAAGTCAGTCTATTGGCCAGTCATCAGGACCAGGTGCTGGAGCTGCCCGCAGGCGCGCGTTTGCTGGCCAGCAATTCGCACTGTCCGATTGCGGCTTATGCCATAGGTCAGCAGGTGCTGTGCTTACAGCCCCATCCAGAGTTTGATCCCCAGTACAGCGCGTTTTTGCTAGAAAAACGCCGGGCCCAGTATGGCGAGGTGGTCTATCAGGAGGCCTTGTCGGGCTTGCACTCTGGCCACGATGGTGTACGCATGGCGCACCTGATGCTGCGCCTCATGGAGCAAGCGTGAAGTGGAATTACCCCAAGTCTTAGACAAAGGATTAAGTCTGAACTGGGGTGTGTAGGGTTTCTTTCTCAACAAAAAAGGCTTGGGGGCTAATCGCCTCAAGACTTGCAAGCAACGCATCCTCAGCGATGCGTTGTAAATCACTGACAGCAAGAGCTTTAGCAAAAAGACGAGCGTCAGTGGCCTGCAAATAAT
>CANCMG010000032.1 GCA_947378965.1 Alcaligenaceae bacterium | reverse complement strand
AAATCTTTTCTGGCATTCGCAATAGCGGCGTGAATCTTTTGAACTTTGCCTTTCGCCTTTTTCCAGTTATTACTGAACTTTTGTTTACGACTCATGCGGCGCTGATAGCGCGCAAGTCGTTGCTGGTGCGTCTTGAAACTATTCAGTGGAGCAACATAGTTGCCGTCACTAAGTGTAGCGAAACGGGCGATTCCGACATCGATACCAATTGCCGTTGTGGACGTGGGCAACGGCTGTTCAAGCTCGCGTTGTGTCTGAACCGCGATGAACCATTTGCCACCTGACTGGCTCACGGTGACGTTACGCACCTGCCCCAGTGCCTTACGGCTGTTGCGGTAACGCAGCCAGCCAAGTTTTGGCAACAAAATACGGCTATGGCTTTGGTCTAATTGAATCTGTTTTGGCTCAGGATAGCGGAAACTGTCGCCACTCCCTTTTTTCTTGAAGCGTGGAAAACCAGTACGCTTTTCAAAGAAACCCTTGAAGGCTTTTTCTAAATCTTTTAGAGCGTGTTGCAACGCTTGTGATGGTGTTTCTTTCAACCATGCAGTCCCCGCTTCACGTTTCCAAACGGGCAGCTTAGCGGCCATGGCTACGTAGCTGATGAACTTATTGCCTGCCGCATGATTCTCTTTTTGCAGTGTCAAAGCCTTGTTATAGACAAACCGACACGAGCCAGAGAATCTGAGCATATCGCGCAGCTGGTCGCCGTTTGGCATCAATTCGTATCTGTAGGCCTGCAAACGTTTCATACCTTGAATTATATTTGCGCATTCAAGGTAGATCACCAATTCGCCTGTGTAAAAGTTGTATTTATAAGATACAAATTCTGTGAATCTTTGCAACAAAAACTGGTTCTTTGTAACAATATATAGGCGTGATGGATTCACAAAAGACACACTTGATGACCTACGCCCGATACTTGCTAGCGTTTGTATTGATTTCGAGTCAACGCTGATAGAGCTCGAGGAGGAAGACGATCACGTACGCTTGCTGGTGAACTATCCACCTAAAGTGACCGTGTCGACACTTGTGAATGGTCTCTAGGGTATTACTAGCTTAATGATTCGCAAAAAGAATGACCCAATCGTCCGCAAAAAGCTGTGGGGTGGGGCTTTGTGGTTGCCCAGTCACTTTGCAGAATGCAGCTGTGGCGGCGCGCCAATTTGCGACATTTGCAAGTATATTAAGCAATGGCAAGCCCTACGCTAAATTAAAGGCCAAAGAATGGAAGGCTGTGCCTTCCGCGCTTACATCCCCGCCCTGAACGGCGAGGTTTTACGCGCAAATCCGATAAACCGGGCTCTGGCGTAAAACGTTTTTAAAGACGCGCTGGCGTATATCAGCGACGACACGCTCGCCGAGCCAGGACATCATGTAAAACCGACTAGCCGTCACGACAGCCAAGCTGATCGCCAATATCAATAAGTAGATAAATTTAAGGTCGCTGGCGTCACTGGTGATCCCTGCGTCTACCAGCCCCCGAAAAGCAAGCGGGACTGCAAGTGTTGCCGCCGCTGCTAAGACCAAAAATAGCGCGGCCAGCAACCATTGCTTTCGGTAGCGCGAGAGAACTTGATATTCTTGCAACCACCCGATAAGACTGCTAAGTTTTGATGGCATATTGAATCAGTCTGAAAGAAATGAGTGTACTGGCATGACGACTTTAGCGCGAAGTGCTGCAAGCATAACGCCTCCTCATTTCGTCTTCAGGCGTTGCAAGAAATAGCCAGACACAGCGACACCGAGCTTCGCCCCCCATTGCGCCGAGTCCAATAAATCCAATTTTTGCTTGTTCAAGCGACATGCAGTTCTCCGAGCAATCTGTTTTTCTTGACTGACATCTGATAACCGCACACCGTTCGCTACCGAAGAATCTTATCTATCTCTTGTTTTGTCAAAATGCCTGCATATCGTGGCACACCATTTTTATCGAGCTTGGCGACATGAATGGTCCAAGTGATTTGTTGGTTTGAATCAAAAACTAACTCTAAGGCCCAGCCCGTTTGTGATTCTTCGGTATCAAACCCGTTAAAAACAAAATTGCCCAAACTGTAAAAAATCGGCTTGCCTTTGTAAATATCAATGTTTTGCGTCACATGTGGATGTCCACCGACGACGGCATCCGCGCCCGCATCTATCATCAGGCGAGCTAATTCTTCTTGATGTTTTGACGCTAGCGGTTCATGCTCCCATCCCCAGTGCGGATAGGTAATCACGATATCAGCGCCGAGTTTTTCTTTAGCATTACGAATATCAAAAGCCACTTGATCGGCGTCGGCCCACGCCACGCCGGGTCTATCTTCTAAGGCTTCAAAACTACGCGGAAGGAAATTGTTATAGCCTAAGATGGCAATTTTATGCCCATTTTTTTCGACGACATACGGTGCGTGAGCAGAACGCAAATTACGCCCACCGCCGAAGTAGGGAATCTTTGCTCTCTCTAATAAGCCCAGCATCGTCTCAAAGGCTTTTGGACCGAAATCCCCGCTGTGATTATTGGCGACAGAGACGGCTGAGAAGTGCGATTTCAGGGTTTTGAGCACCCGAGGATGCGCTAAGAAGGTAAATGGCTTGTCTTCCTTTTTTCCGGCAAATCCCACTACGCACTCTAAATTACCGAAGCTTAGATCTGCCTGTTTGAATTGTTTATGAAAAGCAGCGAATGGATTGTTTCCCTTTGCGATGACTTTTCCGGGTAGTTCATCGAGCATGATATCTCCGACGAACAGCATACGCACCTCCTGTTTTTGCGCAGACGCAGTGCTGATCAAAGCCGTGCAGCAAACAAGCGCTAAAGAAAGTTGTTTGAATTTTAAAAAAGCGCGCTTCACTGCAGCACCCCTACTGCACATGTACTTTTGCAGCTGTAGCTTAACTCGTGTTCAAATTTATGCGAATACACACGGTGCAAACCAAATTCTTGAGTCGCATTTTTCCCGCTTGCACAGGTTGCTGTGTCAAGCTTATTTTCACTTGCATGGATCAGAACATAGCGATCTTTGGATTCGTGATAAACGAAGGTCTTTAACTTACTTTGCTTCGTTACCGAATCTTGCAAAACTTGCCCACTAAATCGAAAATCACTATCTAGATTGAGCGTGCTCAAAATATAAGGATCCTGTGTCAATTTGATATTTAATTTTTTTTCGATATTTAACACCTGAACGACGCAGAGCGTATCTTGGGCAAGTGCGAGGCAAGTACAAAAGGGCAAGAGTAGGGCAAGGATACTCTTCATTTTCTGATCCGATTCAAGACCCGCCCGGTTAGCGCGCCAGTAGTAATTGTTGCACGGCGACGCGCACCGGCGTGAGGGCGGGAATAACAGAGGTTCGGGACGATGCCGCCTTGCGCGCCCTCGTGGCGTGCTGCAAGGGAGCGAATGGCCGATGCAATCCCCACCTATAAGGTGTCGATGCGAGCTAAGGGCGCGAGTTGAGTCAAGGGCGCGGGCATTGGCGCCAGTGACAGCGTGGGCGCAGCTACCAGTTGCTGCGAGGCCACCACCGGACGGACGCACGCCCGTCCAAGTGTATTCAAGGACGTCGGGTCAAGCCGCAAAGTGAAGCCAGATCAGGCCGACCATCGCTAAGCCCGAAACGGCACGAATGTCAGCAGAGATTGCCGCAATTTCGGGTGAGGCATTCAGGGGATGAATTTCGTGAAAGTTAGTCATGACGTGATTGTGTTTAAACTTAACTGAAGATAGAGTATTTGACACTTCCGCGAAAATTAATAATAGCCCCGCTTTGAGGGGCACGAATATTTCGAAAATGCAAAGTCTTTGTAAATCGCCCATTTGATCGGTATCAACAAATATTTGTGTTGCTCGCTGCCTTTGCCTGATGTTATTGATCAATTCAGCTGTCGTGCTTTTTGGTGCGTCGTTCACGCTGCCATTGATACAGCAAACAGTCATTGAGCCGTGATTGCGACCGTCAAAATAAAACTCAACGAAGTGAGCGTGGGATCCACGAATACCTGATTGAATTAAGAGACCAGTATTGGTTCTGTATTTTTGACATCTACCGACGCACGCAGACCGGCACAGTTCCGAGCACTACAACGCCACCGGTGCACCATAGCCGGTTAACTCTAAGTACCCCCTGCCCAGTAACTTGCCGCCCTCTTTCAGCTCGACTGCGCCTTCGTAATAAAAGCCGCCCGTGCTGGCTTGTGCATTCACCTCTTGGTCTGGCATTAAAGGCTGCAAGGTCAACGTACGACCTGCCACTCGCAGCTGAAACCGCTCGGGATACGCAACCAACGAGCGAGGTGAGCGCCATTGACCAAGAGGTTGCCAGCTCACATCCCGTCGCTTCTCAATCACTTGCCCGCGTGCGTCGCGCCAGTCCCACTCACTTAATAGGGTATCCTTTGCGGCGTCTCGCATGCGAAACGCCATCAAACTACCGCCATCTAAAAGATTGATACCAATCCAGTCCCAGCCCACCGCACCGGCCATCAGCAAACTACTTGACCATTCGTGATCAAACCAAGCTGATCCTGAGAGACTCAAAGGCTGTTCTGATTTACGACGACTACCCGAAGATTTTTTAAACGTGACCCGCGCAGAGACACTTAACTGCGGGCGGCTGTAGTAGTAACTTGCAAACTGTGAAGTCGGTCCTTTTAAAGAAAAGCCGTCGTCTCCACGCAACACTGGAGCCAGCGCAGTGAGTGCAGCTAACTCGAGCGTAAAGTGCTCTGCAGGAATCAGGATTTTGTAATGATCATCAACCGTGCGTTGCAAGCTCCAGCCAGAAAGTGCAAGCGCGGTATCTGTTGTATCGAATGAAGCGCCTGCAGGGCCCGCTCGACCAGCCACCTCAGCGTGAAGCAACTGGCCCTCACCTGGCAACGCTAAGGCGGCATGCGCAAACATCAATTGACGTGGAGCAAACCGGCTTGGATTGCTCTGAGGATGCAGGGTACGGCTTCTAAAAAATGTCACTTGAAAGCCCAGCTGATCTGCACCCTCACCTAGCCATCCCGTCATGTACCACCACTCAGTGCGATAGTCTGGATGTGCGCCAAAGTCCCGCGGAAAAACTAGTTTTCTTGAGAACACTTCGGGGTACGCAGCGCCCGCAATGCTGTCCGCATGAGCGACTGACAATGGGTTCGGAGATGAAGCCGCATCGACGAGAGGTGGCGACCCAGTGGCTAACGCACCAGTCGTCGTGAGGCCAGAAAAAGCCGCAGCAGACCACGATTGCAAAGAGGGCGCGGAAGCTAACAAGACACAACGCTTAAGCCACATTCGACGTTGCATCACCAGTCCTCGCGCAATGACAAAACCAGTCGCTCTGCATTCAAGTTTGTTTTCGCTGCCCAGACCGCTGCCAACATCCCCAGCAACACAGTCACAAGAATGAGTACAACGATTGCGACCGCAGGCAGGCTTGTCTCCATGGTCCAGTGAAAAGATTGAGGATTGACGCGATGGATCAGCACCTGACTCATCAGCAAGCCGAGTACAGTTCCCCAACAGGCAGCGAGCGCAAGTAAAAGGCCTGCCTCGAGGCTAATCCAATGCGTTAACTGTGAAGATGATTGGCCCAATTGCTTCACTAGCGCAAATTCTTTTTGTCGTAAAAGCGCCTGTCCGGCAAAACCGGCCGCAACCGTAAACAATGCCACCATCAAAGCCGCGACCTCTAGCGCATAGGTCATTGCAAAACTCCGATCAAAAATGGTCAGTGATAACGCGCGTAAATCTGTTGAGCTTCTAAACTCGAGCGACTTAAATTGAGGAAACTGCGAGCGTAAGCGCTCAAGCACTACGGACGGATTTGCATCAGGCGCAAGCCACAAGGCAATATCCGTGCGGCGTTTATCCTGAGTGAGCGCTTGATAGGTCGAGATATCCATCACTACCGAGCCGTGTTGCCGACCGTAATCGCGAAATACGCCTGCCACCCACACCGAAAGGTAATCGCTGGTGCTTGTCTTGATAGGCAACTCATGAATCTTACCGGGCCTCCAATCATATAAATCCAGCATCGCCTCAGACACAAAGACCTCTGGTAGTGGATCTGTTAACCCCTTCGGTTGAGCAGACAGATCACCCGTGACAGGCAGTACTTGAGCAGCGCGACCGACCGGCACCGGCCGAGCAATGAACATCACTTCTGGTTGCTCAGGGCGAAACAGAATCTTCTGTTGCAATGTGAATTCTAAACGCGCAATCCCGGGGACAGCCGTAAGAGCCTGAAGCAAGGCGGGATCTTGGACTAAGGCCTCATTGACATCAGAGCGGGTCAAACTCGCATACAGATCTGCGGGCAACACCTTATCTAGCCATTGCGTGACAGAGTCACGAAAACTGGCCACCATCACCACCATCGCCACCGTTAAAGCGAGCGCTGCTACCACCCCAGCAATTAGCCCAGCCGCACTGGCAGGCGCTTGTGACAGCCGCCACACAGCAAGGGTCAAAGAGGGTGAGACCGCGCCAGCAAACCGACTCGGTAAAAAGCGAGCCAGCCATGAAAAGAACTGACTCACCAACGAGGGCATCAACGCCAGCCCCGCAAATAATAGAAAAGCAATCGACAAATACGCAGCAATGGGCAAGCCCTCGATAGGCGGCAACAGAGTCAGCACCATACTCGTGACTGCAAGCGCGATCGCAATCCTAGCGTTCAACACGGGTTTAAGCATGCGTTCTGTCGCACCTGCACGCAGCTGTCTCACTGGAGAACCCGCTGTGGCAGCACGCGCAGGAAAATATCCAGCGATCGCACCAACAACTAGCGACAACAGCCAGAACCCCAACAAGATCGACGGATCAATATCGAGCGGCGGCACGGTCGTTGAAAAATAGCCCGCCCCAAGATCGCCGCCCATCACTCGCAATAAAACCGAGGCAACGCCTAAGCCTAAACCAATGCCCAGCAAACCACCAAGCGCAGCCACTAACAATGCTTGCGTCAAGACTAAACCAAACAACCATGTACGCCCCGCCCCCAAGACGCTCAGTAGCGCCAGTTCAGACTGCTGGCGCAGCACAGAAAAACTAATTGTCGTGAACACTAGAAATGCGCCTGTGAACAAGGCGACCAAGGCGAGTACGCTCAAATTTACGCGATAAGCGCGCGATAAATTAGACATCCTACGATCGCGATCGTCGGCAGTGACCAGCGTCAAACCCAAATTTGAATTCTTAAGCGCGATCACTAAGTCTTTGGGGCTCGCCCCATCGACTAGCTGAATATCCAACCGACTCAGCTTGCCAAGCCCATCCAAACGCCACTGCGCAACGCTTAAATCCATTACCGCCAAGCTTTGCCCCGCAGCGCCCGGCACCAAACCCGCGATCTTGAACGTTTGCTTTTTACCGCCTAACGACAGCGTGAGGTCATCGCCCACGGCCACTGCCAACTCTTTTAGCGCCGCCGCTGATAAAAAGATCGCGTCTGGTTCAAAAACGCGCATACGCTGTTCGTCAGAGGCTGCTGGCAACAGAGCGGTGGTCACTCGACTTGCTTGAAAAATATCTAAACCCAGTACGCGCACCGGTTGCGTCACACGCTCGAGCACAGGGCTCACCGCGCGGAGACCGAACTCTTTTTGACGAGCGACGATTTCATCAAACAAAGTGTCTGGAAAGTCGCCCGAGGTAGAAACGAGTTGCGCCGAAGCTTGCCCGTTGACCGTATCCAGTGCGCGACCAAATTCATTGAGGGCAGAGCTGTTGACGGTATGAATCGCCACGGCTAGGGCGATACCCAGCGCAACAGTTAGCCCAGCAATCAGCCAGCGGCCAGGTTGCGCCCGAAAAGCGGCAGTTAGTAGCCAAAAAAATAACATCAACCGGTTAACACGAAGGTGCGATCAAGCCTAGCGGCGGACTCTGCCGAATGCGTCACCATCAGCAGTGCCGCGCCTTGCTCGCGACAGGTATGGCAAAGAAGGGTGAGTGCCTTAGCTGCCGTTTCAGGATCAAGGTTGCCAGTCGGCTCATCCGCCAACACAATTTTTGGTTGATGGACAAGCGCGCGCGCAAGCGCCACGCGTTGCTGCTCTCCGCCAGATAACACCGAGGGAAAGGATTGCGCGACAGCCATGAGTTCAAGTGCTTCGAGTAAACGCTCAGCGCGTTCTTTCGCCTGCGCGAAGGCTAAGCCCGCTAACAAACACGGCACCATCACATTTTGTAAAGCGTTGAGATGCGGCATTAAATGAAATGCCTGAAACACAAAACCAAAGGTCGCACGGCGCAAAGCTAACTGTTCACTCTTGGTCATCTCAGACAGATTCTGGCCCTTTAGCAGCACACGACCCTCATCAGGCAGATCGAGCCCGGCCATCAGGTTGAGTAACGTAGATTTGCCCACGCCTGAGGCGCCCCGAAGCGCAAGTTGTTCGCCCGGCGCAACAGAGACATTCAGGTGTCGAAACAGCCAACGCTCGGGCGAAACCCGCTTTGAAAGGCCTTCGGCTTGAAGTAAAACGGGGGTGTGAGGGGGCATTTGTTCATCTTACCAGCGCGAATATTTGCACTTTTGACGGCTAATCGTCGCCCAGCTTCGCTTTGAAATCAAAGCCCCTTGTTTAGAAAAACCATACTAATTCAGAGTTGAACTCTGAATTAGTACGACTTAAACGCAATTAACGACCGCAACATTTTTGCGCGATGATCAAGCCTGTGGGATATTACCAATACGAACTTTGCCTGGCTGATCTAACAACGCGGCAGCGATCGTGCGGCGATGTTCTGCCGCCGTGCCGCCACGCAGGCTCCAGGAGCCCACTCGGCGATACCAAAGGTTCAAGTCAAAGTCACGAATAAAGCCCATACCGCCGTGAATTTGCTGTGCCGAACGCACCACCATCATGCATTGTTCGTTACCAAACGATTTTGCCTGCGCGACGTTAACGCGATGAGGTAGTTTTTCGTCTATCCGCCATAACGCTTCACGCGCAAGCATCGTTGTGCCATCGATGGCATTGACCATGTTTGCACACAAGTGCTGAATGGCTTGAAACGCCCCAATCGGCTGACCAAACGCTTCGCGCTGTTTAGCATGTGCAACAGCCATGTCAAGGGTTCTGCGACCTGCACCCGCCATCATTGAGGCGTACAACACTGCAGAAAAATCCATGACTTCAAGTGCAATCGCATTGCCTTGTGCAGCCGAACCCACCCGAGCGTCCAGCGGCACCCGAACATTATTAAACTGCACGTTTGCTTCGCCATCTTTTGCCATCGACACTAGGGCATCGCTGCTTAAGCCCGTTGCGTCAGTTGGCACCAGCACAACCCCCAGCTGGTGAGGTGCTGTCGCTTCGCGATACACAACCATGCATTGCTTCGAGGCACGATAACTACCCACAAAGCTTTTTGTGCCGTTGAGCACCAGCCCATTACCTTCGACCCGACCTTCGAGCTTAATTGACTCGGGTGTCCAACGACCATTGGCCTCGGTCACAGCATGACTCAAGATCAGATTACCACTCAACACTTGCTGCAAGAGTTGCTGCTGCTCTGCGCTGCCATGCCGATCGATGATCATTGCTGGCACCATGGTCGAGTGCAAAGGGATCGGCGCAATGTGATAGCCGGCCAATTCAAACAGCAAGGCCAGATACGTTAAGGGCAACTCTTGACCGCCGTTTTTATCCGACAGGCAAAGTTGCAGCCAGCCGTTTTCAGCGAACTTTTCCCATAACGCTGGCGAATATTGCAGCGGGTCAGTTTCGATCTTGCGCACCAATACAGACGTGCACTCACCAGCCAAAAACTCTGACGCCGCTTCGCGGATTTGTACTTCTTGATCGTCAAGCAAAATATCCATGATTCAATTCACCTTTATTCTTATTTTGCCGCGCGCGGCAGGCCTAAACCAATACGAGCCACCTGATCGCGCATCACCTGAACGCTACCGTGGTTAATCGTTGACTGATAGGCACCCAAAATATTGTGTGCAAAGACACCTTTCTCGATCGCAGTAGGCGAGCCTTGCATCAACTGGGCAAACGGCCCCAAAATCTGACTAATGGCTTCGGTGGTGCGCACACTGTGTTCAGGCGCAAAGACTTTTTCGGCCGAGCCTTCGTAGGTGAATTTTCCGCCACTTTGCTCAATGCTGATACTGCGCATCGTCATTAATCGACACACTTCAGCCTCGGTCCACATTTCGGCGACTTTGTCGCGCACTTGAGAATCTTCGCGCAATGAGTCTTGCAACTCGCCCTCACCGTGCAACCAATTCACAATATCTTCATCACGCATCACAGAAATCAAATAGCGCCAGGCACCCACGCGATCCAAGTTCAAACCGCGCCGAGCAACTTCCCAGCCGCCGCCCTCTTCACCCAGCAAGCACGAGGCAGGCACTTCAACATCGTCAAAGAACACCTCGTTGGTACGCTCTTCACCGTAGGTGGTACCAAACGGTGCTGGTGGATCGTTTTGTACTGTCCAGAGTGGGCGCACGGTTAAGCCGGGCACATCCATCGGCACCAACAGAATCGATAAACCACGATGACGCACTGAATCAGGGTCAGTGCGGCACATTAAAAAGATATGCGTCGAATTTTGGGCATTGGTGGTGTAGATTTTTTGACCAGTAATAATGTACTTGTCGCCGACACGCTTGGCACGACAACGAATACCCGCCAAGTCAGTGCCGCAACCGGGCTCGCTATAACCCTGGCAAAAAATGATTTCACGCTTAATGGCGCCCGGCACAAATTCTTGTTTTTGTGCGGCTGTACCAAAAGACAAAATCGCCGGGGCACCCGTACCACCACCCAAGGTGATGCCGGTTGCTCGGTAAAATTCTTCTTCGATGACAAACTGGGCAGTGCGGTCGCCGCCACCACCACCGAACTCAGTCGGCCAGCTCCAGGCGAACCAACGCTTTTCATTGACCGTATCAAAAAAGGCTCGAATTGCCGGCCCCCACCCTTCGCCGCGCTTACCTGCGGTGTTTTCGGCACGCACTTCTTCAGTGAAATGCTCGGCTAAAAACTCGCGCACAGTTGAACGTAGTTTTTCTTCTTCAGCACTGAACAAAAAATTCATTGTTGTCTCTTTAATTAATCAAATAAATCAAGTTACTCAACGCGCGTCAGCTAGATGGACCAATCCGAATGGGGACTCGCCTGCAAATCTTCAGGTGTGTAGTGTCTGACTGTTATTTTTGTCTTAGCGCTTAAGCCTGACAGGATATCAGCCTAAACGAGCCCTTAAAGATTACTCTTTAAGGGCTCTAGGCGCAACGGCGGCGCCCCTAGCGACTACAGCACCTCGTAGACGTCATAAATTGGCCCTGCCGCTTCGCGCCGACCGGTTGCTACACAGATGATTTTGTTAAGCCAGCTATATTTTTCTGAACTTGTTTCAAGCACCGGCGTAGTGCGAAAGTAATATTCTGACGGGTCAACCTTTTCGCCCTTATTCAACCGGGCCATCACGTCTTTGGGGCCGTGGCGCAAACCTCGATAGCTCATATAAATCAACTGATTGTCATCGGTTTCAAGGATCAGCCGCACATCTAAGGTCAGCACATCATCTGGGCGCATCAGCAACCAGTCGCCGCCAGGGGCGGCCTTAACCGTACCCCGAATGCGCTCACCCTCGAAAGTGCCGCCCGTGACATTGGCAATTTTTCGCCCTCCCACGGGTGTCTGACCTAGGTCAACAATATTGGGGACGGTTAGAACAATTTGAAAGATATGGCGTGTCTGGATCATGATGGTCTCTTTAACTCTGCTGTATGAAAAGGTTCGAGGGTGTCAATGGCCTCGACTGATTGGTTATTCAAATCCCATTTAAAAAACCTCAAAATGACTTTATCGTTAGTGAAATCTGCAAGCGTAAAGCCATGCTGCTCGAGAGGCGCAATCGCCTCGGACATACTTAAGTGTAACGAAGGTTGAGCACCAATTTTTCGGATGCCCGAGGGCCAACCTGATGGACGGGTACCGATGGGGCCCGTCAGCACCGATACGACTGGGTTTTTTGAAAGATCGGCGGTACCGCTGCGGATAATGCTACCCAGACCCAAGGCGTGCAGATCGCCGCTGACTGACAGGGGGATTTTGCCTCGCATGGCAGACATTGCTGCAAGCAAGCGATCGTGTTGCTTGAGCCAGCCCTCTTGCCAGTACGGCTTTTTAACGTCAAGAGTGAGCTTACCCTCTTTGCTTAGAACGTCGGGGTACCACTCGCCCCACTTACCTGCTGTCCAGCCATGAGGATTCGAGGGCGCATTGATGACATGGGCCGCATCGGATTCGGCCATGCGTTGTTTGAGCCAACTCTCAACCGTATCTTCAACAAACACCGCACTGGGGCCGGCAAGGGTCATCGTTGAACGCACCGAATACAACAACATCTCTGCCAGGCGACCATAACGCAAGGTACCAAAACTTTCAGCGACAGAATCCGCACGGCCCATGACGGCAGCGCCTGGTAACCCAGCTGGGCGCATCGCATCAGGCAAAAATTCTGGGTAATACAGCGACTGCGTGACACGAGCCATCTGTCGCATAAAAAAGTCAGGCGGAAACGTGATGATCGAATCGAAGGCGTCGTCGTTATCCCAGTAGTCGTGGTCGTCTTGTATGAAGAAGGTTGGTGTTGAGCGAAACTCGGTGCCGTACACCGGAGCAATTTGCGGCCCGGCCGCCTTTTTTAGTAACTGTTCGTTGTCAGTACCAAACACTGGGCTCGAGCGCTCGAACGTTCCACCGATTAAGGCTTTGGCTTGCTCTGAACCGCCAGAGTTTTTTGCAGTCAGCGGTGAGCGTAAATCCCAGTAAACGTGATCGCCGTTTGCCACCGCCGCATGCGGCTTAAACGACAACGCGCGTTTCAGTAAACGGTTTCTAGTTGTGGCAGGTAAAAATTTCATTGCCTCGTGTCCGCCAGCGCAAGTGAACAACAACAAGCGTAAATGATCGGGCGTACTCGCGGGCGCTGGAAACGTGGCCAACTCCCAAGGCTGGCACAACGGCTTACCGTCTGGGGCTTTCAACGATAGCTGATAGGTGCGCCCCGCCGCTAGGCTGGTAGCGCGAAATTGCCAAAATTCGCCTTGAGTGTCGGTCATGCGCCCTTCGACTGCAACGCCATCGACCATGAGTCGAGGAGGTGTACTCAGTGGCGATACAAAGGACACTTTGATCAGAAACTCTGAATGATTAGCAGTCGGTAGAAGGTGTCTGAGTTGACCCGAGTCCCAGGCAGAGGCGGTGGCTGTCGTCTGAGACTGTGCAAACACTGCGGCTGGTAGCGCTGCCAGCAAAGGGGCTGTACTGGCACGCAGAAAATCACGGCGTTTCATATTATTCTCGCGCGATGGTAAAGCAATAGCATACCGGCAATTTCTGGTTTTTATATGCTCGTCGGGCGATCAACGCTGGCGATCATCGGCTCTGTAGGCTAAGCACCAGAGCCGACTAAGAGCTACTTACGCGAAGCAATCATGAGCGCATAGCTGCCATCTTTAAAATAGCCAAATCTAAAATTCAACGGCTTGATGTCATCTCGTTGGGCAAAGGCTTTTGCCAAGTCATGGTGATAACTTGGAAAGGCGTGATGAGCGTTCACAAATTTACCAAATAGAGCAACTTGATGGGCACGAAGCAGCGTCGAATAGCTCAGACCTGTTTCGTCTTGCACAATCAAAGGAGAATTCTCGAGCACCTGATTCGCAATCATGCTAAAGCCAACATTTTGGGGAAGATGAGAGGCCGCTTTGAACAACACTGGGTTTTTCGTGAGGGTGCCAATTAAGGTGAGGTGTTGTGGCGCCGCTTGAAGACCTGGGTTTGACAGATCAATTTTCAGATAGTCGACAACAATCGGCTTGCCGTGCTTGCTAGCTTGTATGCGCACCGAGCGCCAACGTGGCGTCTCTGGCGCGAGTTCTTGCAATGAGCCGTCTGCGGCAACCTGTATGGGTACAACGCGCTCTATTTCAAAGCCCTGCAAAGTCAAAAAGCTCACAATGAATGTACTGGCACCAATGTGGGCACGGGTGGAGTACAAATATTTTTCGAGATATTCGGTCACGTAAAAACCATTCTCGCCAAAGTGCCGCCAAGCTGAGGTCAGCACGCTCAGGCTTGGATCGATGAGTTCGGGCGCCAGGTTGGCCAAATCTAACGGTCGTTCAGCGTTTTGCATGGCCATCATGACGTAGCGCTTAGCTGCCGGAAACAGCTGATGCACCGTGACAAAATCAGGGCCAGAAAAAGGATAAAACACCGTCTCGGCTGCGACGGACAACTCAGCCAACGCCCATTGCGACATCGGGTCTGCGATCTTTTGACTGTAGCGCGCCCAGTTTGCGGTCACCTCTGTAGCAAAAGCAGCCCACCGAGGGCTTTGCGCCAGCGCCGGTGGTAAACCGGTGACTGGCTGTTGGCCTGCTAACAGGATTGCCGCCGTACGCACAGCGGCTGCCGTGTCTTTGCTTTCGGTGGCGCCAGTAGCTGCACCTGCGCTGCGCGGTAGCTCAGCTGGCTGCACAACCGCGACAGCATTGCGTGTCGACTCGGCAGACTGCACCGCCGTAGCAGGGCTAAGCGAAGGCTCGGTTGTCTGAGTCGCCCCGCCAACGGGGCGACTAAGCGGCTCGGTCGCTTGTGCACCTAAAGCGGGGCTACGCGACGGCTCGGCTGTCTGTCCTCCTGCCGCGAGGCTGAGCGGCGGTTCGGTCGTCTGCCCCTGCGCAATAGGATTGGGCGGTTCGGTCGTCTGAGCGCAGCCGATACTGACAAGCAAGACTCCTACAGCTGTCGCCAGGCGGTTGAATCTTTGAAATACGCACATAATTTTTCTTTGAATAGATTAGGGCTGCAGCGACGATATTGGGCTAAATTGGCGATGCAGTTTAATCCAAGTCACCCACTTTCGGCCTAAACACCATGGACACCCTCTTCTTTCGCGCCACATTTCAGTTTTGGGCTTGTGTGCTAATAGGGGCCCTCGGGCTTGGATCAGTACAAGCACAGACCCAGCCTTACCCTAATCGCCCCATCAAAATGGTTGTGCCCTACCCCGCCGGTGGCAATGCCGACATCACGGGCCGGGTGATTGCCAAAAAGATGAGTACGCTGCTAAACAGTCCGGTCATCGTCGAAAATCGCAGTGGTGCAAACGGCATGATCGGAACCGATGCCGTGGTCAGATCGGCGCCCGACGGCTACACGCTGCTCATGGCGGCAAGCGGGCCTATCGTGATCAACCCAGTGCTCTACGCCAAGGTTCCCTACGATCCAATCAAAGACTTACAACCGATTAGCCAAGTCTTGTCGTTTCAATACGTGTTGGTCGTCTCGGCAACCTCGTCAATCAACAGTCTGAACGAGGCGGTGCTGCAGGGCAAAGCCCAGCCAGGCAAACTCAGCTTCGGCTCAACCGGCATTGGCGGGGGTGGTCATCTTGCCGGCGAAATGTTTTCGACGCTCAGCGGCGCGCAATTCAACCACGTACCCTACAAAGGCAGCGCACCCGCCTTGGTAGACTTGTTGGGTGGGCAGCTAGCCTTTACCTTTGATACTGTGTTAACCGCTTCGCCCTTGATACAAGATAAGCGCTTAAAAGCCTTTGCAGTATCGGGCCCTAAACGCGCACGCTCGCTACCCGATATTCCCACCATGCAAGAGGCGGGTTTTAAGGACTTTGATATCACGCAATTTGTGGGGTTATTTGCGCCGACCGGAACAGACGCTGCAATCATCGAACGTCTGAATCAAAGCACCCACCAAGCCCTACAAGACGCCGAGGTGATCGAGACTTTACAAACCAAGGGTGGCAATGATTTAGTGGGTAACTCTTCGGCTGAGTTTGCAGCACTTATCAAGCGCGAGTTGACGATGTATGGCGCACTCATTAAACGAGCCGACATCAAGGCCGAGTAACGCGCGTGCAATCGCTCTAAGGACTTTCGCGCGAGCGGCGATCAAATCTTGTAATCTGCGAACCATCAAATAGTGAAGGGCGGTTTACGTCATGCAATCCTTGGGTTCAACTTATCGCGCACTAGTTATTGGTTCGACCGGTACGATCGGGGCCGGTTTTGTTGCGGCACTGAACCAAGATCCTAACTGTGCGCTGGTCGCTGAGGTTTCAAGACGCGACACACCTGGATTTGCGTTAGAAGACGAAGCGAGCTTGGCGGCAGCCGCTGCGCACTGTTCTGCGTCAGGGCCTTTCCAACTAATCATTGATGCCACGGGGGCTTTAACCATTGAGGGTAAGGGCCCTGAAAAGCACTTAGGGGCTCTCGACGCAACGCGACTCATGCGCAGTTTTCAAGTCAACGCCATCGGCCCCGCTCTGTTACTCAAATATTTCTTGCCTCTGCTAGCACGAGAGCGAGCCATTTACGCCAAACTGTCTGCCCGTGTAGGTAGCATCAGCGACAACTCTAAAGGTGGATGGTACGGCTACCGGGCATCGAAAGCCGCAGTCAATATGTTTTTGCAAACCGCTGCCATCGAATTTGCGCGTAAAAATCCACAAGCGATTTTGGCAGCGCTACAACCCGGTACGGTTGCGTCGCCTTTATCTCAACCCTTTGCGACGCCCGATCACTGCACCCCGGTGGGTGAATCAGTCGACGGGTTGCTTCAGGCGCTCGATGCGTTGGCACCTAAATCGTCTGCGCATTTTGTCGATTTCAAGGGTGAATCAATCGGTTGGTGACGCATCTGTTGGCCATCCCACTGTTGGCCACACCAACACAGCCCTTCAAGGTTAATAATGCAAGTACCCGAACCGCAACATCTCAGATCTTCACTCACTTCATCACCCCGACCATGCCCTTTCGAGCTTTTTTGTTTAACGCTGCGTCGCTGATGACGTGATTGAAGCCTGTTGAAGAACTTTTCAAGCTCAGGTGCTTCGTCAGACGCCCATTCATTCTTTTTCGCCACATCCTAAACGAACTCTTTTTCATGTTGCTACGCATAAAATCAATCACCGAGGCCTCAGTGAGGCCGTACTGCAAACGAATCATTTCGAAAGGAGTTCGGTCTTCCCACGCCATCTCGATGAGTCGTGACCGCTCAGCCTCAGTCAGTGACTCTTTCAGGCCCATGCAACAGCACTCGAACTCGAACTCGAACTCGCACTCGAACTTGCACTTGCACTTGCACTCGCGCTTGCAATCGCACTCACTCCAGCAATTTGATCACTGATTTTTTGCGACGCTAAAAAATCTTTCAGCAGTTCGCAATAGGTATTCTCGTACTCGTAGGAGGCCGTCTCTTTTTCTTTCGCATTTTGGGCAACTGGGGGATGCGGATCTTCAAAAATTTGCACAACATCCCAGGCCGTCGTTGTAGTCAGATCGGCTTTGATTTCGTAACGCTTTTCGGCCCCCCTGAACGACCGGACAATACCGTGATCGTCGAGCAGTTTAAGCATGCCGTGTAACGACGATACCGACAGGCCTAAGGCTGCGGATAGCTCTCGGGTGGTTGGAGGGTGCTGGTGCCCTTTTGCTGCAATAAAAACGGTGGCGTTTAAGGCACTTAAAGCTCTGTTCGACAGCATGGCGACCTCACAATCTATTTCAATGAGTAGAAATTAACACTTTCACATCAATAATTTAGATAAAAACCAAAGAATGAGTAGATTATTTACAACATTTTATAAATATTTTCATTATAATCTACTCAAATCCTATTCAAATTAAATTTTACTTATATTTATGCCCTCTATCGCCCCACCTCTCTTCTACCGTATTGGCGCGGTGTCTAAGCTCGCCAATGTACCCGTCACCACCCTGCGCATCTGGGAGACACGTTATCGGGCGTTTGCACCCACTAAAACGCATGGTCAGCACCGGCTGTATGGTCAAGACGACGTGTTGCGCGCCACGTTGTTCAAACAGCTCAGCGAACAGGGGCACGCAGTCAGTGGCATCGCCCTGCTTGATAGCATGCAACTGCAACTCTTACATACCCAAGGGCTGTCGGCATCAGCCCTGCAGCGAACCCCCACCCAAGCACGGCCGCTAAGCGCATGTGTTGTCGGCACAGGATTGGCACAACGGCTAGGGGCAACCCGTCACAAACTCGGGCTCTTTGCAGAACACAGCGAGCGTGCCAAGGTTTTCTCAGATCTGGCAGCAGCGCGCGCAGCGCCTGAACACGCGCCCGCTGATCTGCTCTTGATTCGCCTGAATACGATTCAAGAGAGCACCGTTTCAGAGCTGCTTGACTTTGTGCGCAGCAGTCGCGCAACCCATACTCTGTTGTTGTATGTGTATGGTGCAAGCAGTAATCTGCAAACGCTCAGCAATGCCGGCATGACGGTGCGTAAAGATTCAATCTCAGACGCAGAGCTCAGCGAGTGGGTTCGCAACGCCAGTCTTGAACAGGCTCTGCGAGCTTCAGCCACACCACCCACAGGTCGAAAGGCAACACCAAAAAAATATTCTGATGAAACCCTTTCGCGGGTAGCAAATATTTCAACCGCAGTCCTATGCGAATGCCCGCGCCATGTCGCTGAACTGCTGACACAGTTGTCAAGTTTTGAGCAATACAGCCAAGAGTGTTTAAACAAAAATTCAGCAGACCAACAATTGCATGAGCATTTAGCCGAAGTGTCGGGTCAAGCGCGCGCACTGTTCGAGCACGCACTTGAACTCATCGCCGCGCACGAGGGGATCGCGCTGTAAAGGCTTTTTTGTACCTAGGCGCACTACGTAACGCGATGCTGCGTCTGGCTACTCGGCTAACAGAGCGTATTCTTGCAACTGCTCAAGCGTGACAAACTCAAGCGCCTTGGCGTGAGTGCTTTCAAGAATCACAAACGGGGCCACCCCCGCATGCAGTGCTTCTTTCCAGCGCAAGGCACACAAGCACCAACGATCGCCCTCTTGCAAACCAGCAAAACGATACTCGGGGCGCGGTGTCGACAAATCGTTGCCACGACTTGCCGAAAACTCTAAGAATTCTTGCGTGACCTTGGTGCAAACGACATGGCTACCCAAATCCTGCATATCGGTGTTGCAGCAACCGTCACGGTAGTAACCGGTCAGCGGATCGTAAGAACATGGGATTAATTCAGAGCCCAGCACATTCAAGGCATTTGCAGTCATTTGCGACCCTTTAAACGAAAAAAACAGAGTAAATTTCAACCACCAAGGTTAAACCTTTTGACCCTAACGCGGGCAACCAAAGACCTCATGATTAAAAGAACCTTTCTCAAAGCCAGTGCTGTTGCCTGCGGAGTCGCCTTGTGGCCAGGCTTGGTCAAGGCCCAAAAACACGCCTTTGGCAATCCTGTCACCGTGGGCCTGCCATTACAGGCGGGCAGCGCCTCAGACATCGCGGTGCGCTATGTCACCAACGCACTCGCCGCGCAAATGGGCGTCAGCTTTGTCGTTGAAAACATCACCGGTGCCGGCGGCATCGTTGGCCTCGATCGGTTGGCTCGCGCCAAGCCTGATGGTCAAACTCTAGCGGCACTGAACAATAGCATTTTGACGATCTTGCCCCATCTACAACCTCAAAATGTCAAAATCGACACTCTCACCGAGTTTGAACCGATCGCCGGCATTGCAAACATACCAACTTTTTTTGCGGTGCCTGCCCAGTCTTCGATCAATAGTATCGAAGAGCTGCTACAGCAAGCCCGCAAAGAGCCGGATCGCATCCATTACGCCTCAGGCGGCATCGGTAGCCCTCAGCATTTAGCCGGTGAGATGTTCAATGCCTATGCAGGCGTGAAGTTAATTCATGTGCCCTATCGCGGCGCCAGTCAGGCGACCCTGGCTGTCGCTTCAAACGAAGTGCAAGTCATGCCCATGGCACTGTCTTTAGCCAAACCTTTTTTGGCAGAAAAACGTATTCGTCTGATCGGCTATTGCGGGACTGAACGACACCCACAGTATCCAAAGATACCAACCCTGATCGAGCAAGGTATCAAACATTACGATTACTCCTCTTGGATCGCCTTGTTTGCGCAAAAAGGGGTTCCGGCGGGAGCGTTGAGCGACTTACGTACCGTTACCTCCACTGTCGTCAACGACCCGGAAATTCAAGAGAAAATGCTCAGAGCGGGCCTAGATCCTTGGCCACGCACGCCTGAACAGCTGATAACAATCATGAAGACTGATTACACGAAATGGCAAAAAATTATCAAGGACTCTAATATTCAAGGCACCTGAAGTGTTTTCACAACAAACACCTATTACGCTAGCTGGCTACCAAGGAGCCGGATCGATTTTAAGCAGCTCTTTGTTGTCCCTTGCACAGTCGCTCAACGAGAGCCAGTTATTTGGGCCCGTCGCAACAACTATCGATGTCACCGCGCAGGGCGAAACGGCCGGGCACTTGTTTAAAAGCGTCGCTACAGGCGCACGACACCTTTGTTACGTGGCGTCTGGTTATTTAACTGCACTGGCCCCAGACTTAGCGGTGCTAGACCTACCCTTTACCGTGACCGAACGCTCGCGTGCCTTGGCTGCACTAGATCAGACCGCTGGCCAGCTGTTGAGCCGCACGCTTGAACAACATTCAGGCTACCGGGTACTGGGCTTTTGGGATAATGGCTTTAGGCACATGTCAAATGCCGTGCGTCCACTACGTCGACCTGCAGATTGCCAGGGCATAAAAATTCGCACCTTGGATAGCGCGATTTATCGAGAGTCATTAAACGCACTAGGTTTTCAGGCAATCACAACTGACGTCAGCGACTTGATGCGTGTGATTCGCTCGGGTCTCGTGCAAGCACAAGAAAACCCCCTCACCAATTACAGCAACTTTAAAATTTATGAGCACCATCCATATCTCAGTTTAACGAGCCACGTCTTTGGGGTGCTGCTGCTTCTCTGCAACGAACCATGGTTCAGATCATTATCCGAGCCGCAACAGCAGGCGCTTCAAGAGGCTGCGACACAAGCCACTCAACATCAGCGCGCCCTTGCGGCGCAACAAGATGCCGTATTGCAAGCAACGTTTTTGCAACAAGGCGTGCAGGTTGTTTCTGGTTCGCAGTTAGATCTGGCACAGCTGCGGCGCGCCACGGTATATATTGTCGAGCGCGAACGTCAAACACTAGCCAAGCCAGTTGTGCAACACTACCTCGACGCGCTTGAGACCTAAGCGCTGTCATTGATCTCAACAGATACGATTTTAGCTAAGGCATAACATGGGCTTACGATTTTTAGAGCATGTACTGATCCTGACGCACGACCCTGAAGGTACGCGCGACTGGTTTTGCAACAACCTCGGCTTCACCAATGGGTTTCATCCTGAGTTTGGGTTTCCGGTGTATTGGCTATATATCGGCGAGCAAGACGTGTTGCATATCGGTAAGGCCAGGCATTCAACGCATCAGGATACGTACCTGCAAACCCCGACCGATCAAACAGACATTGACTACTCGGCAGCGGGCGCCTTGGGTTCTGGGCGAATTGACCATCTATGCCTGAACTGCGATGGGCTGGCTGAGTTTATCGAGCGCCTGTCTAAAAACGGCATTGAATTTAGCGAGCGCAAAGCACACAACTCAAATTTATATCAATTATTTATGCGTGAACCCATTAACGGGATTAAGGTAGAGCTGAACTTTGCCTGGCACGAAGCCGAGCAGCTCGGGCGCGTACCGGCCTGGACGGACACCGGAAAAACTAACTGACTGCACGCACCGACAAATCGTGACCATTCTGTCATTGGTCTGTCATGACTCTTAGCGTAATTTTTTTGCAGACCTTCTGCCCTCACCAGACCTCCTGCCCTTACTTAAACGCCCATCAATATGTCTCAACTCAACACCTCAATCATCGTTCAGTTCGACGCACTCAAAGACTTTATTGCGCGCGCCTTGCAAGCCAACGGCCTGTCGTCTGAGCACGCCAATAAAGTTGCCTCGCTGATGGCACAGGCTGATCTGCAAGGGTCAGACGGTCACGGCGTGATTCGTCTACCGCAATACGTTAAGCGTATTCGGGCTGGTGGGATCAACATCAACCCGCAAATCAAAGTCGTCCAGGATAAGGCTGCGATGGCCGTGGTGGATGGCGATAACGGGATGGGACATTTGGTGGTGTCGCACGCGGTTGAGCTTGCGATCAAAAAAGCTGCCGAGGCTGGCGTCGCCTGGGTGGGTACGCGCAATAGCAATCATGCGGGCCCCGCCTCACTCTATGCACGGATGCCAATCGAGCATGACATGATTGGTTTGTATTTTGCAGTGGGCAATGCCAACCATTTACCGCCTTGGGGCGGGATGGATATGCTGCTGTCTACCAACCCAATCGCAGCCGGAATCCCTGCAGGCAGCGAACCTGCTGTGGTGTTGGATATGGCCACAACCGTAGCGGCTTATGGCAAAGTCAAAGCCAAAGCTAAACGTGGTGAAACCATGCCAGAAGGCTGGATGATCGATCGCCAAGGCCGCCCCCTCACCGACCCGAACCGTGCAGATGAAGGCTTTTTATTGCCTATCGGCGGGCACAAGGGTTATGGCCTCGCCTTGATCGTTGGCTTGCTGGCTGGCACGCTACAAGGCGCGTCGATGGGCAAAGAGGTAGTTGACTTCAATAAAGATCACGTGACCCCCACCAATACCGGACAAGCGATTTTAGTGATTGATTTAAAAGCCTTTGGCGAGCCAGGTTTCTTTAAAGGCGCAGTCGATCAACTGGTCAAAGATCTGCGCGCCAGCGAACGACTGCCCGGGGTTGAACGGGTGTGGCTACCAGGCGAGCAAAGCCACGCCAAACGCTTAGCCTATGCCACGCACGGGATACCACTTGCGCCTATTCTGGTGGCAGATTTAAATATCTTGGCGACTGAACTTGGTATCGCAGCACTCACTATTTAATTTTTGGAAAGCTCATGCCCCTGCTCCCCTTCTTAGCGAATTGTTTACGAGGTCAAAGCCTGTCTGCAAAGTGGACAACAGGCAGCAGGCGCGCAGCGACCCGCCTCAAACAGAACGACTTCTCAGCGAAACGGTTACTGGGCAACAGCTTCTCAGCAAACGGGTTACCAGACAACCGCTGCTTAGCCAACGGGTTCAAGAGCGCGATGCTGACCCTGCTAACAATCACCTCTTTTTGTCTACCGCAAGCACACGCACAAGACAGCTATCCCAGCAAGCCCATTCGCATGATTGTGCCTTTGGCGGCTGGTAGCGCTGTTGATGGCGCGGCGCGCCTGTTGACCGCCAAGATGTCACAAAACATGGGGCAACCCATCGTGATTGAAAACCTAGCTGGGTCATCAGGCCTGATTGGAGCAGATCGCATCGCTAAAGCGGCACCTGATGGCTACACGATCGGTGGCGTCAATGACAGTATCTTGACGATGCTGCCACATATTTATTCCAACATCCCCTGGAACGCGCTCAAAGACTTTGAGCCGATTTCACTGGTCGCCACGATTGAATGGGGCATCGTGGTGGCGGACCAGTCACCTTATAAAACCCTAAAGGATTTTATTGCGGCGGCCAAAGCAAACCCGGGCAAGATCAACTATGGCTCAGGCGGCAGCGGCAGCCCGCAGCACATCGCCATGGCGCTTTTTGCACAACGCACTGGCATCGATCTGGTACACGTCCCTTACAAAGGCGCCACACCCGCGGCCATCGCAGCAGCTGCAGGGCAGGTCGAGGTGTCTTACCAAGGCCTAGGCACAGTCACCTCGCTGATACAGGGCGGCAAATTGCGCCTGCTAGCCGTCTCAACGCCCGAGCGCCTAGCACAATATCCAGACGTACCAACAGTAGTGCAAGCGGGGATCAGCGATTTTTTCTTTAACTCTTGGTTCGCGATGATTGCGCCAGCAGGCACCCCCAAACCTATCATTGACAAGCTAAATGCCGAGATGCAACAAGCGCTAATCGATCCGCAGACCCGCGAGCGCCTGGTGGCCTTAGGGGTGACCATCCGCGGCACCAGCGCCGCTGAGTTTAGTCAGGCAACTGAAAAACAATACGCCCTATATGGCAAATTGATTAAAGATAATAAGATTCAGGCAGATTGAAGCTAGCTCCAAGCATGCTCAAGCAAGCTTCGCCACTGGCTCAACGCTTTGGCTACATCGACGCGCAACGTGGCCTCGCAGCGATATTGGTCATCTGGCTGCACGCCACAGACGCGTTTAAGCAATTGCCGATACCACCAGTTGGAGACCTGCTCTATGCGTTTTCAGCGGCGATCGATACTGGGCGCGTTGGGGTGATCCTGTTTTTTGCTATCAGCGGCTTTGTGATTCCCTCGAGTTTGCGAGCTGTTGGCAATCAAACAAAGCCAGATGCTCTACGGGTATTTTTAATTCGCAGAGTCTTCAGGCTGTATCCGGCTTATTGGGTGTCGGTCGTGGGCGCAGCTCTGCTTGGGCTGTTCTTGATGACGCCCTTCTCAGCACAGACAGTATTGCTGAATCTGACGATGATTCAGAGCGTGTTCGGCGCACAAGACGTCATCGGACTCTACTGGACCCTACGCCTCGAGTTAATTTTTTATATCGCCTGTGCGCTTCTGTTTTCGCTTGGGGTACTACAACAACCGCGTTGGTTGGTAGTGGGCATCTTCGGCGGACCGATCGTTTTTGCCGTGCTGCCGCGGTGCGTGCATTTGCTTAACCCCCATTGGCTGAATCCGGCTAGCTCGGGTCCCTTGTTGAACTACCTAACGGAATACGCGCTGTTTATTTCGATTATGTTTTGGGGGGCTCTTTTTCGCTGTTGGCATGATCGCGACCGAGCAGACGGCACACCACCCTTTTCTCGAGCGGTTCTAGTTGTCTTTATGTTGTTTCCGCTAGGTGTGTGTGCCTTGCCTGTACTCAACTGGATCTTTTACGCTGACTTGCCAAGCGCCCTTGCCTCAAAATTATCGGTATTTATGCCACCGGTGTCTGTCGGGCTTGGATTGTTCATCTTATTATCGACCAAACTACAAATCAACAGTCGTCTCACCACTTGGTTAGGCGAAATCAGCTATTCAATGTACCTGTTTCATCCCATTGTGTTTTACACGCTCTTTGTGATGCTCCGTGACAATCGTTTACCTTGGCTGGCCAACGCCCACCTTGGTGTGTATCTGCTGTTGTCTGTGCTCGGCTCGATCGTGCTCTCGGCCATCATTTATTACGCAGTTGAAAAACCCATGATCAAACTGGGGCGTAAGCTCTCAACGCACTAAACTAGTATTAGGAGACCTACAAATGTTTTTACATAAAAGCGTGACGACTGCCCTGCTGTCCCTCGTGCTAGGCGCGGTGAGTTTGACGGTGACAGCACAAACGACTCAAGGCAACAACGCCACCTCTATACTGTCCGGTAAGACGATTCGTTTATTGATCGGGTTTCCAGCCGGAGGAACCTCAGACAGCATCGGACGCAGCATCGCCGAAAAAATCGGGCCTATTCTGCAGGCAACTGTCATCGTTGAAAACAAACCGGGTGCCAACGGCAACATCGCAGCCGCTGAGGTCGCACGTTCGACACCAGATGGCCTGACACTTTACCTTGGTTCGCTCAATAACCCAGTCAACCAGGCAGCCGAGCGCAAACTACCATTTGATTTTGTCCGCGATTTTGCACCTGTTGCCTTAGTGACACACGCACCCAACGTCTTGATCGTCACCAAAAAATTACCCGCACAAAATATTCAAGAACTGATTGCCTTGGCCAAGAAAGAGCCAGGCAAACTATCATTTGCCTCAGCGGGTGCTGGCTCCTCTTTACACATGGCCGGCGAATTGTTTAACTATATGGCGCAAGTCAATATGGTGCACGTGCCCTATAAAGGCAGCACTCCTGCAATGGCCGATTTGATGGGCGGGCACATTGAAATGATGTTTGATAATCTGCCCACAGCAATGGCTCAGATTAAGGCCAACAATGTACGCGCACTAGGCATCACCGGGCCTACTCGGATCGCCGCGTTACCCGATGTGCCAACAATCGCCGAGGCGGGCATACCCGGCTTTAGCGTGACGTCTTACTTTGCGTTGTTTACGCCAACTGGCACGCCCATGGCAGTCATCAAGGCCCTCAACGCCGCCACCAATCAAGCCTTGGCCCTGCCTGACTTACAAGAAAAATTCGCCCAGCAGGGGGCTTCACCCGCGCCAGGCACGCCTGAAGATTTAGGTAACTTAACGACTAGTGAAATCAAAAAATGGGGGGCTGTTTTAAAAGCTGCCAACATCAAATTTGACTAAGCAACTTTCACGACAGAGCACCTGGCGTCAATGAACTGAGCCGGCTTTTCTGCCGCCTCGTTCGGTCAGTCATTTTTTCAGACACTCACGCGTTGGTGCGATACCGACTCTGGGAACGCTCTACTAGTTGAGGTAGTCGCGCGGTACCTTGACTCGACCCCCTCACTATTTCAGGCGATACACGCGCTTAGCCGTCTCGCTATACAGGTGCGCTTTTTCGATTGCTGAAAAACCTTGCGTCAAACGCTTAAATGCGTTCCATAAATTCACATAGCTGGCCGTGCCTTTATCAACACAAAAATTACTTTCAAACATGCATCGACTCGGCCCAAAGGCATCAATACAACCTTGAACAAAAGGTTGCCAGGCTTGTGCCAAATCGTTTGAGCTTGGCGGCATCGGGCGAGTATGAAAATCAAAACCACCAATGTGCATGCCCAAGCCACCGATTTTCATGGTGATATTGGGGCATGTTGCCAGCGCTCTCATACTCTTTGACCAGTCTTTAAACACCTCGTCGCGCTTTCCTTGATAGGGCCCAATGGCAAGCGGCCCACCAGCATGATTCACAATGATCGAAGTCTCGGGAAACCGACGTGCCAGATCAACAACCTCGCCCATCTGCGGATGAAATGCCCACATGTCGTAAGACAACCCCAAGGGTGCGAGTTGAGCAAACCCCTCGCGAAAGGCTGGGTTCATCATCAACCCCTCAGGTACCTTGCCAAACCCTGGCGCAATCTCTGGATGGGGACTGGCTGCCGTCATGATACGAATACCGCGAAAACGCTCGGGTGCGACCGCGAGTTCAGCCTCGAGTACCGCGCGCACGCGCGCACCCAACATCAGATCAGCAAAGCCAACAATGCCGGCACAAATCTCTGTTGGTCCATACAACCCACTTGCGCTTTGCGCCGCGACGCCATTGACGTATTCAACTTCGCCCACTGGGCGCAGCTCAACAGGGCCACTTGAGCGATACATCGAGCGACACTGGATAAACACCGTTGCCTCGATATTGTGACCGCTTTGCACATCTGCGAGTAACTCTTCAAACAAATAGCGCTGACCAGGTCGATCCCATAAGTGATGATGAGGATCAACAATCGGCAAAGACGGTTCAAGAATGTCTTCATTTGACTGCTCAATCCAATCAGTGCGCACAGGGATATGCGGTGGTGGAAAATGGCTTTCAGCTTTAGGGTGTGTCATGGCAAGTGATCTTCAAGTTAGCGAATTAATTCAAGCGAATACCAAGTTGGCGAACGGCTGCCATCTCTTTTTGAAAGAGCTCTTTGCCTTTCACTTCATACTCGGCGCTATCCATATACTGTACCGGCATGTCAAGACGCGCGATGGCATCAAGATGCGATTGTGTATAAAGGGCTTTTTTAAAACCGTCGTGCAGAATTTGTTTGATGTTAGGGTCGAGATTTTTAGGCGCGACCAACCCATAGGGTGAAGTCTGTGCGATATTGATGCCGCACTCGATCAAGGTTGGAGCCTCTGGAAACCGCTTAATCCGCTCTTTGCCGAAGGTCACCAACAAGCGCAACTTGCCCGACTGCACCAACTCACCCCAAAGGGTTGAAGACGCCACCGCCATGATCTGACCACCCAATAAGGCTTGCACATCATCGCCTCCACCACGAAAGGGGACGTGCAACCATTCAAGGCCTTGCTGCATCGCAACCTGGGTCATCGTGATGTGCTGAGTTGTCCCGACACCTGCGGTACCTAGCGTCAACTTGCCGGGGTTGGCCTTGACATACGCCAACAAGTCACCAAAGGTTTGCCATGGCGAATCTGCGCGCACCACAACTCCATACGAATACCCCACCAACTGCAAAATCCAACTGTAATCATTCATCACATCATAGTTTGGCTTATCGACCATCCCTGCAACCCGAAAAATCGTCGAGTGCATCTGGGTCAGCAAATAACCATCGCTTTTTGTTTCGCTCGCCAACAACTGAGCACCCAAGGTCCCGCTAGCGCCTGCCTTGTTTTCAATGACCACAGCTTCACCAAAGTAGCCTGAAGCGGCCTGGGCTAAGGCGCGTAATTCAAGATCCGCCGCGGCACTAGGCAACCACGGCACAATGATGCGAATCGGGCGGCTCGGAAACTTTGTCTGTGCAAAGGCGGGCTGCGCAAGCACCGCCGCTCCCGCCGCCGTTAATAGGGTTCTGCGAATCGTGTTAGGCGCAGCACGTTTGGCTTGAATTGAAGCGAGCCCGTCGACTTTTGTGTTGAACATCTGTGTCTCCTGTGATTCACTTGGTGTTTGTTGACTCAAGCGGATTCTATATTTTGTGGTGACACTATATCCCTTTTAAGCCAGCGCGGCGGCACATTTCTTGCTTGAGGTTTATGATGTCTGTTCACTTTTCGGGATAACACCTCATGCGCTTGAATCGTTATTTAAATACCTTGTTGGCGATCTTGGCTCTTGGCACGGGCGTTTCAACACCCTCGCTGGCACAAGACTCGTATCCGTCTAAACCTCTTAAAGTTGTTGTGCCGTTTCCGGCGGGCGGCGCCACTGATATCTTGACGCGCGCGATTACAGAAAAACTTGCCGTGAAGCTTGGGCAATCTGTCGTCATCGAAAACAGGCCAGGCGCAGGTGCCAATATCGGCGCGGCCTACGTGGCGAAGGCAGCGCCCGACGGATACACCATCTTGATGGGTTCGATCGGCTCGCACTCGATAGCAGTTAGCTATTACAAAGACCCTGGTTACAACTTCAAGAAGGATTTAACTGCGATCTCAATGGCTGGCACACTGAGTAATATCGTTGTCATCAGCAACGAGTTACCCGTCAAAAATTTAGCCGAACTCGTTGCGCTAGCAAAAAAAGAGCCGGGTAAACTGACCTGCGGCTCATCGGGTACGGGCGGCTTAATTCACTTAACCTGTGAAATGTTCAAAGTGGCAGCAGGCATTGACGTTTTACATATCCCCTATAAGGGCACCTCTCTGTTAATGCCTGATCTCATTTCTGGACGAGTCACGATGGCGCTTGATACGTTGCCACCTTATTTGCCAATGCTCAAAGACGGCAAAGTGCGTGCGCTTGCAATCACCACTGCCAAACGCTCTGCCCTGATGCCTGATTTACCCACGATAGCCGAATTGGGCTATCCAGGTTTCGAATCGGTTGCAAGCTACGGTTTCTTTGCGCCAACGGGTACAGCCCCTGCAATCATCGAGCGCTTAAACCGCGAGATCAATACTGTATTGGTTGATCCCGAACTCAAGGCTAAGCTAGTGCAACAGGCCATTGAGATTGAAGGTAGCACCCCGCAAGCGCTCACTGCCTTTGTAGATGGTGAAATCGCCAAATGGGCCACCGTCATCAAGGCCAGTAATATTCAGCGCGAGTAGCGCCTCTAAACGCGCCCTAAACAGGCTTGGCAGACTGCGCCAAGCCGCTCTGAACGGGGCTGCGCCACAACAACAGTAGCGGCGGTAACACCAGTAACCATGCGATACGGGCTTGATAGCGATGGTGCGGCTTAGAAAGCGCACCGGTCGCGAAGGCATTGGCCGCAACGCCGAGCCAAAGCATCAGAATAAAATTGACAACTAATTTAGTCTGCCGGCGGTCAAGCTCTTGATGAGTTTTCTGAACGTCAAGCGCTGCGTCCGATCGCTCAGGTTCTAGTGCTGCATTGGCTTGCAGAGCGCTAAGGCCTACGTCGCGCTTGCGCCACGCAATAAAAAGCACATACAGCCCAAACAACACAGAAAAATAAAATATCCCGACGCTCATCCGGCTAAACCAGACGGCATCGGCAGCAAGCATATCTTTCATTTGTCGGGAGCCGTTCAGGCGCTCAAGCTCTGCAGCAGAAAAATACTGACGAACACTTTTAGCCACCGTCACATCCAAGTGATCGGGGTGCAAGGTATCGCCCAACTGAATCATCCACAACTGCTCAGTCATGTTTTTTAAACCAGACAACAAGACCGGCCAAGGTCTGGTACGCAGTACGTAAGACACAATTTCTGAGGCCTCTGGCGCCAGTCCAATCGGCCCACCTGGGTGACTCCAGACAGGGCCCTGACCGTTCCATAAAAAATCGTCACTATCCGCAGGTAAACGATCGACCCAGGCGCAGAGGTACCAGTTTTTTTGCGCGCAATATTTTTCAAGCACCTCTTTGGTATTACCATCACCCGACAGACGCGCAAGCATAAAGACTGACCCATGGGGCGAGATCGTTGCTTTTTGAAACGCATAAAGGTTGGTGCCAAGCAAAATGACAATGGCACCCACTAAAGGTAAGACCGCAATGTTTAACCGACGCACACTCATGCAAAGCACGCCAAACACACAGGCACCAGCAATCACAAGGTGTGAGAGGTGAACCGCAATCGCCAAGGCGCCTAGCAGTATCAGCCACGCCGTTTGAGCGCGCGTCAAACGCGTCGAAAACCCCAGCAAAAAAATACACAGCACCGTGACTGCTGCGAAAATATCAGGCATCAAAAAACTAACAAACCACGGGGCTGTGCTCACCAACGCAAGTGCACCGCAGGCCAACAGATGGCGCTTAGCTACTGACCAAGCGTTGGCACTGACTAAACTTTGATGCAAAGCGCTTGCACTGGCTAAACTTTGATGCGAGATTGCGGCAGCGGCGAAGGGGCGCTCAGGCAGGAAGGTCACTGTCACCAGCCAAAGCAAATGTGACACCAACAGTGCCTGAGCGATGATTACCAGCCAAAGCGTTTGCCAGGCATGAAATAAAAGGATCAGAGGCCCGTACACGAAGGGCTTGTCCCAATTCATGAAGCCAGCGACTGGCTGCGAGATAAATACGTGTGAATCGCTGTAGGCCAGCGGATAGCCGTTATAGATTGCCGGCCAAAGCAGACAAAAACCGCCGACAACAACACAACAAAGCTGGAGATATCTTGGACTCATTCATTTCACAGACCGCGTGCCGCGACGCCCAAAGAGAAGCCACTTAACCGATTGTGGTCGTACTCTTAAACACCAACACTGACGTGTTGGGCTGATGGTCGCTAAGCCTTAGAGCTTAACAGACTGAGCGACTACCCAAAACAATAAAGTCTTGGGCAGTGCTCACTGAATCACTCAAACCTGAAGGCTATGACTGCGTGGTTGCAGTGACTGAAGTGATCGTCACTGTACCGTTAGTATTGGTAACGGTAAACGTGCCCCCACCAGCACCCGCGTAAGTGACACTTTGTCCGCTGGCAGGAATCGAGAGACCCACCGACGTGAAAGAGGCCGACACCACGCTCACAGGGACAGACACCGAAGTCGTTGTAGTTGTTGTTGTTGTTGTCACGCCATTAGTGGTTGTAGTGCTTGTAGAGCTTGTGGTAGTAGGAGTAACACCTGAGCCAGTCATAAGAATAGCGGTCAGCCCGCTTACAGCTGCAGGCTGTGTGGTTGCAGAACCAGCAACACTCGCGCCGCTTGACTGACCAGAGGAAGAGCCTCCGGCGAGGGCGACTTGACTGAAAAGCGCGGTGCTCAGCACCAAAGGCAAGAGGGCGACGCGCATTGCGTGATTCATCATATCTAGAGAGTTTTTCATAGTGTTTTAGCCTTGAGTCGCGTCAATCACTTCAGGAAGTTTAGAGGGAAACCAACCGAGAGAATCGCATTGAAACCTCCAGGAGACTGGTTTCCAATGTCTGCGAATAATAGGTTAACAACGAAAGGCCATTCTGGAAATGGAACGGCAGAAATATTTGCGTTGATCCCTACACCGCTCCAGCCGGCACTGACACCGACTTGGTTGTGGAATTGCACACCAATATCACCGAAAACGTTGTAAACGTTGTTCTTTTGCCAATTGCTCGCAAAATACCCATTACCAACGCCTAGCGTCGCCTTGACGGGCAGCCCTTTGCCCTCACCGACCTTTATTTCAGTCAACCCGCTTAGCGCCATGTAATTACTCGCCGTATTGGGTGCAATCCCATAGGCATTGGGTGTGCTACTGCAAATTTCAGTACCGCTACAAGCAAAGTTATTACGACCGATTGCCAGTGACAAGAAGCCCTCTTCGCCCTGATACAACATCCGATGAATCTTTGCGTCATAACTCATGTTCGCGCCAAAGTTACGAATCGAGAGTACGTTGGCAGAGATCTCTGCACCTAAGTACTTTGAGCCATCAAACAAACCCGCAGTCATAGAAAGGCTTGCATCCACCTGATTACGATTTTTATCCGTCAGTGCGCCAGAGCCACCGATCATGATGTCTCCCCAGTTTGCACCAAAACCAATCGGAATCCCTGCGCCGAGTGAAGGGTAGAAGTACTGCGGCTTGAGTTGAACTTCGGTGATTCTGCGCAAAGCAGATTCTTGTTCTGCGGTCAGCTTAATCGCGCCGGGAGGGGCAGCCTGAGCTTGTGTCAGGGGCGTCGGCTGGGCTGACACGGCGCTAACAAATAAAGCGGCAGCTATGACGGATACGTTTCTAAGAGCGTGGCGAAGGGTTTTCATCGTAGGTTCTCTGTTTGTGATCTAAGGCAACTCACGGGGGGTGGCTAGCAGGCTATGTAGCGAAGGGATTCATCCCAACGGGCAACCGTACCTTACTGTGCGTCGCTATGAACATCTGCCAAAGCGCCGCAATGTACTGTTATGAAACAAACGTAATGCTGTAAGCCGCAAAAAAAAGCTCGTCAAATAGTAAACCGTCGCACTACCTTGTGCAAGGAGAAATATCCCATTTAGCTTAGAGTTGACAATTTATTACAGAGTCTCTTCGGTGAAAAGTCGTTACAAACAGTCGTTGCAAAGACTTTTTTAACCCTAAGATTAACGTCAAAGCATGAAAGGTGTACTAATCTGTTTAACTAAAATATACTATATCACCCTAAGTCGCTTGCTAACAAGATGCCGCTACCGCGTTCAATCCCTGTTGGACAAACGCAGTTCACCGCGCAGCGCTACCAAAGCTTGCTCGAACAGCGCGGGCATCGTGTGCCCGCAAGTTTAAAAAAACTCGCGAGCCAGGTTGACGCGCACCCTGACTTGTTGTTGGCGCAGATTAAACAGCTTGAACGCTCAAACGTCACCTCGCAGGCTGACTATCTCACCATTCGCACAGCGGCACGTCTTAGGGTGTTAAGGGGCTCAGGGCAAGCAGAGGCACGAACCGCATACGGCAAAGCTGAGGCTGACCTGCAACGCCTGAAACGTATTCAACAAAAACTTCAGCTCACTCAGGTACATGAGCAAGCCATTCAAGTCTGGGCAAACGGTGGTCGCTTTGCTGTGTACTCAGCTGTCATGAAAGAGTTGCCCGCTGATCAAGTCATCTTGGCGGATCAACTTTTAATGGATTTAATGAACAAGCAGCCCTATCTTGACGCAGCACAATATCGGCTGATGCTCTCGCTCAGACTCAAGTCAACCTGAGTTGCGACCAGCGCCAAGCCCAAGGCGTTACACCAAGCGCAGCATCCAACCATGACGGTCGGGTAAGCGCCCTGACTGAATATCGGTGAGCTCTTGCCGCAAAGACATGGTGAGCTTACCGGCGGGTGCGTTTTCGTCGCCAGCAATAAAGCCACGGCCTTTAAGCGCAGCGATCGGCGTCACGACCGCTGCTGTTCCACAGGCAAACGCCTCAGTGACTTCGCCTGAAGCGATGCCGTCACGCCATTCTTTTATCGTAATTTTTCGCTCTTGCACGTTGTGACCGCGATCACGCGCAAGCTGAATAATGCTCTTGCGTGTCACACCCTCAAGAATGCTGCCGGTCAACTCTGGGGTAAGTAACGTGCCATCTTTGAGAACCAAAAATACATTCATGCCGCCGAGTTCTTCGATGTATTTGCCTTCTTGCGAATCTAAAAACAGCACTTGAGGGCAACCGTTTTCGTAGGCTTCTTGCTGTGGCAACAGCGAGGCGGCGTAGTTACCGCCACACTTGGCGGCACCGGTACCACCAAAGGCTGCACGCGCATGATCTTCAGCCAACCAGATCATCACAGGCGCCACGCCCTTGGCAAAGTAAGGGCCGGCAGGGCTTGCAATGACATAATATGCCGCACGATGGGCCGAGCGCACACCTAAAAAGCTTTCGTTGGCGATCATAAAAGGCCGCAGATACAAACTCATTTCGCCTGAACCTGGCACCCAAGCGGCATCGGCCTGAACCAGTTGCTTAATGGACTCGAGAAATAAATCCGTAGGTAACGGTGGCAAAGCCAGCCGTTTTGCCGAGCGTTGCATCCGCGCAGCGTTTTCTTCAGGGCGAAAAGTCCAGATAGAGCCATCGGGATGTCGGTATGCCTTCAAACCTTCAAAAATCTCTTGGGCATAATGCAACACCGAGGAAGCCGGATCAAGCAGCAGGGGGCCGTAAGGCTTGAGTGCCGCATCGTGCCAACCTTGCTCTAGCGTCCAGTCGATCGACACCATATGGTCGGTAAAGTACTTACCAAAGCTGGGGTTGGCAACGATCGCTTCGCGTTCGGCCTGAGGAGTGGGCTGAGAAGACTTAATCGATAGAAAGGCAAGAGAAGATTGTGCAGTCATGGCAAGGATCAAGTGATTGGATATGTTTGCGTTTGATTATAGCCATGAGACTGACAATTGCCTTAATCGCGTTCTTGCAAACGCAGCCTGCGCTCTTGCTCTTCGCGACGGGTGTCTTCGATTTCTTGCAGCAGGCCGGCCATATCAACAGGTGTCGTGTCGGCCGCCACAAAGCCCGTCAGGGGGGTTTCTGGCGTCAGTGTGCCAGCCACATAGTGTTGCCAGATTTCTTTGGCATAGGCTGTTACCAACAACTGCGGAGCAAACTGACCAAAATAAACGGCCAGATTTTGTACGTCACGTGCGAGCATGGCTGCGGCTTCGTTGTTGCCTGCGGCATCGACTGCCTGGGGCAGATCAATAATCACAGGCCCGCCGCTCGCCATCAAAATATTGTATTCAGACAAGTCGCCATGGATCACGCCAGCGCACAGCATACGAACTACCTGATTGATCAAATACGCATGATGCTCAAGCGCCGACTCGGCGGTCAGTTCGACGTCGTTCAGGCGGGGCGCCACTTGACCGTCAGCATCTGTGACGAGCTCCATCAACAAGACACCATCCGTGCAAATGTAGGGCTGTGGCACCCTCACACCGGCGTTTGCCAAGCGAAATAACGCATCGACCTCGGCGTTTTGCCAGGCCTCTTCTTGCATTTGACGACCGTAGCGCGTGCCTTTTTCCATGGCGCGCGCCTGGCGGCTATTTTTGACTTTACGGCCTTCGGTATAGGACACCGCATTTTTGAAGCTGCGTTGCTTGGCGTCTTTGTATACCTTGGCACAACGTACAGAGTCGCCACAACGCACCACGTAGACCGTGGCTTCTTTGCCGCTCATGAGCTGACTGAGAACTTCGTCGACTAAACCCTCTTCGACTAGCGGCGCGAGACGTTGCGGGACTTTCAATGGCTGCTCCGTGTAAACCTTGCCATTCAGGGGGCAGAGCCCCTTAAGTGGACTCTAAACTCGACAAGTGCCGACACTTTACAGGTTTGTACGCCAAAGCGTGCGTATTTGTCAGCCACTGCACTTAGCCGCGCCAGCGACGATGCCCCCACGGTCTGTAAAGAGGATACCTCACAACGGGTACCACGACCCGAGGAACGGGCGCGACGTACACGGGCGTGTATGAATAACTTGACCCGTACCCATAGCCACCACCATACCCATACCCCGCAGGTTGAGGGCCGTAGGCCACACAGCCCGTTAGCAAGACAAATACCCCAACAACCGTACCGCGCAAGGCTCTCATTGACTGGCTCCTCTGTTCAGTTGAACTGAGGAGTAGCTTAGGGCCCTTCGATACCAACGATAAGGGGCCAAGACAAAGTCACGTGTTTCGATCGATTTCAGGTGCTTTCAACGCGTTCTCTAAGCCTTGGTGAACCTGCAATCCAGCCTTTGGCCCCTTATTTGACCCTCTTTAACCAGTGGCGTTACCTCGTGCGCTTCAGAAGCAAACGGGCGTTACCTCGTACGATTCAGAAGCAAAGCGGCGTTACCTCGTACGATTCAGAAGCAAAATTAGCGATTAGCCAGTGCCGCCTCGACCGCTAACGCAACCGCCGCCAGCGCCGCGTCGTCACCTTTGACCGACGACAGCATCAACCCCACCGCCTGCTCACCTGGAGTGTGGCAAGGCAAGCTAAACGAGCAACCATCCAAAAAGTTAAAGGCAAACGTGTTGCGCAACATCTGCCCATTTGCTTTAAAAAACGCTTCATCAGAGGCTTCAAGCTTGGCAATCTCTGGCGCAATGATCGGAGCGGTCGGGCAAAGAACCGCATCAAATCCTTCGATCGCATGCTCAACTCTAGCAATCCAATCTAGCCGGTTGTCGAGCAGCGCAAGGTACTGCTGTGCAGTGACCGGTGCACCTAACGCCACCCGTGCTGCCACGCGGTGATCAAAGCCCTCTTTGGATGTAGCCAAACGCACATGATGCACGGCATAGGCCTCGATCGGCGATAGACCGCCTGGCGCATTGAGCTTAGGGATTTCAGATAATTCGGCTAACGGAATCTCAACAATTTGCGCACCCGCGGCAGACAATTTCGATATGCTGCGCGCAAACGCCTTCGCAACCGTATCGTCTAAGCCCTCTAAGAGCGTTGTCTGAGGCAAGGCAAAGCGCATCCCACTCAGAGGGCGGCGTTTAACGTTTAACCTTGCCCCCGACAGTACGCCATCCACAATCAGGCAATCTTGCACGCTGCGCGTCATCGCGCATGCGGTATCGAGCGAACGGGCAAGCTCCATGGCACCGGTGAGTGGCACACGAAACTGAGAGCTTTTAAAACCAACGATTCCACACAGTGCGGCTGGCACGCGGATCGAACCCCCGGTGTCCGAACCCAACCCTGCCACCGCCAACCCCAACGCCACCGACACAGCCGCACCCGATGACGAACCACCTGGCACGCGCGCAACCTTGGTATCTGTCGGGTTGACTGGGGTCCCGTAGTGAGGATTGATGCCGATCCCTGAAAAAGCGAATTCGGTCATGTTCGTTTTGCCGATAATGGCCGAGCCGGCGGCCCGCAGCCGCGCAACGACGGGGGCATCCTGCGTTTGTACCGGCTCACCTTTGCACACAACTGATCCTGACATCGTGGTTTCGCCGGCCACGCCGTAGAGATCTTTAATCGAAACAGGTAAGCCAGCCAAGGTGGGCTGCTCAACCCCCGCAGTTTGTAGCGCATCGGCCTGACGCGCCGCCGCGAGGGCAGCCTCTGGATACAGCAGCGTGAAAACACTTTTAGCCGACGCTTGAGTCGCATTTTCTAGAGCTTGCGCGACAAGGGCTTCGCGGGTCGTTTCACCACGTGCGAGGAGAGCGTTGAGCTGATCGATAGTTTGTGTGATGTGCGTCATGATGAATAATGAAAAATTAGAAAAACCGTTTATTTGAAAGAAAGCTTAACTCAGACTAGGACCCGTTTGTTAAGAGTGGGCCAACGCTTTGAAAAGATGTCTCACTCAGACTAGAGCCCGTTCGTTGAGATTGGGCCATAGTTTTGAAAAGGTGCCTCACTCAGACTAGAGCTCGTTCGTTGAGATTGGGCCATAAGCTTGTGGCACCTGGATCAAGACACGAGCGGCAACACTTCAACCGAGTAGCGATGTTTAATACTGCGGTTGCGCCGAGGGTCACGGATTTCGAGTTCCATTTGAGTCGCTGCCCGAATGCCCTCGCCCTTGGCATTTGGGATTGCACCAAGCGTCCCGCAAGACACAAAGCTACCTTCGTCAATGTGCGGGCCCGCGAAGCAGCCGTTGCGCAAAGATTCAAGTGGCCGAATCGAAGCGAACGTACCCCTCTGATATTCAACCCATTTGCCATCCTCAAAAATGCGTGAAATCAACTCGAGTTCGTCTTGGTACCCCGAGACGTCAGACCACCGCCAAGCCGAGGTGCCGGTCGGTTTAGGACACAACTGTTTAGACACAGCAATCGAATACGTTTCAACACGACGGTCAGTGTGATCAGAACCAACGGTCAGCCACCACTCACCACCGGCGTAAAACAACACTGGCTCAACTTCGCCCGAGCTATCGGGCCCGACGACCTCGATCACTTCGGTTTGCGTCAGCAACAGGGCGCTGCCACGGTAATACAGCGGCACAGTAGAAGGCGCAGGCACACCGATCAACCCGAGTTCATGAATGTGGTGTTCGATCGCCGCCGCATCACGCCCTGTCCAACCAGCAATCACATAATGCCTGGGGGCAACGGCCGCTAGCGTTGTGGTAATCGTGCCGTCAGCACCAACCGCTTCGCAAGAAAAATACAGGTGAGATCTCATCATGATGATTTGAAAAATAAGAAAGTAAAACGTTGAACGAATTGTTCGCAACTCCCCCCTTCAGGGCGGGAAAGAGGTCAAGACAAAACCGCTGGTAACCATAGCGCAATCGCCGGAAACACCATCAGAATAATAATCGCCAACATATAGACAAACATAAAGGGCATCACACCAGAAAAAACATCAGTGATCGGCCCAGGTTGTCGTCGCATGCCTTGCAAGACATACAGCACGGTGCCATCAGGCGGACTAATCATTGCGATCTCAACCAACATTGTGATCACCACACCAAACCAGATTGGGTCGTAGCCCAAGGCTTTTACCACTGGAAACAACAGCGGTACGGTACAGATCACCATCGATAACCCTTCCATGAAGGTGCCCAGTGCTAAATAAAAGCCAATGATGATCAGCATGATCGCCCAACCCGGCAAAGGTAGGCCGGTTAAAAATTTTGCCAACATTTGCGGGACACCCAAGGCTGACAAAATGTAATTCAATACATAGGCACCAAATAAAATCAGCGCAATCATGGACGTTGTACGCGCGGTGGCGTGCAACGACTCAGAGATCATTTTCCAGTTAAGTTTGCGATCAACGAGCGCTAGGATCAAGCTTCCCGCCACGCCAAGCGCCGCCGATTCGGTTGGCGTGGCCAAGCCCGCATAAATCGTGCCCAGCACGAGTCCAATTAACAAGGCGGTCGGTAATAAATCTGACAAGCTCGCCACTTTATGGCGCCACGTCACGCCCAAGGCGTTTGGATCAGCCCGCAGCTTCAGCTTGTAGCTGTAATAAAGAATGACCAGAATAAACAGGAGGACGACCAAAATACTCGGGCCAATTGCCGCAATGTACAAAGAACCAACCGAAGTTTCGGTGATCAAGCCATAAATAATAAAAGTGATGCCGGGCGGGATCAGATTACCCAACGCTCCGCCAGCAGCAAGCGACCCCAAGACCAATTTTGGCGGGTAGTGGCTTTTTTCAAAATAGGGCAAGGCAACCGAACCCATGGTGGCTGCCGTTGCCACGCTTGAACCCGCCACAGCAGAAAAAACACCACAGGCTAAGATATTCGTGTGCAGTAAGCCTCCGGGTACACGCCCCATCCAGACATTCAAACCGCGGTATAGGCGCTCAGACAACCCCGCGCGCAACATGACCTCGCCCATCAATAAAAAGAGTGGCACCGACACCAACACAAAGTTGGTGGACGGCGCCCAGATCATCTCGCCTAAAAAATTCCAAAACGGTCGGTCTGACAAGGAAAAGCCCGCCAAGAGCGCAAGCGATGAGAGCGCGGCACCGACGTAGATACCACCCGCAAAAAAACCGGCAAACGCCCCTAATACTGCCAATAACGCCCACCAAGGCACCGCCGTAGCAGATAAGGCCGCGGCACTATCCGCACCGCCAAATAAGCTGGCACCACCAATCACGATCGCCATGATCACAATGAAGACGATCGCAATCATTGACTGCCCTGTTGATGAGTAGACGACACGCTAGGGGTCTGAAGGGGTGCCTGTGGCTCAGCAACCACCTCAGTAGACAAATAGCCAGGCATCTGCATCTGTGCCTGCGCCTCGGCAACCGCTTCGAGTGTTTCGGCGGCTTCGTCTTCGTAAGTACGCGCCATTAAGGCACGATCCATGGCGACAAGATCGCCACGCATTAACTGCCCGACCGAACGTAACGCCAAGGCAAGGACCGCGAGCAATAGCAACACGAAGCCCGCCGACCAGATACCTTGAGGTAAAACCAAAGGTGTACGTAGCGTGGTGAGATCGGTAGCGTTAAACGCAAAAGAATCTTTGGCGATAGACACTGCGCCGTACACATAGAAGCCAGTTGACACCACTAACGCGAGCAGCGATGCCAAATGCAACCACACCCGTACTCGCAAAGGCATGCGTTGCACCAAAACATCGATGCGCACATGGCCCCGCTCAAACAGCGTACCTGCCAGCCCCCAACTCATACCGACGGCCATCAAATAGCCCGTCAACTCGATGGTTGACTCGGTTGAAAACCCGAGCAACTGCCTGGCAAAAATATCAAAACAGATCAGCACCGTGATCAGTAGGTAGCAAAACCCTGCTACCCACATTGCACGGCGACTGAGCCACTCTAGGCCTTGATACATCCTTACTTGCCAGCGGTGTATTTCACACCCGTGATTGGCGCGACCACCTCGTTGTACACCACACCGCAACGATCGCCGCAACGTTTCACCCAGGCTGGCAAGACTGTGTCAGCAAGATTTGTCTGGATCAGGCTTGCCTCATTGGCCTGCGCCTTGGCTTCTATCATGGGCTTCTTTACCAGCGTTGCCAACTTACCCGAGCAGCCCTCTGCACGGCCTACGTTACAAGCCACACCGTCTTCGGTCGCATCTTCGCCAAGTTTCCATTGGGCATTTTCAACGGCCGCAAACGTCTTTTCGAATTCAGCACGAATCGAAGGTTCAAGCTTGTTCCACCATGCCAAATTCACAAAGTAGCCAGCGGTCGACCAAGATAACGAGAGTGTGTAAAGATGCGTCGTGACCTCTGGCCACTTCACGCCATTACCCGAACCCGAACCGGTAATACCGCAATCGACCGTGCCACGCTCAAGCGCTGTGTAGACCTCACCAAAGGCGAGCGAAACAGGTTGGCCACCTAGCGACTTCACTAAATCACCAGCCGAAGGCCCATTGATGCGGACTTTCATGCCTTTCAAATCGGCCAACGAAGCAATTGGTTTGCGACAGAACAGCATCTGACCCGAAAACGGATACGTTGCAACAAGCTTGATCCCAAGCTTTTCGAGCTCTTTGTTCGCAACCGGCATCATGGCATCTGCGACCTTGCGCGCTTGCTTGATACTTGGATTCAAGCCCGCCAGATCAATACCGTCAAGCATGGGAACATCACCAGACACCGTTGT
>CANCMG010000031.1 GCA_947378965.1 Alcaligenaceae bacterium | reverse complement strand
TGGATAAGCGCGACATCGAACCAATTCTTGCGGCCGAGGCCGACTTTGCCTTAAAGATGCTGAAAAGCGTGTCGCTTCGCTTTGAAACCCTACTACACGACATCGAGACGGTGAGCACACATAGCGCCAGCGAACGCGTTGCCGAATACCTGCTAAAGCAACCTAGGCAAGGTACGCAAACTCAACTCAAATTCAGTAAATGCCTAATCGCTTCACGCTTGGGTTTACAAGCTGAAAGTTTATCGCGCGCGCTACAACGCTTATCGCGAGAACACTTAATTTCAGTTCAAGGCTCGCATGTCGAGATCTTAAACGAGCAGGGCTTATTACAATTGAATCACGCTAGTCATTGAATTGTTGAATCGTTCATTTCCTTGAGTGCCTTGAAGTGGCGAAGCGACGTCAGGCCTCAGCTCACGCACCCTAAAATAGTGTTGTGCTCGTTCACGACGAGCCGGCGTCTGACAACCCGTGTTCAACCGCGTAAATCGCCGCTTGTACGCGGTTATTCACTCCAAGCTTTTTCAAGATGCTTTGCAGATGAATTTTGACTGTGCTTTCGGCCACATCGAGTTTTCGGGCGATTTCTTTATTGGATAGCCCAAGCGCCAGTTGGGCCAGCATTTCACCTTCACGGGGCGTCAGCTTTTTAAGTTCATTGGTGGCGGGCGATGCAGGCTTACGAAAGCTCGCGACCAGCTTTGCTGTCATGTCTGGCGAAATCACAGCATCCGCCCGCATCACCCTGCGTAACGATTCAAGCAAATAATCCGCATCAATATTTTTGAGCAAATAGCCCGCAGCACCCTTTTTAAGTGCCATGGCCAGATCTTCTGCATCTTCAGACACCGTCAGCAACACGACCTGACACGCAGGGCTGTCTTGCACAATCAAGCCAATCGCATCTAAACCAGACAGCCCTGGCATATGCAAATCGAGCAAGACAATATCAGGCTTGAGTTCTTTGGCGCGCTTAACCCCCTCGAGTCCATCTGCGGCCTCACCAATCACTTCGAACTCAGGGTTACGCTGCAACAGCAGACGAATGCCGCTACGAAATAACGTGTGATCATCCACAAGCAAAATACGAATGGGTGTGGTCATCGTCAAGCCGCCACACGCTCGTGGTGGGACAGTCGCAACGACACGCGTGTGCCAGTCGCATCACTCGTAACAGCCAAATCAGCCCCTAGCCTGGCTGCACGCTCTTTCATGATGGTTAAACCCACGTGTTGCTCGGGCTCAACGCTTGACGCTGACAAGTCAAACCCGCAGCCATCATCTTGCACGCACAACTCAAAATCTTGCGCATTCGTCACAACAATCTTCACTGCTTTAGCCTTTGCATGCTTGCGAATGTTTGACAAGGCCTCTTGCACGATAAAGAGTAGTTGCAATTGCTGCTCGACCGGCAAAGGCGCGCCCTGCCCAACCGCTTGGATTGAAACTGGAATCATCGTTTGTCGAGTAAAGCGTTCGGCCGCGTGCTGTAAGGCCTGCTTCAAATCGCCGGCCTCAAGCTTGACTCTAAAATTGAGCAACAACTCACGGACGTCATCGTAGCTTTCACGCAGCCCCGTTTTGATCATCTGCATACTTTCAGTCACTTCTGTTGCATCCTTACGCTTCAATGAGTCTTCAAGCATTTGAACCTGTAACTTTAAAAAGTTCAGCCCTTGTGCAATCGAATCATGCAAGCCTTGCGCCACCAGGTTACGCTCTTGTGCCACTGCAAGCTCACGGGTACGCGCCAGCAGCCGTTGATTTTCGATCGCCACACCAAGGTGCTGACCCACCGAGTCAAATAAGCGCCGATCATCGCCAGAAAACTCGCGTGGTTCAGCAAAATGCAAGGTGTAACTGCCCAAGGTCGCCGCACCGTTCGTGATTTGTGCAATCGCAATTGAATTAAACCCTTCTTCGCGACACAAATAACGTTGCTCGGCCGGTAATTTCCGAAAATCATGTAGTCGGGTTTCTCCAAATGCTGCCGCTTCACCACACAGGCAATCACCCGTGTGCACACACTGCTCTTCTTGAACAAAGTTAGGCGAAACACCTTGATGTACCGTCAGGTGCAGGTTGTTTTGTCGCGGGTCCAAAATACGCACTGTGCCGCCATCGGCACCAAAATACTCAACTAATTTTTTTAAAAATCCGGTACAACGCTGCTCAAGCTCACCAGGCTGACTCAAATACGACGAGAAGTCATACAAGGTGCTTAGCGCACGATTTTGTTGCGCAAGCTGTAAAGTTTTTTGCGAGACGCGGTCTTCAAGATCTGCATATAGCGCTTTGAGTTGAGCGGCCATATCGTTAAAGCCCGAGGCAAGCTCGCCAAATTCGTCACGTCCCTCGACCGGGACTTGCACCGAGAAGTTTCTAGCAGTCATCTGCGCGATACCTGACTGCAAAGCCTGTACCGGGCGAATCACCCAGCCGTACAACAGATAAATAATTGCCACGTTACCCACCAACATCAACACGATCAACGCAAGCTGTGAACCGCGCAAGTATGTGGTGGTGCGACTATTTTCGCTTTCAATACGCGACACCAACTGATCGGTTTGCTCGACAAACTGAGGCAGCTCTTGCAGATATAACGAGACAGCCTGCGCGCGCGATGTTTGGTCTTGCGCCACCGTCACTAAGGCGGGCAATAACGTTGTGTTCCAGAGCATTGTCACACGCGCGAACTGCTCTTGAACAGCTTGACTATCGGGCATACGTAACGGTCGTTGTGGATCACCTTCGCGCAAGCTCGCAAGGGTCTGAGCGAGTGCGTTTTGCTGACGGCGCAGCACCTCAAGGTCTGGTGCAGCCTGAGCGCGTAACTGACTGAGGGTCAGACCGAGTCGCACCGACTGCACTCGCAAACTGCCGGTGTCGTTGATTGCAGCCGCAGCGCCTTCAAGCGCCCACGATAGCCATAAGGTGCCCAGCACCATCGCCAACCCAAACACCAAGCCAGCAAGCGAGACTGACACGAGGCGCACGCCGAGTTTGTGATTGCGTCCAAGCGAGGGAGGCCAAGTCAGTGCCAAACGATACCTCCTTGAAGAAGCCTGCTTAGGCATACCCTACAAACAAGTCCGTGATCCATTGCTTGATGACATATGCCCTGCGGACACGGCTTTGATCCATTGCTTGATGACCTTTACCCTGCAAACAAAGCCTTTACCCATTTTGGATGACGCCTGCAGCGCAGACACCCCATTGACTCATTATCACCGATGCTTAGCCTAATAGATAGGAATCCACCCCTATCTAGTCCGAAAGAACTAGATGACCCCTCTCTGATGCCTGACCGCTCTCCCACCAGCGGCTAATAGGCGCGCACCTCGCCAACTTCTAGTCTTTGTCTTGTCGCTTTCACAACATTCAAGACACACGATGAGCTCTCAAACTCGCACCGCTACAACAGTACTCACCTCTAGCACCTTGGCCTTTACGATCTGCTTTGCGGTCTGGATGATGTTCGCAGTCATCGGCATCCCAATCAAAAAGCAACTTGGTCTGAACGAGACTGAGTTTGGTCTACTCGCCGCCATGCCGGTGCTAACAGGATCGTTGATAAGGGTCCCACTCGGAATCTGGACCGATCGCTTTGGCGGGCGCATCGTATTTTTTTTGCTGATGTTAAGCACGGTGGCGCCGATCTGGCTGATGTCCTACGCCACCGAGTACTGGCACTTTTTAGCGATTGGTTGCTTTGTCGGTTTGGCCGGCGGATCGTTTTCAGTGGGCACGCCTTATGTCGCCCGCTGGTTTCCTAAAAGCCGTCAAGGCCTAGCAATGGGGATCTTTGGCGCTGGTAACTCAGGTTCTGCACTCACCAAATTTGTAGCACCAGCACTCATCGCCTCGGCAGCCGGTTCCTGGACGATTGTCCCGCAGGTGTATTCAATTGCGATGCTAATCACTGCGGTGCTGTTCTGGATATTCTCAAGCACGAATCCCGCTCACAACATCTCTTCAGGCGCCACGTTTTCGCAGCAACTCGTGATGCTAAAAAACCCTAGGGTCTGGCGCTATTGCCAGTACTACTCAGTGGTGTTTGGCGGTTATGTGGCTCTAGCGTTATGGATGACAAAGTATTACGTCGGTGAATATGGTTTTGATATGCAAAAGGCGGCACTGCTCGCGGCAGTGTTTTCACTGCCGGGCGGCGTACTGCGTGCGCTCGGCGGTTGGGTCTCAGACCGCTATGGCGCTTATCACACCACGTGGTGGGTCATGTGGGTGTGTTGGGTGGCCTTCTTTTTGCTCAGCTATCCGCAAACCAATTTCACGGTGATGACGGTGAACGGACCGCGCGACTTCTTTATTGGCCTGACCCCGACCATCTTCACAACGTTGCTCTTTATTGTGGGTATCGCCATGGCCATTGGCAAAGCCTCAGTCTTTAAATTTATTTCAGATGAGTTCCCAGACAATATCGGAGCTGTCTCTGGGGTAGTCGGTTTGGCTGGAGGACTCGGTGGCTTTGTGCTGCCCATTATGTTTGGGGCCATGGTGGATCTGACCGGAGTGCGTTCGTCGAGTTTCATGCTGCTCTATGGCACCGTTTGCGTCTCGCTGGTCTGGATGCACTTTAGTTTCAGGAAGGAAAGCGTTGGCCCAACTGACCTCGCGCCACCCAAAACACGCTCAGCCCCTGCACTGTTACTTCACTCATAACTTCACACTCTTGCTCGGAGTTCACCATGTCTTCACGCTACATTCTTACCCGCTGGGAACCCGAACAACCCGAGTTCTGGAAAGCAGAAGGACACCGCATTGCCCAGCGCAATCTCTGGCTCTCAATTCCAGCACTCATGCTGGCCTTCAGTGTTTGGATGCTGTGGTCAGTGGTGGTGGTGAATCTGAATAAGGCCGGTTTTCACTTCAGTAAAAATCAAATGTTTTGGCTGACTGCCTTACCCGCCTTATCCGGTGCGACGCTGCGCATTTTTTATTCCTTTCTCATCCCAATCTTTGGTGGACGCCGTTGGACTGCCCTATCCACGGCAAGCCTGTTAATCCCGGCGCTAGGCATGGGGTTTGCGCTGCGCGATACGAGTACCAGCTATCCAACGCTTTTAGTGCTGGCCTTACTGTGCGGACTAGGCGGTGGCAACTTTAGCTCTTCGATGGCCAACATTAGTTTCTTTTTTCCGAAGTCTCAAAAAGGGCTTGCGACGGGCTTGAATGCAGGTATTGGCAACTTAGGGGTCTCGGTCGTGCAGTTCGTAACACCTTTGATCATCTCTATTGGAGCCTTCGGTGCTTTTGGTGGTGCGGGTCACGACTATACGGCCAACGGCGTTGCGCAAACGCTTTGGTTACAAAACGCCGGCTTTATCTGGGTGCCTTTTATTGCACTCGCTTCAGTCGCTGCGTGGTTTGGCATGAACGACATCGCAGATGCCAAAGCTTCGTTTGTGGATCAGGCTGTGATCTTCAAGCGCAAACACAATTGGTTGATGTGCTGGCTGTATCTGGGTACGTTTGGCTCGTTCATTGGGTTTTCGGCGGGCCTAGCCTTGTTGACACAGTCGCAATTTCCCAACGTCAATCCAACAAAGTATGCGTTTCTTGGGCCCCTCGTGGGCGCCATAGTACGACCGGTAGGCGGTTGGGTATCTGACAAAGTGGGCGGGGCTCGCGTCACCCTCTGGACCTTCATCGGGATGATGCTCGCCGTGCTCGGGGTGATGTATTTTTTACCTAGCCAAGGCAGCGCCGGCAACTTCACTGGTTTTTTGACTCTGTTCATTATTTTGTTTGCGCTCACCGGAATCGGCAACGGTTCAACCTTTCGCATGATTCCGGTGATTTTTTTAAACGATCGACAACAGTGCGCAAACTCAGATCTTGCGTCGCAAAAGCAAGCAATGATTGATGGCAGCAAAGAGGCTGCAGCGGTCTTGGGATTTTCAGGCGCAATTGGTGCGTATGGCGGCTTCTTTATCCCCAAAAGCTTTGGCACCTCAATCGATTTGACGGGTACCCCACACGCAGCCTTGTTCTGCTTTGTGCTGTTTTATTTCAGCTGCGTCGCGGTCACCTGGTTTTGGTACGCGCGCGGCAAAGCGCCGATGCCGTGTTAACAGCGAGGTTAGCCGGCGCCTGGACTTTGCTGCCTGCTAATCACCTTCAACATAAATACTAACAGCACCTAGTTTAAAGAATTTCGGTTTCAACCAAAAAGTGTTTCACCAGTTTTAAAACCGTTTTGCAACACGCACTTGAAACCGTCAACACTTAATACGTCGCCATACTGGAGCTCAGTTATGAGTCATTTTTTAGACCGCTTGAATTTTTTTTCACGTACAACAAGTACCTTTTCAGACAACCACGGTGCCGTGGTCAACGAAGATCGCACTTGGGAAAACGCCTACCGGCAGCGCTGGCAGCACGACAAAATCGTGCGTTCAACCCATGGGGTGAATTGCACCGGCTCTTGCTCATGGAAGGTCTACGTCAAAAGCGGTTTGATCACCTGGGAAACCCAACAGACTGACTACCCACGCACACGCCCCGACTTACCGAATCACGAGCCGCGCGGTTGTCCGCGTGGCGCCTCGTACAGTTGGTATGTGTATTCAGCGCAGCGCGTCAAACACCCGATGATGCGCGGACGCCTGATGGAGATGTGGCGCGAGGCCCGCTTGACCATGGACCCCATCGCAGCCTGGGCACACATCAGCCAAAACCCCGAACGCGCCAAGCGTTACAAAAGCGTACGAGGCTTAGGGGGCTTTGTGCGCGCTAACTGGGATACCGTCACTGAAATGATCGCAGCGGCCAACGCTTACACCATTAAAGAGTTTGGCCCCGATCGCGTGATTGGCTTTTCACCCATCCCGGCCATGTCAATGGTGTCGTATGCCGCAGGCGCACGTTACCTCAGCCTCATCGGTGGCGTCTGCTTGAGCTTTTATGACTGGTACTGCGACTTGCCCCCCGCAAGCCCACAGGTATGGGGCGAACAAACCGACGTGCCTGAATCAGCCGATTGGTACAACTCAACGTACTTAATGGTGTGGGGTTCAAACGTGCCGCAAACACGCACACCTGACGCTCATTTTTATACTGAGGTTCGCTACAAGGGCACCAAGACCGTCGCCATTTCAAGTGACTATGGCGAGATGGTTAAGTTTGGCGACATCTGGCTGGCACCCAAACAAGGCACCGACGCCGCGTTGGCCATGGCGATGGGTCATGTCGTCTTGAAAGAGTTTCACCTGAGCGGCAAGTCTGAATACTTTAGCAACTATGCCAAGCAATACACCGATATGCCAATGCTGGTGTTATTAAAAGAGCATAACGGCCAATGGGTACCCGATCATTTCTTGCGCGCCTCACACTTAACCAACAATCACGGCGAGGCGAATAACCCTGACTGGAAGACTCTATTGCTTGACGCATTGACCGGCGAATTGGTCGTGCCTAATGGAGCAATTGGTTTGCGCTGGGGCGAAGGTAAGGTCAACGAGGGCGCACAAGTTGGGCGCTGGAATCTTGAGAAAAAAGATGCCGCCTCAGGCCGTGACGTTGAGCCTACGCTCTCACTACTCGAACATCACGATGAAGTGGTCGGTGTTGCATTTCCGTACTTTGGCGGCGAACACGACGAATTGTTAGTGCGTAACGTACCCGTCAAAACGCTTACCCTCGCCGATGGCAGCCTCGCGCGGGTTGCAACCGTCTACGACTTGCAAATGGCGAACTACGGCATCGACCGAGGCTTAGGTGGTGGTAACGTCGCCTCAAGCTACGACCAAGACATCCCCTACACCCCAGCCTGGCAACAAAAGCACACCACCGTTAAGCCAGAGCTAGTGGTTCAGGTCGCGCGTGAGTTTGCACAAAACGCCCACGACACCGAGGGTAAATCGATGGTGATCGTAGGGGCCGCGCTGAATCACTGGTACCACATGGATATGACGTATCGCGGCATCATCAATTTGTTGATGATGTGCGGCTGCGTCGGAAAAAGTGGCGGCGGCTGGGCCCATTATGTCGGGCAAGAGAAGCTGCGGCCTCAGTTCGGTTGGGCACCGCTTGCGTTTGCCTTAGATTGGTCACGTCCACCGCGCCAGATGAATGGCACGAGTTTCTTTTACGCGCACACCAGTCAATGGCGTCACGAAAAACTACACATCGATGAAATTTTGGCGCCCACCGCTGAAGCAAAAAAATACGCGCAGCTCAGCATGCTCGATTTGAACGCAAAGTCTGAACGGATGGGCTGGTTGCCTTCGGCACCACAGTTAAAAACCAACCCCTTTGAGGTGGTTGCTGCCGCTGAAGCGGCAGGACAAGATCCTGTGGCCTTTGCCACCGAGCAATTAAAGAATGGCACGCTCAGCATGAGTTGCGACGAGCCCGATGCACCAGAGAATTTTCCGCGCAATATGTTTGTCTGGCGTTCAAATATTCTTGGCTCGAGTGGTAAGGGGCACGAGTACTTTTTAAAATATTTGCTTGGTACGCAGAACGCTTTGTTCGCAGATGAGGCCGATGCCATTAAGCCGACCGAAGTGAAAGCACACGCCGAGGCCGCCGAAGGCAAACTTGATCTGCTGGTCGTGCTCGACTTCAGAATGAGCACCACCTGTCTGTATGGCGATATCGTGCTGCCCACAGCAACGTGGTACGAGAAAGATGATCTGAACACTTCAGACATGCATCCTTTCATTCATCCGTTGAGTGAGGCGGTGCAACCCTTATGGGAAAGTAAAACGGACTGGGAAATTTATAAACTTTTAGCCAAAAAGTTTAGTGAAATTGGCGGACCTTATCTGGGCACACGTAAAGATTTAGTGCTCACACCGCTGATGCACGACACACCAGGTGAACTAGGTCAGCCTTTTGAGCCTAAAGACTGGAAGCACGGTGAGTGCGACTTAATCCCAGGTAAAACTGCACCCAACATGACTGTCGTTGAACGCGACTACAACCAGATCTATAACAAGTTCACCTCGGTTGGCCCCTTGCTAGAAAAGCTTGGTAACGGCGGCAAAGGCATCAACTGGAACACCGAACACGAAGTACAAGAACTAAAAGGTATCAACAAGGCCGTTACAACAGATGGTATCGGCAAAGGGCGTCCACGCTTAGATACTGCCATTGATGCCGCCGAAATGATTTTGACTTTTGCCCCAGAAACCAACGGGCATGTATCGGTCAAAGCCTGGAAGGCATTATCCAAGATCACCGGACGTGACCATAGCCACATGGCGCAAGGCCGCGAGCATGACAAGATTCGGTTTCGTGATGTGCAAGCACAGCCTCGCAAGATTATTTCGGCACCTACGTGGTCGGGCATTGAAAGCGAAGAGGTCAGCTACAACGCCGGCTACACCAATATTCACGAGTTGATACCGTGGCGCACGCTGACAGGTCGCCAGCAGTTTTATCAGGATCATCGCTGGATGCTTGATTTTGGTGAAGGCTCGTGTGTGTATAAGCCTGCGATCGACACCAAGACCATTAAACCGGTTTTGGGCTTTAAACCTAATGGCGAAACTGAGTTAGTGCTGAACTGGCTGACGCCGCATCAAAAATGGGGCATCCATTCAACCTATTCAGACAACTTACGCATGCTCACACTCAGTCGCGGTGGCCCACACGTCTGGATCTCTGAGAAAGAGGCACGCAAGGCAGGCATCATTGATAACGACTGGGTCGAAGTCTTTAACGTCAACGGCACCTTAACCGCACGTGTAGTCGTCAGCCAGCGCATACCCGATGGCACGTGTCTGATGTATCACGCGCAAGAGAAAACCATCAATACACCTGGTGCTCAAACTAGCGGTATGCGGGGTGGCATTCATAACTCGGTGACGCGCACCGTACTCAAGCCCACGCATATGATCGGCGGCTATGCCCAGCAAGCCTGGGGCTTTAACTACTACGGCACCGTAGGCAGCAATCGCGACGAGTTCGTGGTGCTTCGAAAAATGAACAAAATTGAGTGGCTCGAAGGGCCGCTTGTCGAGGTCAAGGATTCATTATGAAAATTCGCGCACAAATCGGTATGGTGCTAAATCTGGACAAGTGCATCGGCTGCCACACGTGCTCAGTCACTTGCAAAAACGTTTGGACCAGTCGCGATGGCGTTGAGTACGCCTGGTTCAATAACGTTGAAACCAAGCCCGGTATTGGTTACCCCAAAGAGTGGGAGGACCAAGAAAAATGGCAAGGTGGTTGGATTCGCAACAAAGCCGGCAAACTTGAGCCTCGCCAGGGTGGGCGGCTAAAGATTTTGACCAATATGCTGGCCAATCCAAACTTACCTGCGATTGACGACTACTACGAGCCCTTTACGTTTGATTACGAGCATTTGCAAAACGCCCCGTTAAGCGAAACGCCCCCCACTGCGCGCCCCATCTCGGTGCTGACCGGTAAAAAGATGGACAAGATCGAATGGGGACCAAATTGGGAAGACGACCTAGGAGGCGAGTTTGCCTCGCGCAGTCGAGACGCCTTGTTTGAAGGCGTTCAAAAAGAGATGTATTCGACGTTTGAAAATACCTTCATGATGTATCTGCCCAGGCTGTGCGAGCACTGCCTCAACCCCACCTGTGTGGCGAGTTGCCCGTCAGGGTCAATCTACAAACGCGAAGAAGATGGCATCGTGTTAGTCGATCAAGACAAGTGCCGCGGCTGGCGGATGTGTATCTCGGGTTGCCCGTACAAAAAGATTTATTACAACTGGCAAAGTGGCAAGGCTGAGAAATGCACTTTTTGCTATCCACGCATCGAGGCTGGCCAACCGACGGTGTGCTCTGAAACCTGCGTGGGCCGCATCCGTTATCTAGGCGTGTTGCTCTATGACGCTGACAAGATCGGAGAGGCTGCCGCCACGCCCAACGAACAAGATTTGTATCAAAGCCAACTCGATGTCTTTCTTGATCCGCATGACCCCGCGATCATTGCCGAAGCCCTCAAACAAGGGATTCCACAGGCCTGGGTGGATGCTGCAGCGGCCTCGCCTGTTTATAAGATGGCAGTCGAATGGAAGGTCGCGTTTCCTTTGCATCCTGAATATCGCACCCTGCCGATGGTTTGGTACGTACCCCCTTTGTCACCCATACAGGCCGCAGCGCAGGCAGGGCACATGGGTATGAACGGCATCATCCCTGATGTCAAAAGTCTTCGCATCCCCGTGCGTTATTTAGCAAATTTATTAACCGCAGGCAAAGAGGAACCCATCGTACTGGCGCTTGAAAGGTTACTAGCAATGCGCGCCTTTAAACGGGCAGAGACTGTTCATCAGCACGTCGATACAGCCGTACTCGAACAGGTTGGGCTTGATGCCGCAACAGTTGAGGACATGTATCAAATCATGGCGATCGCCAATTACGAAGATCGCTTTGTAGTGCCTTCAAGCCACAAAGAAATGGCCGAAGACAGCTTTAACGAAAAAGGCAGCTGCGGCTTTAGCTTTGGCAATGGTTGCTCGGATGGCGTATCTGAACCCTCGCTGTTTGGCAAAAAGAAACAAGGTAGCGATATCTTTATTGAGATGCCAAAGTCGCGTAAAGCTCGTACCGAAACCCTTTAACGCTTAACCCTTGCGCACCCTGTGCGCAAGGCGGAGACCGCTCATGCAAAGCTTTAAATTATTATCTGCCCTCCTCTGTTACCCCGAGCCAGAGTTACTAGCAGCATTGCCCGTTTTGCGCGAAAAACTAAGAGATGAAATGGGACAACACACGTTGTCAGACTCGACTGACGATACTGCGAACGTGCGTCAAGTCACAGACCAAAACGAAGAGCAAACAGAGCTTTTAAATATCACGAGTTTGGATACAGATCGGCACCTCAAAGAAGCAAAGATAATTCGAGATGATGGTCTCAAACTTGAACACGCGCTCGCCCCTCTACTTGATTATCTAGGCAGCGCGCCGCTCATTCGCCTTCAAGAAAACTACGTCGCCACCTTTGATCGCAGCACCTCACACAGCTTGCACCTGTTTGAACACATTCATGGCGAAAGTCGCGATCGCGGACAAGCGATGGTTGATTTACTAGAAGAGTATCGCAAGCACGGGTTCGAGCTTTCAACCACAGAGTTACCCGATTATGTACCACTGTTTTTAGAGTTTTTAGCGCAGCTACCAGAAGACCAAGTGCAAGCACTGCTAGGCGATGCCATTCATGTGCTGGCGATGATTGGCAATAAGCTCAGCGCAGCTCAAAGCCCTTACGCCTGCGTCTTTGAAGTGCTTCGCAACCACTGCACAACCGAACCACAAGCATTCACTGAGCCACCCGTACGCGACATGGACGAGGCACTTGAAACCTTTGGTGCAGGTGCCGATGGGGTCGAGCCTTTGTTGCGCCCGAGCATGACGCACACAATGCAGTTTCAGCCAAAGCCCAAGCCTGGTGCTGAGCCAAGCCACCGGCCCACTCACTCATGCGCTTAAACCTAAGGGGCCCACTATGACCTACCTCAACCAACTTGCCTTTGGCATCTACCCCTACATCGCGCTAACGATTTTTTTACTGGGTAGTCTGATTCGTTTTGAGCGCGAACAATACACCTGGAAAAGTGAGTCGTCTCAACTGTTGTACGGCGGCCAATTACGCTTGGGTAATATACTTTTTCATATCGGCATACTAGGTTTGTTTTTTGGTCACTTGTTTGGCCTGCTCACGCCGCTTTGGGTGTGGGAGAGTTTAGGCGTCACGCACAGCCTTAAACAGATGGTGGCACTGATTGCCGGGGGCACAATGGGTTTGGTGTGTTTGACTGGCCTCAGCATTTTACTTTACCGACGCGTGACAAATGCACGCATCACAGCCGCCACACGCAAGCGCGATTGGTTACTGCTGAGTTGGATTTTAGGTGCCCTGTTGCTCGGCTTACTCACAATTACAGAATCTGCAAAACACAGCGACGGCGAAGTGATGGTGCAGTTAATGATGTGGGCACAGCATCTACTCACTTTTCAGGGCGATGCCGCAAGCTTTATGCTCGATGCGCCATGGCTGTTTAAGCTGCACATGCTGATGGGCATGACGCTATTTGTGATTTTTCCGTTTACACGGTTGGTACATGTCTGGAGCGGCTTTGCCTCAGTCACCTACCTGATTCGTCCTTGGCAACTGGTACGTAAACGCTAAGCTGGGGCCAACTCTTACTGGCTCAACCTCGCTAGGGTAGAGCCGCTGCAATCAGTTTATGGCAAGCGGGGTCTGCCCCAAGATCTATCGCTTATCAGTCACACACCTTACGACTTATAGCGATATTTGGTAAGTTATGAAATAATACAAACTATGATAACTTTTTAAAAATATTACGATGGACCCTATTCGAAATCCATTTTCCCCTGGCGCTGGCAGAGCGCCACCAGAGCTTGCTGGTCGAGATGCACTGCGTGAAGAGTTTCGAATAACGTTTGAACGCGCCAGAATCGGACGCTTTTCTAAAAGCCTCATGCTAGTGGGTTTACGTGGTGTTGGTAAAACCGTGCTTCTCGATAGTATGCGAGATGATGCTGAGCAGGCGCGGATTCACACGGTACGCATAGAGGCTCCTGAGGGGCGTTCTCTTCCTGCGTTACTGGCGCCGCAACTACGTCAAGCGCTACTGCGATTGAGCCAGATTGAAGCCGCAAAAAAATTTGCAGTGCGGGGGCTCAGAGCACTTGCTGGGTTTGCAAAAAAACTTAAAGTGACCTACGCCGACATTGAAGTGGGTTTTGATTATGATTCTGAACCAGGGCTCGCTGACAACGGTGATCTTGAGCATGATCTGCAAGCGCTCTTCGAACAAGTCGGTCTTGCAGCAAAATCTGCTGAAACCGTACTGGCGATCTTCATTGACGAGCTGCAGTATGTAGAAGAAGCACAATTAGCAGCCCTCATTACAGCGATCCACCGTACCGAGCAACGTCAGTTGCCCGTTATCTTGGTTGGTGCCGGTTTGCCACAGCTGCGCGCAAGAATGGGAAACGCCAAATCCTATGCAGAAAGATTATTTAATTTTCCTGTCATTGGGCCACTTCCGCCTGAGGCTGCTCGTCAGGCGCTTCAAAAACCATTAAATGACGAGGGTGTAGAAATCGAAGCAGCGGCTTTAGATCAAATTTTGCAACTTACCCACGGCTATGCTTATTTTCTGCAAGAATGGGGCAGTCATACTTGGCGGGCAGCGCAATCATCTCCGATTTCGATCGTTGATGTCACTGCAGCATCTCTTACTGCTATCGCAGCATTAGATGAAAGTTTTTTTCGTGTGCGTTTTGATCGCCTCACCCCAAAAGAAAAAAAATATCTTCGGGCAATGTCAGAGCTTGGGCCAGGACCACATCGTTCGGGAGATATCTCAGCGTACTTTAACGTGCCGGTCTCATCGCTCGCACCAACACGAAGCACTCTGATAGCCAAAGGTATGGTGTGGAGCCCAAATCACGGGGACACTGCCTTCACTGTGCCAATGTTTGACGAATTTATGAAACGTATCATCCCCGAATACGACTTAAACTAACTGGCTAGAGGCCTGTGTTCTGTGGTGCCCCGAGCCGGAATCGAACCGGCACGCCCTGAGGCCTGAGATTTTAAGTCTCATATGTCTACCGATTTCATCATCGGGGCAGTTTAGACAGGCGCTATTGTAACGAAAGCGCCAAATCTTGTTTGAACAGGCCTAACCCTTGCAGGGAAACTTGATTGGCAGGTAGCGAATCACCGTTTGTGCGGCCTTGTCTTTGTTGTACTGAGGGTTAGCCAGCGCCCATTGAACGAACTCGGCCAAGACCACGTCACGCGCCACCCCAGCGGCAGGCAGGCACACAGTTTTAGGCGCTTTCGGATCAAGATTCAGTTCATAGGTTTGGTAGACACCCTCACCGAAACCATAGCAAAAGGTTTGCGCTTCGAGGTCAGTGCGGCTTTGGCACAGTGCCACCATCGCCTCAGTTGAGACATCGGCGCGTGGCAGATTTTGCGCCGTGGTGCTTTGCGCCAACGAAACTGATAACGGCAACAAGGCAAAAGCCGCGGTGACTAATATTTTTTGGATCATGTTCGTTCTCGATGACTGAGTATTTAGATCTTGAAAAAGATAGCTATTTAAAATGATGCTGGTCTAGGTGATGCCAGTTGGGGAATAGATGAAGCCGCCCTTCGAATACAAGGAGGCGCCTCATACCCCTCTTAGCGTCTAAACCCACCCATATGCCCGCCACCAAAGCTGCGGCCACCGCCACCAAAGCGATCACGACTGCTGCTCGAGCGATCTTGACTAGCGTCGCTGCGCCCCTCACTACCCAACTGTCGCTCTTGCGAAGCCTCGCGCGAGTAACTGGGGCTGGCGCGATCTTGTGCCGCATCACTGCGCGCTTGCGAGTTCAAAGAGCTAGCTTGCTGTTTTTCTTGAGCAGTGGCATTGCGCTGAAAATCACTATTGGCGTTTTGACGCGCCTGATCGGCACGCTGTTTGTCTTCAGGGCTAGCGTTGTTCCTCCAATCGTTCGCAGCGTTTTGCTGACGCGCAATGCTTTGACGATCGATATCGCTATGATTGCCCACGCCATACCGATTATTTAGCGCTGAGCTGCCGTAGGGCACGCCATCACGGTGTGCCACGTTGTGTGCCCACGTACTGTCGGCACCCACATGATTTGCCGCTTGGTTGGCATACGAGTTGTAACGACCATTAAAGTTATTGAAGTTGGTGTTATTAATTGTGATCGAGCCGCTGCCCCAATGTGGCTGCGCCCAAAGCGAGGCACCAACCGCCATCCCCACGCCAAAGGCCATGAAGCCCCAGGCAGGGTTATAGGCAGGATACGGAGGGTACGCAGGATAGCCCCACGCGCCATACACCATCATTGGATTGTAGGTGGGTACGTAAATCACCTGAGGGTTGGACGGGACAATAATAATGTTAGCTTGGCTATCGGTTGAGACCACTGATTGCGAAGTCGTTTGCAAATTACCTGCCTGCTTGGCCTTCAAGCGCAACGCCTGAACTGCTTGCATCAAATCTTTAGGCTGTGCCAGGTAAGCATCGCCTAATTTTTGCGTCCAGTCTAATTTGTTGCCCAACATGTTCAGGGCATCAGGAAACGTCACCAGCGACTTCACGCTGTTATCCCACGTTTGTGGCTTTAACGCGTCTTGGAGCGCGGTGCTCGACAAACGGTTATTGCTGCGCAGCCAGTTGGCGGCCTCGGCCACTTCAAGTGGATAGGTGGCAGCCATCAACATTTGCGACAACAACGAATCGGGATAAAGCGCAATCGGTGAAACCAGTGACTGCAACTCGGGCATCGACATACTGCCGGCTTGCTGCGCGGTTTGCGCGTAGGCAGGTGCCGTAAACGCAGCCCCCACAATTTGACCGCCAGTGGCTAAGGTCAGCGCCAGCGCTGCTGCGGCAGCCGAAAAGGTGAAGGTACGCATGTTGTTCCCTGTAAAAAAGACATTTTTAATATTTGCACTCTGCAAACCACCAACGCAAGCAATGCTGCCCTGATCGCAAAGCCAACAACAACGTTGTGCCTGCAACCTGAAGCTCAGCCTAACTTCAGTCACACAGTTGCATATTATTGCTTAAGTCAGCGAGTTCGGGGGCTTACACAACACTTATTTAGCGATCGCTTTAACAGCCTCGTAAATCTTGCCAAATACAGCATCAGCATGGGCTGAATTCAACCAGCGAATGATGACAACCATATTTAATTCTGGCTCAATCCAGGTAAATGAGCTACCAGCGCCCACCGCAAAATAGCTTGACTCAGGCAAACTTGGAAACACCTTACGCTGATCATTCAGCCACACCAAATAGCCATAAAACGGTGCAATCGCACACGGCGTACGCATCCGCTTGATCCACTCGGCTGACAGCACACGTTTGCCTTGCGCCATGCCGTTATCCAGCAACAGTTGGCCAACTAAGGCCTGGTCTTCGCTGCTAATCGACATCCCACCCCCCCAATGGGTACCGCCCGGCACTGATTGCACGCGCTTGCCAGCGATTTCAACCCAAGCGTCGTCGTAGCCCACCCAGTTCCAGGTATCTGAAGCGCCTACCGGCTGCATAATCGCTTCTCGAAACACCTCGGGCAAAGGGCGTTGAAACAAGTGCAATAAAGCCAGCGACAACTGATTGATGCGCACGTCGTTGTACTCCCAGTAAGTACCAGCCGGCTGCAACGGGCGAGCATCGCCCTTTTTGCCGTCTGGGGCAGCGGCAAAGGTTACCGCGCGATAGCGGTCGACCTGATCAGGCAAACCAAAAAGCGTGCCCTCCCATTCGCCGGTTTGCTGCAGCATGTGCTCCCAGGTGATCAAGGCGTTGTTGCCTGAGTCAAAGCCGATGCCTTTTAAGGTGCTGCCAACCGGTGCATTGACGTCTTTTATCAGGCCACGATCAAACGCGACCCCCGCCAGCAACGCCAGATAAGTTTTGGCAACGCTAAACGTTAGATCCGCTCGCTTTGGCTCGCCCCACGAGGTCAGGGTTTTACCCTTGAGCAAGATCGTGCCAGACTCAGGGCCACGATCGTGCACCGGGCCGCGCAGACGGTTATAGGGCACCGGATCAGGGTGGTGCACCCCCCAGTTGGGCGAGGTGCAGTCACGACTCCAGGGGCTTTCGTGCTCGATGGCAAACTGAATCGCCTGATCTAATGTCGGGTTCTGCATAAGCGCACCTTTAATGAGGTAAAAAGTTAGCGAAATAGGGGTTGGCACCAAGCTGCTTCGTACACGCAGGTGCCTCAGCTAGTGTTATAACAAACTTCGTCTTTTTACATGTTCTTTGAATACCTACGATCTCTTCTGAGTATGACGAGCGCCCCAAGGAAAAAAATGACAGCTTCAGCCCAATTCCGCGACTTGCCCCTCCATCGCGTCACTCTGCGCCGTCGGTTAGGCCCACTCACCTGGGCGGCCTGTGCGCTAAGTGCTTTTTTATGTCTGAGTAACCCGAGCTTTGCCAACAAGGCGAACGACACTCTAGGCATGGCTTACGACCAAGCGCCCGAAAATATTGATCCTTACTTTAATAATGTCAGAATTGGCGTGATCATTGCCGCAAATGTCTGGGATACCTTGGTCTATCGCGACCCGATCACCAACGAATACACGGGCCAGCTTGCCAAGAGTTGGAAGCAAATCGACCCGCTCACGCTTGAGTTCGACTTGCGCGAAGGGATCAAATTTCATAATGGCGAAGACTTTGATGCCGACTCGGTGGTTTTCACCTTGACCTACGTCGCAGACCCCGCGAACAAGGCCACCACCCAAGCAAACGTTCGCTGGATCGATCGAGTTGAAAAAATCAATCAGTTTAAAGTTCGCATTATCAGCAAAGAGCCGTTTCCAGCAGCGATCGATTATTTATCCACCACCGTAGCAATTCACCCCGCAAAATATTACAAAGAGGTGGGCCCTACGGGCATGAATGCCAAACCGGTTGGCTCGGGCCCTTACAAGATTATTGAATACATACCTGGTAAATCGGTCACACTCGAGCGCAACGCCAATTACTTTAAAGACTCGCCCAAAACCGCAGGCAAAATCGGCAAAGTGAAAATTCGCTTTATCCCAGACCGTCAAACACAGATGGCTGAAGTGATGGCGGGTGGCGAAGATCTGATTATGCACGTGCCAAAAGATCAAGCCGAAAAACTTAAAACCTTGCCCCACTTACAAGTGTTAAGTGGCAACACCATGCGTATTGCCTTTTTGCAAATGAACTCCCGCGAAGGCACACCCGCCCCCGAGCTTGCTGATGTTCGGGTCCGCAAGGCGATTGCGCATGCGATTGATCGTGAGGCGATTCTTAAAAATATTGTAGGTGGAGGCGAGATCATCAACACCATCTGCACCCCCTCGCAGGTTGGCTGTAGCAGCGATGGTGCAACGGTTTACAAATACGACCCCGCTTTATCGAAAAAACTTTTAGCCGAGGCGGGTTATGCAAACGGCTTTAGTCTTGACATCTTTTCATACCGTGAGCGGCAGCAAACCGAAGCGATGATCAATTACCTTCAGGCGGTCGGTATCAAAGCCAAGCTGGGCTTTATGCAATATGCTGCCATGCGTGACCTAGCGCGTGCAAACAAAACCGCTCTGACGCATCAAACTTGGGGCTCAAACCTGGTCAACGATCTGTCGGCCTCAACGCCCGTGTATTTTGGTGGCGGCAGTGATGACACCAGTCGCGATCCCGAAGTGATCGCCCTGTTAAACAAAGGCGACAACACGGTTGATCCAGTCGAGCGCAAAAAAGTTTACAACCAGGCCTTGGTACTGATTTCTGAAAAAGCGTACGCGCTGCCTTTATGGTCCGTTCCTGTCTATTACGTTGCGAATAAAGACGTAAATTTCAAACCGTATCACGACGAGCTTGTGCGGTTTTGGGATATGAGCTGGAAGTAAGCAAAAATGCTTGGGTATCTGATTAAGCGTCTGGGTTTGGCGGTGCTGGTGGCTCTCACCGTCTCCGTCATCGCCTACATGTTGCTATACCTGTCGGGCGACCCAGCGCTTGCCATCGCAGGCGAAGGTGCTCGTCAAGCCGACATTGATCTCATCCGTAAAACCTACGGCTTTGATCGACCCTTGATTGTGCAATATGGCGACTGGTTGCTGAAATTGCTTCAAGGCGACCTGGGTGTGTCGATGTACTTCAAAACAGACGTTGCGCCCTTAATTTTTAGCAAACTCGAAACTACCCTGCTGTTGGCTGTGTATGCATTAGGCGTTGCCCTAGTAATCTCTGTACCACTAGGCGTACTCGCCGCGATTTACAAAAATAGCTGGATCGATCGCCTTTGCTTAGCCGTCGCAGTGGTCGGCCAAGCCATGCCAAATTTTTTCTTCGCGCTGATTCTGATTATGCTGTTTTCAATTTCGTGGCGCCTGTTGCCAGTTTCGGGCAGCGGTACCTGGCAACACTTCGTGATGCCAGCCATTACTTTGGGCTATTACGCTGCACCCGCGTTTATGCGTTTGATTCGTGCTGGCATGATCGAAGTGCTCAGCGCTGATTACATTCGCACCGCTCGCGCCAAAGGCTTACCCACTCACACGGTGATCTTTAAACATGCGTTACGCAACGCGATCGTACCGGTGGTGGCGTTAGCCGCTGTGCAACTCGGTTTTTTGCTTGGCGGATCAATCGTCATCGAAACAATTTTTGCGCTCGATGGACTAGGTTATTTAGCCTATCAAAGCATTACGTTTAAAGACTACCCCGTCACGCAGATTATTGTGCTGTTGCTCTCTGTGATTTATATCTTGCTCACGTTGGCCTCTGATGTGGCTAATGCTTGGCTTGATCCGCGGATTCGGGTGGCCTGACGTGCAACACAGCCTTAAGCGCTCACAAAGCAAGCATCTGACGCAGCACCTCGTGTTAGGTGGCTTGACATGAAAAATAACAAAGCACTTTACGTTGGCTGCGGGCTGCTACTGATCATTTTTGGTATGGCCATATTTGCACCGTGGCTGTCGCCACACGATCCCTATTTTCAAGATCTCACCTACCGTACCGTGCCACCAATTTGGTACGAGCAAGGTACCTGGCTGCATCCGCTTGGTACCGATCAACTTGGTCGTGATTACTTGTCGCGCCTGTTTTATGGTGCGCGCATCTCGTTACTGATCGGCGCAAGCGTTGCAGTCATCTCGGGTTTGATTGGCTGCACCATGGGCATGCTGGCTGGCTATTTTGGCGGCCGCATCGATATGGTCGTGTCGTTTTTTGTGACGACTCGGCTCTCAATGCCCGTCATTTTGGTGGCGCTCGCCACCGTGGCCTTAGTGGGCGGTTCACTGTGGGTCGTGATCATGGTGCTGGGCCTGCTGAAGTGGGATCGCTTTGCCGTGGTGATGCGCAGCGCCACTCAACAAGTTCGGGCCATGGAGTACGTCGCTGCGGCGCAATCGGCCGGTGCCTCTACACTGCGCATTCTACTCAGTGAAGTGCTACCTAACGTCTTGCCTCACCTGATTGTGATTGCAACCCTTGAGGCCGCTAGCGCCATCTTGCTTGAAGCAGCGCTGTCCTTTTTGGGGCTAGGTGTGCAACCGCCCTTGCCTTCTTGGGGCTTAATGATTTCTGAAGCCAAGTCCTACATGTTCTTCTCGTTTTGGCTGATCGCCATCCCCGGCACGGCGCTTGCAGTGTTGATCTTTGCGATTAATCTTGCTGGCGACGGGTTGCATCAATGGCTAACGCCGCAAGAGCGGGGCTAGCAGATGACAAGCCAAATCGCGACTGAAACACCAGTCAACAAACCTTCTGCTTCGGCCGAACACGCGCCCACAAATCAACAACCGTTAGCCCCTTCAATCCCGACTGACGGACGGCTGACTGAAAGCCCTTCGTTGTCAGGTGATAGAGAGGCGGCCAGTCGTGCAGCTGGCAACGTTCTTGATATCACCGGCCTAACCGTTGACATCAACACGCCCCGCGGTACCTTGCATGTTGTGCGCGACGTCTCGCTACACGTCAAGCGTGGCGAAACCTTGTGTATTGTGGGTGAATCAGGTTGCGGCAAATCAATGACGTCGTTAGCGATTATGGGTTTGTTGCCCAAGTCGGCCAAACGCAGCAGTACGCGCTTTGAGTTTTTAGGCGAAGAGCTCAGCCAGGCCAGCAAAGGCCATATCAACACCTTGCGTGGCAATAAGATGGCCATGATTTTTCAAGAGCCGATGACAGCGCTCAACCCGGCCTACACGATTGGCGAGCAACTCACCGAGCACTACCGCCATCACCTCAGGGCCTCTGAAGCCGATGCGCGTACGCGTGCGGTGAATCTGCTTGAAAAAGTTGGTATTGCGTCTGCCGCGCAGCGACTGGGGCAATATCCTCATCAACTGTCGGGTGGCTTACGCCAGCGCGTCATGATCGCCATGTCGTTGATGTGCGACCCTGAACTGTTAATCGCCGACGAACCCAGCACCGCGCTTGATGTCACCATTCAGGCACAAATCTTGCGCTTGCTGGCCGATTTGCAGAAAGAGCTTGGTATTGCGATGGTCTTGATTACCCATGACCTAGGTGTTGTGGCGCGTATTGCAGATCGTGTGGCTGTCATGTACGCAGGTCAGATCGTTGAGCAAGGCTCTGCCGCTGAGATTTTTTCGGCACCTCAACATCCGTATACCCGCGGGTTAATTAGTTGCATCCCAATCCCCGGCCGCACGATCCCTGGCGGCAAACTCGGCACCATCCCTGGCGTGGTGCCCGCTTTGCTGGGCGCTATGACGGGCTGCGCTTTTCGAGACCGTTGCGCCTCGGCACAGGTTTCGTGTGCGGGCAGCATCCCCGTGCATCAAACCTCGCAAGGGCATCAATGGCGCTGTGTGCTCGCGCCGACAGAGGTCGTAGCAGCATGAGTGCACTCATCCAAACTCACGATTTGCAACGCAGCTTCAAAGTGCGCGCAGGTTTGTTCAAACCCAATCAAACCCTGCACGCCGTGAACGGCATCAACCTGTCAGTGAACCGAGGCGATGTCTTAGGGATCGTTGGTGAGTCGGGCTGTGGTAAATCAACCCTCGCACGGATGCTGTTAGGCTTAACCCCGCCTAGCCACGGTAGCGTGTCGTTTGACGGACAAGACCTGAGCAAGATTGATCGACGCGAGCTTGCCAAACGTGTGCAGCCGATTTTTCAGGATCCGTACTCGTCTTTGAATCCTAGACGCAGCATTGCCTCGATCGTGGCGTTTCCGTTAGATGTGGCTGGCCTGGGTAGCAAAGCCGAACGTCGCAACAAGGCGCTTGAAATGCTTGAACGCGTGGGTTTGCCGGCACGCTACGCCGACAACACGCCAGGGCAATTATCAGGCGGGCAACGCCAACGTGTTGCGATTGCACGTGCCTTGGTGATGCACCCTGAGATCGTGGTGTGCGATGAACCCACTTCAGCCTTAGATGTTTCAGTGCAAGCGCAGATCTTGAATCTGTTGCTCGATTTGCGCAAAGAATTTAATCTGACTTATGTGTTTATCAGTCACAACTTAGCCGTGGTTGAGCACATCGCCACGCAAGTGGCCGTGATGTATTTAGGTCGTGTTGTTGAGCTCGCGCCCACGGCCGAGCTTTTTAAACACCCTCGCCATCCGTACACGCAAGCCTTGCTCGCCTCTGTGCTCACGCCAGAGCCAGGCCTAGGCCTACCCGACCTTGGTCTTGGGCTCTCGTTTCCTGACCCCCTGCATCCACCTTCGGGCTGCACGTTTCATCCACGCTGCCCACAGGCCACTGCCGAGTGCTCGTTGCGACGACCCGAATTGCAAAAACATGGTTTAGCTGAAGTGGCTTGCCACTTGTTCACGTCGCCAACAAAGAACAACAGCTGAGTAGACTCACTTCTAGCGCTAGAAGTGCTCACACAGAATCTAGCCATTCGTCTACTTCAATCGGATGTTGAAACAAAACCTCTTGACCGTCACATCCAGTCCAAGTAGCCTAATACCGCTTGAACTTCGCGTACACAAGAGGGATAAAGTGGCGGACTTAAATACTGATAGCTTCACTCAAACAACCACCACAAGTTGGCTGAGCCGTATCGGTTCAAGTTTAGTGGGCGTGCTGATTGGCATCATCTTATTGCCCAGTGCGATTGTGCTGCTGTCCTGGAACGAAGGTCGTGCCGTAACTGCTGCAACAGGTTTGAAGCGAGGCTTAGGCGCAATTGTAGAAATCAGTGCTGAGACTGCTAATCCGCAAAACAACACCAAGCTGGTTTATCTGAATGGAACGGTGACAGGAGTCACACCCGCCATCGATCCCTGGAGCGGGCTCTCAGCAGCAGGCCTGGTACGCTTGCAGCGTCACGTCGAGATGTACCAATGGATTGAAAGAGAATCCGAGACCACAAGCAACAACCTTGGAGGCTCACAAACGACGCAAAAGACCTATACCTATGTCTTAGATTGGTCTACAAGCCCGCACAACTCAGCGCAATTCAAAATCCCGTCGGGTCATCAAAACCCGACCATGCCGCTTAAGTCACAGGTCTTTGAGGCGAACTCGGTCAAAATCGGTGCGTTCACCTTAGACAAAAGCCTTGTGCAAGATTTAAATAATTTTGAAGCTGTTCAAACGCTAACAAAGCCACCCGCTGGCTATGCGGTCCAGGGCAATACGTTTTACAAGGGTGCAAACCCAGCGCAACCCGCATTGGGCGACGTTCGTATCACCTACAACGCGATTGCAGCCCAAACCTATTCAATCGCTGCGCAACAAAACAACAGCACCTTGACCACTTATCACGACGCAAAAAATGACTACAAGATCGCGCTGATCGAACCAGGCGTTGTCAGTGCTCAACAGCTCTTTGCCGATCAAGCCTCGTCTGAAAAAATCATCACCTGGGTCTGTCGCATTGGTGGTTTTCTGATGTTGCTGATTGGTTTTAATCTCATCATGGGCCCGCTCGCAATGTTGGTCGCCTTTTTGCCCTTTTTACAAGGGCTAGTGGGCGCAGGAACTTTCTTAGTGGCTCTAGGCTTAGCCATCCCCATCGCACTTGTCACGATCGCAGTGGCGTGGCTGGCAAGCCGGCCCTTGCTCGGAGGCGGCCTGTTCATCGCCGCAGTGGGTGCAGCTTGGGCAATTCGCAATGTGGCGGTCAAGAAAAAGGCGGCGACAGCTCGAGCTTGACATACGCACAACCCTAAGATTCAGCACAAAATGCATTCGTTAGCAGAGCAAGTGTTCGTGAACAGAACACATGTTCTTCGCTGCAACACAAAATTTTCTCAATATAGGGCGATTCGTCAACGTAAGGTATATTCAAACGCCCAGTAGTACTGCCACGTCGTGTAGGTTGGTCGCTCAGCAAATGAGGCCACTAAATCGCACAGATCAAATTCATTGGGATAATTTTTAACCACGCGATGACTTGAACCATCAGCCAACTTGCGCAGCTGATACGTATTGCCTTCTGGATCAGGCGCTATCAAAGGCGTGCTATTGCCCTCGACATACAAGTTATCTAGCATCACCACGCGCGCGCCTGACCTGAGCGTTTTGTTCAAACCCAACAAAAACTCTTTTTGACGCGCGAGCGGCACGTGCGAAAACCAAAAGCCCGCAAAGGCTGCATCATAGGGTTCGCGCGGGGCAGGCAACGCGTAAGCGTCGCCCACAAGCCACTGAACGCTTTCGTTATTTGGTCTGGCTTGGGCAATTTGAAGAGTTTCGGCCGAGGCGTCTAAGCCCAAGACTCTCTTGGAAACCGGGGCAAAGAACTGGGTCCAGTAGCCCGTGCCACACGCAATCTCAAATACCCGCGCACCTTCAAACCGCGATGGTAACCACTGCTCAATCAAACGTAAATCGGCCTGACGCTCTGGCTTAGCATAAATTTGGTCATATTCTTTTGCACGCGCGGCGTAATACTCTTTCATGCGGTGACCACCTCGATATTCGATCACTCAGTATACAAAGCACTTATGACGTGGACTTGACTTGTCACAACCCACGGGCAGCAATACGCCCTCAGTGACCGAATGGATGGCGCAGATACCGACAAGCCTGAATAACGCTCACCGAAAGATCAGGTCAATACGAAATACCTTGCGCCGCACGCTTAGTGCTGCAAAATTTTCGATAAAAATTGCTGTGCACGTTCGCTTTTGGCCTCAGTGAAGAACGCCTCTTTGGCGGCATCTTCAACGATCTCGCCCTCATCCATAAAGATGACACGATGCGCGACTTTGCGGGCGAAGCCCATTTCGTGGGTGACCACCATCATGGTCATACCTTCTTTAGCTAAGGTGACCATCACATCCAACACCTCACCGACCATTTCAGGGTCGAGCGCTGAGGTCGGTTCATCAAACAGCATCACGACAGGATCCATACTCAACGCACGTGCGATGGCTACGCGTTGCTGTTGACCACCAGAGAGCTGGCCCGGATGCTTATCTTTGTGTGCGGTTAAACCGACGCGATCAAGCATCTTTAACCCACGTTCTAAGGCCTCGGCGGGGCTACGACCCAATACTTTAATTTGCGCCAAGGTCAGGTTTTCAGTCACGCTTAAATGTGGAAACAACTCAAAATGCTGAAACACCATACCCACTTGACTACGTAACTTTGGCAAATTAGTTTTGGGATCATGCAGTTCAACACCGTTGATCGTGAGCTTGCCTTGCTGAAATGGTTCAAGCGCGTTGACGCATTTGATCAAGGTTGATTTACCCGAACCCGATGGCCCGCAAACCACCACGACTTCGCCACGATTGACCTGAGTGGTGCAGTGCTTTAGGACGTTAAAGCTGCCGTACCATTTTGAGACATCTTCAATCGCAATCATTTGTTCTGACATGTAGTTTCCTAGTACTGATATTCGGGTCACGGCCACCGTTTCATACCCTAGCATTGTGACACGGATCAAGGTTTAAAACACTTTGATTTCATTGGTTATTATCGACTCAAGGCGCGTCAATCTCTTGGTAGCTTTCCCCATTCGGGAGTCAAGGCCTGAGCGGCCTAAGCGAGCCACCGCTGGTTTGCACCTATAATTTTGCTTTGCCTTGTGTATCGCTCATTTAGACCGACTGACTTGACGTCTCTCCTCCTGAAAAGCGCTACCTTCTTCAGCTAGTTTCGCGAGTTTGCGCCCAAACCCAATGAAAACCATCGATTCGATTAAAAATGCCTTTAAACAAGGCCAACGTTCAGAGGCGATTCAAGCCTGTGCTCAACTTTGCGCGGCCGAGCCGACCAACCTAGAGCCCAAACGGCTATTGGCCCTGATGTATGTCGTACTTGGAAACTTTGCTGAAGCAAAAATAGGCTACCAAGCCGTGCTTGCCTTGCGTCCAAACGATGGCGATGCACTCTTTAACCTGGCCGTCTGCGAAAGAGAATTGCAACACCTTGATGCCGCCGTCGAGGTCTATTCAACTTATACAAAAGCACACCCGAACGAGATTGAAGGTTGGGTAAATCTGGCAGAATGCCATCAACAACTTGGTCAATACCAGCAAGCCATTACCGCAGCTGAGCGAGCGATTAAGATTGCACCCACCTCTTTTCGACCTTGGCTAATTAAGGCGGATGCCTTGAAGGCCGCAGGCGATTACAGCGCCGCCATCCATCAATATAAAAACGCCATTCAGTGCGAGCCTAATGCCGCGTCGTACCTTGGCATGGGCCTAGCTCAGCAAGCGCTTACACAAGCACCACAAGCCTTAGAATCATTGACCAAGGCGCTTGGTCTCGCCCAGCACTTACTGCCTGCTTTGCTTGCCCGCGCCGAAATCTTAGATGCCATGGGCCGCGCGCACGAAGCACTGACCGATTATCTTGCTGCCTTAGCCATTAAGCCTGATCACGAGCAAGCCCTTAAAAATGCCTCTGGCTTACTGGTGGCGCTTAACCGCGGCACTGAGGCTCTCGAACTGTTTAATAAGGCTCTTGAAGTCTCGCCCAATCTGTTAGTGGCCAAGCTCGGTTCAGCTTGGGCTACCAGCAAGATGGTGCCGTTGTGGCACGTGCCCATGATGAACGAATCGCACCGCAATGATGCCTACTTTGAAGGCATCAAGACAGCGGTACAACCAGGCAAACTCGTTTTAGAGATTGGTGCAGGTTCGGGCTTATTGTCAATGATGGCAGCTAAGCTTGGGGCGACCCAAGTCGTTGCCTGCGAGGCCGAACCCTTAGTTGCAAAAACCGCCACCGAAATTGTAAAGACCAACGGCTTTGCTGATACCGTCACGATCCTTTCAAAAATATCGTATGACGTTGAACTGGGCAAAGACTTGCCAGAAAAAGCTGACGTGCTGATTCATGAAATTTTTGATAGCGCGATCATTGGCGAACACGTGCTACCTGCAATCGAAGACGCCAAAAAGCGCCTGCTCAAACCCGACGCCTTAATTGTGCCGCACGCAGCCAGCATCATGATTGCCTTAATGGGTGGCGAAGCCGCTGGTAAATATCTACGTATTGAAAGCAGTCACGGCTTTGATCTATCGCACTTTAATTCGATTGCCTCGAAAAAAATCCCCTTCTATCGCGAAGATATTGCGTTAACCCCAATGAGCGCGCCAGTCGATGCATTTCGTTTTGACTTTATGAATCAGGATGCATATCCTGCAGAAGACAAAATCTTAGGGCTCACCGCCACCGCTGAGGGCACTTGCTATGGCGTAGTGCAATGGATTCGCATCGAGCTTGATTCAACGACCACCTGGGAAAACCCCCCAACCGATATTCGCTCGACGACAGCCTGGCAACGAACCATCTATCGTTTTGATCAGCCTTTGCAGTTAACCAAAGGCATGGTGGTTAAGATTGCCGCCAGCCATGATCGTGCCTCGCCGTGGTTTGATTTGGCAAAGTAATCTGCGAGACGCTGCACGCTTTGGCAGCAGACTTTGCCGAACGCCTGTAACGTTTTTGCCCCGTTAGCGGGCTGTAGCACTAAGCTTGATGAGGCTAGCACTGCATTGATGGAAGAGGCTTTGACAACTACTCAATCAGCGAACTGCAATCCGTGCTTGCAAGCGCTTCACGAGCATTGAAGCGCCAAACGAAATCACAAAATACACCAGGGCCGCAAAGATATACATCTCGACCAAGCGGCCATCACGCTGAGCCACTTTGCTTGCCGCACCCAAGAAGTCGGTGAGCGACAACACATAGACCAATGAAGTGTCTTGAAACAAAATAATTGACTGCGTGAGCAACAGAGGTGTCATCGCCCGAAAGGCCTGCGGCAATACGATATACCCCATCACTTGGTGATACCGCATCCCTAACGCTTGCGCTGCAGCAAACTGGCCACGCGGCACGGCTTGAATACCCGCACGCATAATTTCTGAAAAGTAAGCCGCTTCAAACAGTGAAAACGTGACGAGCGCTGACATGAACGCCCCAACTGCCATCGGCCGCTCAGAGCCTAAGACCCATTGCCCGATGTAGGGCAGTAAAAAATAAAACCAAAAGATCACCAACACCAACGGCAGCGAGCGAATAATATTGACGTACGTGGCAGCAAACTTTTGCAACACCACAAATTTCGATAAGCGCATCAGCGCCAGTACGGTGCCTAAGACGATACCAGCCCCTGTTGCCAGGGCCGTCAACATCAGGGTGAACGACATGCCATCTTTAAACAGATAAGGCCAACTACGCGCGATCACGTCAAAATCAAAATTACTAAACATGGCGCGCCTTTAATGAACGACCACGTTGGCCGACGTACCTAGGTAGCCGGGTACAGCGATCGACTTTTCAAGACGACGCATGAGTATCGTCACAATCATATTTGTAAATAGATATAGCAACGTGGCTACGGTAAAGGCCTCGAACACTTGAAACGAAAATTCTTGCATCGAGCGCGCACGCGCGGTGAGTTCCATTAAGCCAATCGTTAAGGCAACCGACGTATTTTTGATCGTATTCAATAACTCAGAGGTCAGCGGCGGGAAGATAATCCGAAACACCATCGGCATTAACACGTAGCGATACATTTGCGCTGTGGTCATACCTAGCGCAGTGCTTGCCATGCGCTGCCCAACTGGCAGTGACTCAATACCGGTACGAACCTGCTCGGCCACACGCGCCGACATAAACAGGCCAACTCCTAACACCCCATTATAAAACGCGGCGTTGGGCAATTGCTTGAGCCAGTCACCGATATGCTCGGGGACTAGCTCAGGCACTACGAAATACCACAAGAACAATTGCACCAGCAGCGGGATGTTGCGAAAGAACTCAACATACGCATTACCCACAAGACGACCGGTACGGCTTGGCAAGGTGCGCAGCACCCCAACCGCTACGCCAAGCAATAACGCAATCATCCAGGCAAAGAACGCCGTGGTGAGCGTCCACTGCAGGCCGGAAAGCAGCATCTCGAGATAGGTGCCCTTGCCTTCAGGCGACACCTCAAACAAAATGCCCCAATTCCATTTGTAATTCATGCTGCAATCCTGTTGTTACGACGTAATAAAAAGCAGAATGTCGCTGAGCACCGTGACCGATGACTCAACGACATGCCGCTGTACTAAATGGGAATCAATAGCTAGCAGGATCTGGGTTGTTGGTTGGGTTAGCCAACGCTTTTTTCATTTTGTCGGACATCGGCTGATTCATGATCAAACCCTTAGGTGGCACCGCCTTATCAAACCATTTTGAATACAAGGCAGGCATCTCGGCTGACTTGTAAAGCTTGCTGGCGGCAGCAGTCACCATCTTGTTAAAGGGTGCGTCATCACGCGGCATCATCAAGGCATAAGGCTCAGGATTTGAGAGAGCGTCGCTAGAAATTGTGAAGTCACTTGGCTTTTTAGAGCCCGCGACCAAACCTGCCAGCAAAATATCATCCATCACAAACGCAGCAGCGCGACCTGTCTCAACCATCAAGAAAGCCTCGGGGTGATCTTTAGCCGCCAAGATTGTCAGCCCAAGGTTTTGCGCTGTATTGGCTTCTGAGATTTGCTTGAGGTTGGTTGAGCCAGCAGTCGACACAACTGTTTTGCCTTTTAGGCTTGCGAGATTGGTGATGCCTGAACTCTTTTTGAACACAAAGCGTGTTGCAGTCAGGTAATAGGTTGGGCCAAAGGCCACTTGCTTTTGACGCTCGACGTTGTTGGTGGTTGAACCGCACTCAAGGTCGATCGTGCCATTCGCAATCAAAGGAATGCGAGTTGCCGAAGTGACCGGTGCCAACTTGACTTGCAAGTTAGGTAACTTAAGTTCGTTTTTAATTTCATTAACAATGTACATGCAAATATCAACCGCATAGCCAATCACTTTTTGCTGATCGTCGTAATACGAAAAAGGCAATGACGCATCGCGATGGCCGACAGTAATCGTGTTGGTATCTTTAATTTTTTTCAAAGTACCGGTTAAATCTTGTGCAAAAGCCGTGCTACCAATCACGACTGTCGCGAGTGCAACCAAGCCGTGTTTAAGGGTTTGACGAAACATGTTAAGACTCCTGTAAATAATGTATGGATAGCACTTCGCTTAAGCCTTGCCAGGCAAAACTTATAGACAGTACCTATTGGGCGCTTGAACACTAAAGGCCCGAACCCCTATTTTGCACTGCAACAGGGTATTTACGCTAGGGGGTTCGCCCTAATCCACGTTAATTTTTGCTTTTTTGACGACCTCGCCCCAGCGCGCCCGTTCTTGAGCAATGAAGGCGGTAAATTCTTGCGGTGTATCGCCAACTAGCAAAGCACCATCCTCGCGCATACGTTTAGTACCTTCGGGAGATTTCAGTGCAAGCACAACCTCGCTTTGCAGGCGCTTGATAATCGCCTCGGGCGTTCCTGCAGGCGCCATCAGCCCGTACCATTGCGAAGTTTCAAACCGCGGGTAACCACTTTCTGCGATGGTCGGCACGTCGGGCAGTGAGGCAGCACGCGCACCTGAACCAACTGCTAAGGGGACTAAGGCCCCTCCTTTAATCTGCGCCACCAACGAAGGCAAACCATTAAACGTCGCCTGCGTTTGCCCGCCGATCAGATCCGTCAGCATAGGGCCCGAACCCTTGTAAGGTACATGCACTAATTCAATGCCCGCCTCAGCCGCGAAGTATTCCATCGCCAGATGGCCTGCACTGCCATTACCCGCCGAACCATAATTGATGGAGCCAGGCTTGGCTTTCGCCGCAGCAACCATGTCAGCAAGAGTTTTAAACCCAGAGCGTTGGCTCACGGCGATCACGTTTGGCACCTTGGCAATCAAGGAAATCGCCACAAAATCTTTAACTGGATCGTAAGGAAGCTTTGCGCCAAACAGCGCAGGATTCACCGCAAGCGTACCGACATGCCCGAGGATTAACGTATAGCCATCAGGCGCTGCCCGCTTGACCTCAGCCATCGCAATATTGCCTGCAGCACCCGGTTTATTTTCAACATATACCGATTGACCTAACTGTATGGTCAGGCTGCTTGCGACCGAACGGGCGACAATTTCAGACGTGCCGCCAGGCGCAAAGGGCACCACAAAGCGAATCGCTTTTTCGGGGTATTGCGCCCACACATTTGAAGCACAACATAGCGACAGAGCACCGAACAACATACGAATTTTCAATGCCGACATCCTAAATATGAACCTGAAGCTCAAAAATCATAACCAGTCGAGCGCGCAACTATCCACCAACAAAACTCTTCACTCTTCACTCTTCAGGCCACCTGATTCGCTTTTGGTGCTTCCCGATGCATATGGAGTGCGTTGGCTCTTCATTCTTTCATTTTGCTAACAAACGGCATAAGTTCAGCCGGCATACTCTCAAGCGATTTTGTCCAGTCAGAGCCAGGCATAAAGGCAACTAACGGGGCATCGTTCTTGATGGTTTTTAAAAACTCAGGGTCTGCCAACGTGTCTTGAATCGCTTTCTGCAACCGGTCTGCGATGTCTTGCGGCAAGGCCTTAGGGGCCGCGATGCCTCGCTCAGAGCTCACTCGCACATCAAAACCAAGTTCTTTAATCGAAGGCACATCTTTAATCACTGCAACACGAGTCGGGTTAACAACCAGCATGGCAGTTGCGATATCAGAGTCAGCATAGCCAGTCAAAAACTCGCCAATACTTGAGAACGCGTAGTCAACATGCCCGCCGATCACAGCGCTTTTGAAATCACCCGCGCCTTTAAAGGCGATGTCTGTTCCTCTCACACCTGCCGCCTGCTCAATTTTAAGCAACGCCTGATGACCACTAGTACCACGTCCGCTGGTTGCAAACGATAGCGAGCCAGGATCGTTTTTTAGCGCAGCAAGCAGTTCTGGAAAGGTTCTGTATTTTGATTTTTTGTGCATCACCAAGACAGCGGGGTCATCGACCACGCGGGCAATGAGTTTCAGATCGCTGGTTTGATAAGCCGACTGCTTATACATTGGAATGAAAACGAACCCCGGTACGTTGACAAACCCAACCGTATAACCGTCAGGTTTTGAGCGGGCGATGTATGCCGACGATATTTCGCCACCCGCACCAGGTTTATTAACCACCACGATACGCGCCTTGCCAGCGAGTTTCTTTTCAAGAAATGGCACCAAGGCACGGGCCATCAGATCGGTCCCGCCGCCCGGGGCAAAGCCGACGATCAACTCAATCGTTTGATCATCGGGCCAGGCCGCTGAACTGGCAACCGGAAAAACTCCCATCAATGCCAATAAGCCGATCATTGACCATTTTTTGAAAATATTTTTCATCTCTTTGATTTCCGGTCTTCGTTAAAAAGAACATTGCATCAATGCGAAACTGAATCACCATATCGTGACATCGTGCCTAACACCGATGCCCTCGCTTGCAACGCCTTAAAACGACGGCAAACCCAGCGCCTTGCGAAAACGGTTTTTGATATGTACGCCATCACGCGACGGAAAGGCACGTGGCACATCGTCGGCTTTGACATAGACCTGCGCAAACGACACACCAGTGCGCGCCAACACATTTTGCGCAATAGTTTTGGCCTCGCTTGCCTCTCTAACTTTGAAAGAATTAGAAATACCACAGCCCTTTGCGACTGCCGTCAGGTCGGTGCCCAGGCTGCTGTGACTATGCTGCATACCAGTTTCACCAAAATGGCCGTTATCAAGCACGACGATCGTGAGATTTTTAGGCTGCTGCGCGTTGATCGTTGCCAACCCCCCCATGCCCATCAGTTGCTCGCCGTCACCCGTAATCACCAGGACCGACTTGTTTGGTTGCGCCAGGGCGAGGCCAAGACCAATCAAAGCCGCGCCACCCATGGCACCCCACATATAGAAGTATTGATCGCGATCACCTGCCGCATAGATGTCATAGTTCGACGAGCCCAAGCCAGGAACAACTAAGGCCTCAGGGCATAAACTGAGAAGTTCTTTCACAAAAGCGCGGCGCTCGATGGTGCCAGAAAAAGCTGGAATATTGCTCATGATGTTTCCTATCTTAAAGAGTTAGCGTGTTGAAATTGATGTGGTCAGCAAGTGCTTAATCACGCACCCATTTTTTGCGACCAATCAAGCTTTGCGATAACAAAATGGCAACACGGTCACCCGCTTCAAATACCGAATCTAGCGCGGCACTCACAACATCTTCAACTTCATCGGCCTTGCTCACACGATAAACCGTGATGCCCATGAGCTCCATCACGCCTTTCGTCGCGCGACTCATCGGACCTTGCCACGGATTGAACTCAGCATACTCACCACGCATGGTGACAAGCGTCAAAAACGGAAACCGGCAGCTATCAAGCAGTGACATCATGTTGATACAGTTACCAACCCCACTACTTTGCATCAGCAACGCATGCCGATCACCACCCAACCAAGCGCCAGCTGCAATCGCAACACCTTCTTCTTCGGTGGTCAAGACAATGCCACGCATGTCTGGATCAGCATGCACGCGGCGAATCACGTGTGCATGACCGGCATCAGGTACGTAAGACACCTGTTTAATGCCGCCTTTTTTCAAAACATTAAAAATATCGTCTTGCCAAGCGTGTGTCTGGCTATCATTTGGCGCTGCTTGAGTACTCATGTGTGATGCTCCTTTATTTATGGCTGTTCATGTCATTCTTGTATTCAGTAGCATACCTCAGCGCCGAGGCTTAACGCTGCGCACTTGGTAGGGGTAAAGCTGTTTTATAACGCACTTGCTTTAAGGCAAAGCTAGAACGGATTTTTTCGATGCCAGGAATCGGCGTGAGCTGCTCGAGAATAAATTTTTCAAGAGCACCGATGTCTGCTACCGCGACACGAATCAAATAGTCACTGTCGCCGGTCATGAGATAGCACTCCATGACCTCGTCGTGTTCACAAATGCGTTGTTCGAAGTGGGCCAATGATTCTTTGCTTTGACTCGTTAAGCTAATGTTGATAAACACATTGAGCCCAAGTCCTAGCGCAGCCGCGCTAGCCAGTGCAACATAACGATCAATGACGCCAGCATTTTCAAGTGCCCGTACGCGAGCTAGGCAGGGCGATGGACTTAAATGAACTCGCCTGGCCAACTCAATGTTTGAGAGTGCCCCATCGAGTTGTAACTCTTGTAGAATTTTTAGATCAATTGCGTCTAGCTTCATAAATCAATATTATTAGTTTTTTATTTTAATAAAACATAATATTACAGAATTTTATGCTTTAAATAGGTCTTTTATCCTGCATTTAAAGCACCTCATGCTGCGTAGTTATCTCTAGAATGATCAGATTGCCGCATAACCACTCTCAAATAACCTCACGCGCCTATGAACGCCTCGATCGATCCCCGTCTGACCGCCATGCTCACAACGACTGATACCGACACCCAAGAAACCAGTGAATGGCGCGAAGCACTGTTAGCCGTGCTGGCCGCTCAGGGCCCAGAACGCGCCCGCTTTTTGTTGGATGAGCTTGTGCGCACCGCACACTCAGCAAAAATCGGCTGGCGACCCGAACTGAGTACACCTTATGTCAACACAATTTCGGTCGATCAGCAGCCGGTATTTCCGGGTGATTTGGCGATTGAAGAACGTTTGGCCTCGATCATGCGCTGGAACGCCTTGGCAATGGTCGTGCGCGCCAATCAAGCCTACGGCGAGCTTGGCGGCCATATTGCCAGTTATGCCAGCGCGGCAGATTTGTTCGAAACTGGCTTTAACCATTTTTTTGAGGCACGGCAAGGCACAGGCCCCGAGCAGCATCGCGGCGACTTGGTATTTTTTCAGCCCCATAGCGCACCTGGCGTCTACGCGCGCGCGTTTCTTGAAGGCCGGTTAAGCGAGCAAGATTTACTGAACTATCGCCAAGAAATCCGCGCGGCCGAACACGGTGCGGTGGGGTTATCAAGCTATCCACACCCCTGGCTCATGCCTGATTTTTGGCAGTTTCCGACGGGCTCGATGGGGATTGGGCCGATCAGTTCGATTTATCACGCACGTTTCATGCGCTACCTCAGCCATCGCAATCTGCTTGACTGCTCGGCGCGCAAGGTCTGGGGCGTGTTTGGTGACGGCGAAATGGACGAGCCCGAATCCATGAGCGCCTTAACGCTGGCCGCCCGCGAAGGCCTGGATAATCTGGTTTGGGTAGTCAACTGCAATCTGCAACGCCTTGATGGCCCTGTGCGCGGCAACGGCCGCATTATCGACGAACTCGAAAAGCTCTTTACCGGCGCCGGCTGGAATGTCATCAAACTCGTTTGGGGCAGCGATTGGGATGGTCTGTTTGCCCGCGATGTGACAGGCGCGTTAGCCCGAGCTTTTGCCAACACGGTCGACGGACAAATGCAAACCTTTGCCGCTAAAGATGGTCGCTTTAATCGCGACACGTTTTTTGGGCAAAACGAAGAGCTCGCAAAATTGGCACAAGGCATGACCGATGATCAGATTGATCGTTTGAAGCGCGGCGGGCACGACTTAGTCAAAATTCACGCCGCGTATGCTTCGGCCGCCAATCACGTCGGCCAACCAACTGTCATCTTGGCGCACACCAAAAAAGGCTACGGAATGGGCAGCGCCGGTCAAGGCAAAATGACCACGCACAGCCAAAAGAAATTTGACGATACCGATCTGCTTGAGTTTCGCAATCGCTTTAACCTGCCCTTGTCAGACCACGAAGCGACCTCACTCACGTTTTACAAGCCCAGCGCTGAGAGCGCTGAGATGAAATACCTGCAGGCGCAACGTCAAGCCTTAGGTGGCTATTTGCCTAAGCGCGACACCGCCTGCGACACCGTGCCTGTGCCCGCGATCGAACAGTACAGCGGCTTCGCACTGAACGCCGAAGGCAAAGAAATGAGCACCACCATGGCCTTTGTGCGCATGCTGGGTAATCTTCTTAAGGACTCTGCCCTAGGCCCGCGCATTGTGCCAATCGTGGCCGACGAGGCTCGTACCTTTGGCATGGCCAACTTATTCAAGCAGGTTGGCATTTATTCAAGTGTCGGTCAACGTTATGCACCTGAAGACATTGGTTCGGTCTTAAGCTACCGCGAAGCCCTTGACGGCCAAATCCTCGAAGAAGGTATTTCAGAAGCCGGCGCCATTGCTAGCTGGACGGCAGCGGCTACCAGCTACAGCGTGCACGGCTTAGCGATGTTGCCGTTTTATATCTACTACTCGATGTTTGGCTTTCAACGTGTCGGCGATCAGATTTGGGCTGCCGCCGACCAACGCCCACGCGGCTTCTTATTGGGTGCAACCTCTGGGCGCACCACCTTAGGCGGCGAAGGCTTACAGCATCAAGACGGCTCAAGCCATCTTCACGCCGCAACCATCCCTAACTGCAAAGCTTACGACCCTGCCTTTGCGGGCGAGATGGCCGTGATCGTGAATCAAGGCATTCAAGACATGATGATTGAGCAACGCGATGTGTTTTATTACATCACGCTGATGAACGAAAACTATGCACAACCGAGCTTGCCCAACGCAATGCACGATCAAGTCATTCGTGGGTGCTATTTGTTTGAGACGTATGAGGCGCAGACTAAAGGCGTGACTGCAGCGATCACACTCTTGGGGTCAGGTGCGATCCTGACTGAAGTGATCAAAGCCGCTCAGCAACTCGCCGCTCAAGGCGTGACCGCCTACGTCTACAGCGTCACAAGCTGGAGCGAACTCGCGCGCGATGGACTGGCGTGCCAAGACGCCCGCTTAGCGGGTTCTGCTACAGCAGGCGTGCCTTTCATCTATTCGCAGTTAAGCACCAGCCAAGGCCCGATCATCGCAGCCACAGATTATGTGCATGCCCTGCCAGAGTCTGTGCGCGCTTACCTGCCCGCCGATCGCCGCTACTTAACACTGGGCACAGACGGTTTTGGTCGCAGCGATACCCGTGCGGCTTTGCGCGAATATTTTGGGGTAGATGCCGCTGCAATCGTACGCGCTGCGGTGCTCGCTTTAGAATAGCGGGATGCCCTCGATACCAGCCCACGCCTCACCACGTACGATCAGCGCAGACACGCCAAAAGACGACGCTCACCGTGACACCACGCTGACCGTCGCGCCAAGTAGGCAGCCAGTCAATCAAGAAAATCTTGAGCCAGCTGCTGCGTCGCCAGTTTTACAACAGACACCAGGTCTAGTGCTAGACGCGTGTATTTTGATGTCTGGTTTGCTGCGGCCGCTGCTTCTTAATCTGGCTCACGCTGGCCTGTTGATGCCGCTGTGGACAGACAAGATCGGACAAGAATGGCAGCGTAACGCCGCACGTCTTTGGCCGATTGAGCCCGAGCTGTTAAAAAACGAATGGCAGCTCATGCAAGAGCAATTTCCGCACTCAAACATGGGTGATGTTACCGAGTTTGAGGCAGAACTGCGTCACACTGATCGTAAAGACAAGCACGTAGCTGCAGCCGGTATTGCAGGCGTTTCCAAGCAAGTGGCGCAGCCGATCAGCGTGCTGACCTGGAACCTCAAAGACTTTAGTCGCTCTGAGCTGCGTAAGCAGCAACTTGGCCTGATCGACCCTGATCGATTGCTGTCGCAATGGTGGGCCACCCAATCGTCTCAATTACAACGGCACATCAACGCCACGATTGCAGAGCTTTTTTCAACTGGCAGACGTCAACCCGAGCCCGTTGTTGCGATGCTAAAGCGCGATCGCTTGTTTAGACTCGCGGGGTGCTATGAGCGGTGGGCGCAGTCAACTCGCGCGAATTAATTGATGACTCTGGATCAAACTTAACAATTTGCCCCCTCAGGTGCTCAAACAGCATTGAACCGAGCAATTCGTATGCGTTGAGTTCTGATGCTGCATCCAACTTAGTCGGCCATCAACGTGCGCTCCGAGTCTTTCACAACCTCGACACGCCGCTGTGCATCAAGGCCCTTCACCACATAATTTTGATGAATCAATTTTTCGACCGTGTGGATACGCTCAATGGCATCAGCCACTTTAGTGTCACCACTAAACTTGGCGATCACCATTAGCCTAAGCCAGTGGTCATAAATGGCAGGTACAGTATTTTTACGTTCCCAGAGGCTGACTGCGTTTTCTGAAAGGCCACCCAAAAACGTACCTAACCCCTGCTGCGACAACCCTAACTGCACACGTAAAAATCTAAATTCTTTTCCGCTCAATAGGCCTGCTTTATTGATCAATGCCATCGTCAATAAACGATGCAAGCCCTCAGTATCAAAAACAGAGGCCGCCCGACCATATTTAGTATCTTTGATCTGGTAGCCGCTCGCCAACCAAACGTTATCCAAACCACAAAGCGTGTAATGAAACCAGTTTTTCAATTGAAATTACCTTTTTTGCACGATTACAGTGACAACCACGATGTCGGGTTCGGCCTCATCCAACGCCACAATCACCGACAAATTACGCGCGGTTCCAAAATACTCAACGCGACATTTCACGTCTTCAGTTTGACGATCAGTTTCCGGCGGGCGTTGAATGATGCCCAGTCGCAAACATTCAAGCACCTGAAAGTCGCTTACCTGGCGCTCTTGCATCCTTTGCGCAGCGTGATCCGAGATGAAAACCCGCTGACTGTCCTGCGCGAGCAGGCGAATATGCTGCTGCAGTTGCGCGTTGTTCATTAATCTAAATCGAATTTTAACACCCATAAAATTTATGGCTTTTCAGCTGATCAAAAAAATTCACTTGTCCGGCAGACAGCAAGTGGCAGGGCTAGATTTTGATCTACTTTGTATGGGTCACCAGCGCACGTGGATAATTTTATCCAGTCGTGATCCCCAAACAAAAACCCCCGCAAGCACCGAGGTGCGAGCGGGGGTTTTTTGATGCGTTTTACTGAAGTGTAAAGATTTAAGGACTAAAACAACTTAGAACGTTAGAACCTTACAACTTAAGCCTGTGGTGCAGCCGGTGCTTCGGGGGCAGCAGCAGGAGCCTCAGTTGCTGCAGGGGCAGCGCCTTCGGTTTGTTGCTCGATGCCACCAATGGCTTTGACTGACAGACGCAGACGACCTTTGTCGTCGGCCTCGATCACTTTTACGCGCAGAGGTTGACCGACTTTGAGTACGTCGTTGATGTTAGCAATACGGTAATTTGCGATCTCAGAGATATGCAGCAAACCATCACGGCCAGGCAAGACCTGAACGATTGCGCCGAAATCTAACAGACGCAACACGCTGCCCTCGTAGACCTGACCCACTTCAACTTCTGCAGTCAGTTCAGAGATGCGGCGCTGCGCTTCGTGAGCACGATCAAGATCGGCGCTCGACACAACAATCGTGCCATCATCTGAAATATCGATCTGGCAACCGGTTTCTTCGGTCAACGCACGAATCGTCGCACCGCCCTTACCGATCACATCACGAATCTTTTCAGGATTGATTTTCATGGTGAGCATGCGTGGGGCAAATGCTGACAGCTCAGTACGCGCGCCTGAAGTGGCTTCGCGCATTTTGCTTAGAATATGCAACCGGCCTTCGCGGGCTTGAGCCAAAGCAACCTGCATGATTTCTTTGGTGATACCTTGGATTTTGATATCCATTTGCAAAGCAGTGATACCTTGTTCGGTACCGGCCACTTTGAAATCCATATCACCCAAATGATCTTCATCACCCAGGATATCTGTCAGCACGGCAAATTTGCCAGCATCAAGAATCAAGCCCATTGCCACACCAGCAACCAAGTCTTTGACTGGAACCCCAGCATCTAGCATGGCCAGTGAGCCACCGCAGACCGAAGCCATTGACGACGAACCGTTTGATTCGGTGATTTCTGACACCAAACGAATGGTGTATTGAAAGTCAGCCGCGTTAGGCAACAAAGGCACGAGCGAGCGCTTAGCCAAACGGCCATGGCCGATTTCGCGACGCTTGGGGGTACCCACACGACCTGTTTCGCCGGTGGCGAACGGAGGCATGTTGTAGTGCATCAGAAAACGATCACGATACTCACCCATCAAGGCATCGATCACTTGTTCGTTTTGCTTGGTACCTAGCGTTGCAATGACCAGTGCTTGCGTTTCGCCGCGCGTAAACAAGGCGCTGCCGTGAACACGTGGCAACACGCCCATACGGATACTGATCGGGCGCACAGTGCGTGTGTCGCGACCATCGATGCGTGGCTCGCCTGACAGAATCTGGCTACGCACAATACGGGCTTCGAGGTCAAACAGAATATTGTCAACCACAACGCCATCATGCTTGGGTGTACCTTGCGCAGCCGCTTCTTCAGCGAGCTTAGCATGCACATCAGAATAAACCTGACGCAATTGAGTCGTACGTTCTTGCTTTTGACGAGTTTGGTAGGCTGCGTTTAACGGGCCTTGTGCAGTAGCAGATACGCTTGCAATCAACGCTTCGTTTTTAGCAGCAGGTTTCCAATCCCAGTCGGGCTTGCCAGCGTCGCGCACGAGTTCGTGGATAGCGCCAATGACGGCTTGCATTTGGGTATGACCAAACACAATGCCACCGAGCATGATTTCTTCTGAGAGCTGTTGAGCTTCAGATTCAACCATCAGCACGGCAGCTTCGGTACCAGCAACGATCAAATCCATTTGCGAGGTTTTGAGTTGCGAGGCGGTTGGGTTGACCAGATACTGCCCGTCGATATAACCCACGCGGGCTGCACCAATTGGGCCGTTAAATGGGATACCCGAGATTGCCAACGCAGCAGAGGCACCAATCATGGCAGGGATATCAGGATCGATTTCAGGGTTGCAAGACAACACGTGAATGATGACCTGAACTTCGTTGTAGAAGCCCTCTGGAAACAACGGACGCAACGGGCGATCGATCAAACGCGAGGTCAGTGTTTCTTTTTCAGAAGGCTTGCCTTCACGTTTGAAAAAGCCGCCGGGGATTTTGCCCGCAGCGTAGGTTTTTTCGATGTAATCCACTGTCAGGGGGAAAAAATCCTGACCTGACTTGGCATCTTTTTTTGCAACAACCGTTGCGAGTACGACAGTGTCTTCGACAGTAACCAATACTGCACCTGAAGACTGGCGAGCAATTTCGCCGGTTTCAAGTACAACGGTGTGTTGGCCATACTGAAAAGATTTGGTCACTTTATTGAACATGACATGTATTCCTTACAAATGAAAAACCGTGGGCAGTGCGGCAAAAATGCCGCAGCGACCACGGTTGCTTCACGGGGAGACTGCCCCATGGATTTTGATCACTTACGCAGACCGAGTTTTTCGATCAGCGAGCGATATGAATCTGGGTTGCGGCC
>CANCMG010000030.1 GCA_947378965.1 Alcaligenaceae bacterium | reverse complement strand
TCATCGACACCGTCGAGTGCATACTCTTGCAACACGTCACTCAGCCTGTCTGCCACAAGCTCTACGGCACCAACCTGAGACCAGATATCGCCAACCGTCTGCTCTGGCGTGCGAACATTCGTCTTGATCAGTGTAATCAAACTATCGTCGGGCTTTCCTTCCCTTAAAAACCGCATGATCGGTATATGAAAACCCTCTTCGTACAGCTCACGGGCATCGACCGACCAAATTTTTCCGCCAATATCTGGCACATGTACCGCTGTCGCAGCAAAACCAATCAGCTTATCGAGGTGAAAAATTGGTTTGACCAGGCACACATCGTTAAGATGTCCCGTTCCAATCCAGGGATTGTTGGTGATGTAGATATCCCCCGGGCGCATCTCATTGACACCAATCACAGACATTGCTGCCCTGACTGTTCGAGGTAATGTTCCTATAAACGACGGAATACTTCCGCTGTTTTCTGCTAAAGCTCTTCCTTGAGAATCTGTCACAACCACCGCAAAGTCATTGGCCTCGGTCGAAAGTGTTGAAAACGAAGTCCTGATGATGAGCTTGGCCGCTTCATCAGCAATGGATCGCACACGTGTCCAAAATACTTCTAAAAAAATTGGATCAGCAGCTCGACCTGCTTGCGTAGATGTCTTGGTCTGATTCATAAAAATTAGTCCTTAATCGTAATGACTAAATTGCCGCTGGCGAGCTGCTCGACACTACCTTTCGGACCAACAACAAGTGAGGAGCTGACATCCTCAATCAATAAGGGCCCCGTTTCAGAAAAGCCCACTAAGAGCGCTGAACGCTCATAGATTGGAGTCGTCTGATAGCTATCAGACTCTCTAAAATAGACCTGCCTATAGCCCTTGGGCTCGACAGCTTGTCCGGCTCTTAATAATTCGGGAACAAACTGCTTATGCGGCGGTGCCTCTCCTGAGACACGCACATTGACAAACTCCACTTGTACATCGGGAGGGGTGCGTCCAAACTTTTCTCTGTAAGCCTCTTCAAACGCTTGCACGAGCTTGATACGAATATTCTCTTTTGAGTCACCCACGCCGTCAATATAGGGACCATCGGGCAACTTCACCGAAAGATTAAACCCCTGCCCCACAAAGCGACCATCCGTCTGCCGCGTCAGTGAAATTGGACCGAACGTTTGCGACAGCGTTTCTAGTGACAACCGAGCCTCGACTTCTAAGGCATGGTAGGCCTCTTCAAGCACCTCAAGCGAATTCGAGGACATTTTGAAATTTAGCGTGCGTGAGCGATCTGAACGCGCTGAAGCCATCAGCAAGCCATATGCTGAAGCAACACCTGCTGCTGGGGGGCAGATAATCTTTCGAACGCCGATCTTTTGGGCAACGTAATAAGCATGTAGGGGGCCACCACCGCCTGTACACACCAAGACAAAATCCCTTGGATCCCGTCCACGTTCAGCGACGTGGACACGTGCAGCGCCCGCCATGCTTTCAGCGACCACGTCATGAATACCCCAGGCGGTATCAATCAGGCTACAGCCAAGTGAGCGACTGATCTGCTCAAGCGCCTCGGTCGCTTTTGTTGGATAAATAGAGAGCGTTCCACCTGCAAAATAATCAGGGTTAAGATAGCCAAGAATCAAATTGGCGTCCGTGACAGTAGGCTTAACCCCACCAAGACCATAACAGGCTGGCCCCGGCTCTGACCCTGCGCTGATGGGGCCAACTTTAAGCAAGCCAAGTTGATCCTGATAAGCGATGCTGCCTCCACCGGCTCCGATCTCAATCAAATCCACAGTCGTAATACGAATGGGCAGCCCACTTCCTTCGGCAAAACGCTTGCGACGCGCGACCTCAAAGGAGAAGGCAATCGACGGCTGACCATTCTCGATCAGACTCAGCTTGGCGGTTGTCCCGCCCATATCAAAGGCAAGCAGATTAGAAAAATTATCACGCTTTCCGTAATGCGCTGCCGAAATCGCGCCGGCGGCGGGCCCAGACTCAAGTAAATCAATTGGATTACGCTTCGCCTGCGAAATATGCGATAAGCCGCCATTAGAGAGCATCATGAGAACGCCACATTCAATCCCTAAGCTGATCAGACCCTGCTCAAGCGCTGTCAGATAGCGACTCGCCATCGGTTTGATATAGGCATTAGCAAGCGTCGTCGAAATTCTTTCAAACTCGCGAATCACTGGTGCCACATCTGAAGAGAGTGTGACTTCCATTTGAGGAAAGAAACGATGAATCCATTGCGCGACAGTTTGCTCATGACCAGCAAAGGCATACGAGTGCAACAGACAGACTGCAATTGAATTCACGCCTAAAGCCGCTAACTTAGAGACGGCAGACACAACGTCTTGTTCATTCAATGGCTCAAGTTCATTGCCCTTTGAATCGAGGCGCCCAGAGATCTCTTCGCGCAGGTTGCGGGGTACCAGTACCGGCGCTCGTTCAATACTCAAATCATACAGATCAAATTTTCTCTCATTACCGATTTCGATAATATCTTTGAAGCCCCGGTTGATTAACATTCCGGTACCGGTCGCGCGACGCTCAATCAGGGCGTTCGTAAAGAGTGTCGTCGCATGAACAACGCGCTTAATGTCTGAGGGATGGATTTTGCACGTCTTGATGAGATTTTTTACGCCATCAGTCACTGCCTGAGCAGGATCCCCGTGCGTGGTCAAAAGCTTCATGCTAAAAAGCTTACCCGCCGAATAGTCGAGCGCTACGACGTCAGTAAAGGTACCGCCAATATCAATACTAATCGACCATTCAGACACAGGTGATCTCCAAGGCGGTTAATGGTTTTGAACGACTTCTCGCAAATCGGTCATCAGCGTTGTGACGGTGCCGTTTGTTGCGTAACTGGCATTTAATACAAAAGGGGGTCACGACACAAGGGCGACCAGCGCGGGGCGTCGAATTTTTCCAGTTGGCGTCATGGGCAGCTCAGCAAAGACCACTAACTCTTCAGGCAACTTATAGTCGGCAACACGGCCTTTTAAAAACTCAACGGCGTCTTCAAGGGTAAATTGCGCACCCGGTTTGATCACAGCACACAGGCAGTTTTTTTCACCCAATCTCAAATCGGGTTTGCCAACCACGGCCACTTGTAAAAGACTGGGATGCTCGTAGAGCAATTCTTCGATTTCACGCGGAAAATATTTTTTTCCGCCACGATTAATAATCTCTTTTTTACGCCCAGAGATACGCAGATTACCCTCTTGATCGACGAACTGACCCAGATCGCCTGTGCGAAACCAGCCATCCTCGGTAAAACTTTCGCGATTCACTTGTGGGTTATTTAAATAACCCAAATGAATCGCTGGTCCGGCAGCGGCAATCTCGCCAATCTCTCCGTATGGTACGTCTTTGCCCTCATCATCAATGATGCGTAGCCCCATTGATGGCATGCACTTTCCGACTGTGCCATTCACCTTTAAAGGATCTTGATCCAGACCTGTAATCGTGTGAAACCCAGTTTCGAGCATGCCATACAACTCAACAAGCTTGGCGCCAGGGATTCTAGACTGAAAATCTTTGATTGTTTCGACCGCCGCCGAAGCGCCTCCGGTCACCATCAAACGTAATGAGGCCATGCCTTGGATACTTAACTCAGGCGTATTGAGTAAGGCCACGATCGCGGCGGGTGGCGTGGCGATGTAACTAATTTTTTCTTTTTCGATCAATTCAAGAATGGCCTTAGGCGAAAATTTTTCGACTAGCACGATGCGACAGCCTGCAATCACCGTTTGCACCAAATTCATGTAGCCCCAATTTAAGCCAACAGGCAAAAATCCGAGCATCACTTCGTTTTCGGTGACAGCCAGTTCGCGATTGAATAAGCCAGCGGTCCAAAGCGTTGTATTAAAACAATGCAAGACACCTTTCGGATTGCCGGTTGTGCCAGAGGTAAAACACATTCGCATGACATCTAACGCAGACATACGCACGCGATTTTCAAGCGCGATTTCAGGGGTTGCATCAACAACCTTGGCGAAGCTCTCAACGCCCGCGCGGTCAACATTGTCGACGCACACAACCAAAGCAAGCGCGGGCAAGCTTGGTCGAAGCTCTTGCACCATATCTAAAAATTTAAATCCTTTAAATTCTTCTGCACAGATATAGGCCTTTGACTCTGAAAAGCGAAGAATATATTCAACCTCGGTTTTTCTGAAGTCAGCACTAATCTTATTGGCGACCGCACCAATCAATTCAAGTGAGAAGAAGACAACGGCAAATTCAATTCGATTCGGCAACTGAAGCGTCACCACATCGCCCTTTTTGACACCTTTGCGACGCAAAAACTCAGCGAACCTTTTTACCTCGCCGTATAGACCACCATAAGTGATGCGCCGATGCTCGTCGGCAATCACCTCTCGGTCAGGCGACTGCAGCGCGCGCGACTCTAAAATATCGCCAAAGGTTCGTTCGCCCCAATAGCCTAACCCCTCGTAGTGCGCGATCAACTCAGCAGTTGGTGGTCTAGGTATTTCAATCATGCAAGGCTACCTCTCAAAAATTCAACGATCGCTCAGCAGCGCCAACAATCTTGAGCGCTTCAGTTTTTTACGGATGTCTTAACGTTTCACCGACTCAAGAAATCGCTCTTGCAAGCTTCAGTCATTTACGGTTGTCTTAACGTTTAACCGACCCAAGAAATCTCTCTTGAAAACTTCAGTCATTTACGGTTGTCTTAACGCTTCACCGACTCAAGAAATCTCTCTTGCAAGCTTCAGCCATTTACGGTTGTCTTAACGTTTCACCGACTCAAGAAATCTCTCGGCGTTCAGATGAAACACGTGGTCAAGCACCTCTTGGGTGTAACCACATTTCTTCCAGTCATCAATCAGTCGTTCATAGGTAAAAAGGGGATAATCCGCCCCAAACATGACACGGTCACGCAATCTGCGCGAGATGTCGTGTTGTAAATCGGGTTGATGATACTTAGGCGACCAGCCGTGCAATTCGTACCAAATATTGCGTTTGTGCAGCAGTACGGCAAGCGTTTCAGCCTGCCAGGGCCAGCCCGGACGAGCTGCCACAATTGTCATGTCGGGATTTTTTGCTGCCACCTCATCAAGATGACGCGGATGACAGTGATCAAGAATGATGCCATTGCCGCCAGGCAACCCCGCCCCAAGCCCTGTTGTCCCAACAAAAATCAGCACAGGGATTTTTGCGCTTGTGCACAACTCGTAAAAGGGCGCCCAAATTGGGTCAGAGGCGGGCCCGCTTCCCGAGCCCGACACAGCAAAGCCGATAAAGCCTGGCGCCTGATCAATACAACGTCTTAATTCGCGAACCCCTTCAATACCGGTGTGGGGGTCGATGTGAACCCAATGACCAATAATTTCTTGCGGATGGGCACGCTGCGTTTCAAAACCATAATCATGAATGGCTTTCGCCTGACTTAAAGGAATATATTTTGTATAGCCAAAATCGAGAATCGCCCGAACCCCAGTTTGGCGAAAATAGGCCGCCATTTCAGCCTCGGTATGATAGCTGGGCTGCGAGTTCCAGGTCGCCTTTTGCTGCGCCAACTCAGCCTCGTCTTGCAAGGCATAACCGCGCTTGGTGCCCCAGTGTGAGTGGATATCGATCAATTTCATTTTGTTACTGCCCCTAGGTAAGATTGCTCAATGCGAACGTCATTCTTGAGTGATTCAGTGGTGCCGTGAAAGGCAATACTGCCATTTTGTAAGACATAGCAATACTGTGCAAAACGTAATACTTTGCGAGCGTTTTGCTCGGCAATCAAAATTGAAGCGCCTGCCGCATGGATGTCTTTGAGCTTGTCGAGGATCAAGTCAAAAATCTTTGGTGCAAGGCCAAGCGAGGGCTCGTCGAGCAAAAGCAATCTGGGTTTCGACATCAAGGCCCGCCCCACCGCGAGCATCTGCTGCTCGCCACCAGACAAGTAGGCCGCAGCCTGATTCGCGCGCTCGGCCAATACCGGAAACAGATGACAGACGTGAGCCAGACGCTCACGGATAAAGGCGCGGTCTGTTTGCAAAAACGCACCGAGTTCGAGGTTTTCACGCACACTCATCGAACCGAATAACAAACGTCCTTGAGGGACTTGGATCACGCCCTCACCCACGACCCGCTCGGCAGTCATTGCGCCAAGTTCAACGCCGTCAAACTGAATGCTGCCGCTGTGTACAGGGTTCAAAGCGGAGATGGCGCGTAACAATGCGCTTTTGCCCGCACCATTCGCACCCAATATCCCGACAATACTATGTTCGGGAACCGTTAACGAGATCTCTTTCAAGACCGGTATGTTTGAGTAACCAGAGGTCAGCGAGTTGATTTCAAGCGTCGGCATCTTCGTCACCTAAATACGCAGCAATGACGACGGGGTCGTTTTGGATCTCGTGCGGCGTCCCCTCAGCGATCACCGCACCTTGTTGCATGACGGTGACGACATCAGCGAGCGCCATCATCACACGCATGTTGTGCTCAATCACTAACAGCGTCATAGAAAATTGCTCAGCCAGTCGCCGAACCGCTTGAATCGCACGATCAGCTTCACTTTCGCTCATGCCCGACGTTGGCTCATCGAGCAACAATATTTTAGGACGTGAGGCCAAGGCACGAGCCAAATCCATGCGCTTTAGCAGACCAAAGGGTAGCTCAGAAGCGACCGTATCTTGATAGCCTTCAAGTTCAAATAACTTCAAAATATCTAGCGCATCTTTCCGGTAGGCCAACTCAGTGCGACGCGCAAAGGGGGTGCCGACCGCGGCAGACCATAACGAAACGGGCGCGTGTCTGGCGACTCCAATCATCACGTTCTCTAACACGGTCATATCACCAAAGGCTTCGACATGTTGAAACGTACGCGCAATCCCTTTTCGGCTGAGCTCGTGGGGGGCCAGCCCAGAAACATCATCGCCATCGAGAAAAATACGACCCTGTTCGATGGGTACGACACCAGAAATCGCGTTCACGGCGGTTGTCTTGCCTGCCCCGTTTGGGCCAATCAAGCCGCGGATTTCTCCGGGCGCAAGCGATAGAGACAGATCGCGCACGGCGATCAGCCCACCAAAACGTACGGCAATTTTTTCGAGCGTTAAGCGAGGTAAGGTCATGATAATTTTTTGCGCCAGACCCGCTTGCGTATTAGGCTCAAGACAAAGAGCTCAAGCGAAGCGGCTAAGCCCCGCGGCACAAAGATCAAAAACCCCAAAAGGATGAGCGCATAAATCACGTCACTGTATTCTTTAACGGGTCGTAATAGTTCAGGCAGCGCAGACAACACGGTCGCACCAAGCACAGAACCCATGACCGATCCTAAGCCACCCACCACAATAAAAGTGATTTGCTTAAGCGCCGCCGAGACACCGAATTCATTCGGATCAATAAACCCAACCACTACGGCGAGTAAGCCGCCAGCAAGTCCTGCATAGCCCGCCGCTAGCGCGAAAGCAATCAACTTGACGCGATCTACCGACACACCAAGTGCTTGCGAAGCATGCGGACTGGTGCGGACAGCATTCAGTTCGCGCCCAATCCGCGAGGCCAGCAAATTTCGTGTCACTAAAATCGACAGTCCACACACCACCAACACCACCAGATAGATCGAATAATAATTAAGAGGCTGGCCCTCAAAGACAGTGGGTTGCGGGACTTTCAAGCCACGTACCCCGCCTGTCAGCTCGGACATTTCTTCGAGCGTAATCTGCACCAGTTGCAAAAATCCCAAGGTCGCCAAGGCCAGATAGATTCCGCGCAGACGTCTGGTGGGCAGACTCAACAAGGTGCCAAGACACGCGGCAATCAACACTGCACACGGAATCGCCACCCAGAAGGGCAGCCCTAACATCGAAGTCAGCAGCGACGAAACGTAGGCACCAAGCGCCATAAAAGACGAGTGGCAAAGTGAAATTTGCCCAGAGTTGCCTGTCAATAAGTTGAGCCCTAGCGCTGAGATGATGTTTATCATCGCCAAGCTCAATAGATAAATGGGGTAGCTTCCCATAAACGACCCAGCGATCGCGAAAGCGCCAACAGCCACTACGCCAAACCAGGTTGCTGGAGAAATCTTCATGCGTTTAGACTCTTTTCGCTTCAGCCGCACCAAACAGGCCGTGTGGCCTGAAGAACAGCAGCAACATCAATAACAGAAAAGGCACGAGATTTTTAAAGGTACTACCGATCAACACACCAGAAAATGTTTCGATTAAGCCGACCGCAATACCACCAAACACCGCACCCGCGATGCTGGTGAAGCCACCAATCACTGCGGCAAGCAGGCCTCTTAGTATTAAGTGGCCAATTTCAGGATTGATACCAATCAAGGGCGCCACAAGCAAACCAGACAATGCACCGATGGCTGTGCTGATCCCCCAGGCCCAGCGATACACAGAACTCACTTTGATGCCCATCAGTCTGGACGCCTCGGCGTTCACCGAAACGGCTCGCATGGCCTTACCCATTTTTGTATATTTAAAAAAACCAATGACGCTAAGAGTCACGAACGTGGTGCACGCCAAGATCCAAAGCGAGGTCAGATTAAATCTCAAGCCGAAGGCCAGAAGTGGCTCTGGATCAAAGGGGCTGTCGAGCGACGCCGCACTATCGCCAAACTTCAGCGAAATCAGACCTTTAATCAGCAGGCCAATCGCAAAGGTCGCCATCACTAATGTGAACTCAGGTGCCTGAACGATTGGCCGAATCAGCAGACGTTCGGCCACAATGCCCCCCACCCCACCCAGCACCACAACACCTAACACCACCACCGAATACGGGAGCGCGAGTTGTGTTAACACCAAGGCGGCATAGGCACCAAACGTGACGACCTCGCCCTGTGCAAAATTAAGTACACCCGATGACTTAAAGGGAATCACAATGGCCAGTGCCACGAGAGCATAAATGCTTCCGACACTGACCCCTGCAATCGCCAACTGAAACGCAAGCGTGATTGTCATCGTATGACGCTGCGAGCGCGTTAGTAGCGATTCAAAATATCACTTTGACGCGAACTACTCCAGGTGACTGGCTCCCAAGCGCCATTTTGCACAATCATGGGCACTAAGGTCAGGTTACCAATATGGTGCTTGGTCGAGAAGGTGCGCTTGGTCGCAATCGCTCCGACGCTGAAGTCTTTGGTGGCTTCTAAAGACGCAATCATGCTATCGGTTGTCAGGTCTTTGCCGGCACGTTTCATCGCATCGGCCACGACATACATATCAGCATAGGCCATCACGTCAAAGTTATTGGGACGACCAGCAGGTGCGCTTGGATACTCTTTTTTCCAAGACTCTTGCCACTTCACCATGTCGGGGTTCTTTGAGCCAGGCAATAACGGAATTAATGAAAAGCCTGTTACCCCTTCTGCCGAAGTACGTGCGGCTAACACCAGTGCGGGGTCAACCATATTGCTACCGACAAAAAAGGGCTGCTTCAGGCCAAGCTCTTTAGCCTGACGCATGGCAATCGCTGCCTCTGCCGGATTTCCTAAAAAGGCGATGACATCTGGGCCAGCTTTTTGCATTTGCACCAGCTGTGGCGTGAAATCTTTATCGCCAATATTGAACTCAACTCGCGCCACCGGTGCAAGGCCAAACCAGTCTTTTAACTTGGTCACCGTCGCGTCACCCTCGTTGCGCGGATACTCCTCCCGGCCACTCATGATTCCGATTTTTTTGGTTTTAAAGTGAGTGGAGAGAAACTCAGCGTAGAGCTCACCGTAGCGAGCCGATTCGGTCGTGCCGCCACGAAACATATTTTTAGCGAAAGGCCAGGTCACTTGTGGCACTGAAGCAATCGACACATACATAATCAACTTGCTATCGCGCACATAGTCAATCGTGCCGGCCGTTGCGTTACTACCACCGACTGACATCAACATAAAGACTTTGTCTTGTTCAATCAGTTTTTTAGCTGCGGCCAAGCCTCTGGTGGGCGAGTGGGCGTCATCTTCAAAGGCGGATGATAATTTACGACCGTTAATCCCGCCAGCGGCATTAATCTCTTTGATCGCAAGGTTCATGCCATCACGGCCCGCCAGCCCAATGTAGGCCGCCGGCCCAGTAATCGGCCCAAAGGCACCAATTAAAATATTGTCAGCGGTGACGCCCTGCTGTTGCGCCGAGGCTGTCAGCCCAGCCACGCTTAAAACAAAACCACAAACCGCACGAGCGATCGTATTCATATGGGCTCCTCCAATATGGCCTTTTCAGACTCTTTTCAAAAATCGATTCACGTTTGAGGTTATTTTGAATTGCAGAAACTGTCAACCAGAAGAGCAGCCTAACGGTCGGCGGCGCTTGAACTTAGAACTCCGCACGCAAGCCCGCCTGTTGACTTTGCAATAGCGAGGCAGTAAATTGAATCAGCAAAAAAAAACGATAAAGACAAAGGACGCGCCCAAATAGTTAGGGTGACGGTTCATCGCTGTTTAGCACCTCTTTACGCAAAGGCATCGCCTTGTGCAAGGGTTGTTTTTTAGGGTGGCTATCAATGCAAGCAGAAGCACTTCGTCTCTGGCACGGCTTAAGCCCAGAAGAACATGAGTATCACTACAATCCGCAAAAGGCAGTCCCCGAGTTTGCCAAGTACCGAGCACTGCGAGACAAGCCAAATGAAATCGCTTTGGCTTGCCCGACGCGCGTGGCAGATGTTAAGTACGGCAGTGCCAAACTACACACACTCGATATTTATCCAGTGGCTCAACCTAACGCGCCTGTTCATATTTTCTTTCATGGTGGTTATTGGCGCACCCAAGACAAAGCAAACTTTGCCTATATCGCCACACCCTTAAATCAGGCAGGGATCTGCACGGTTATTGCGAATTATGCGTTATGCCCCGAGGTGAATCTTGACGGGGTCGTTAAGTCAGCGCTTGAGGCGATCGCCTGGACTGCACGCAATATTGCCACCTATGGCGGTGACCCTGAGCAACTCACCCTGTCCGGACATTCGGCTGGCGCACACTTGGGGGCTGCAGCCTTGGCAACTGACTGGACGGCGTATGGCCTGCCTGCACAACTGCTCAAGGCTGCAACGCTGATCAGTGGCATCTACGACCCAGCACCAGCCGTTTTGACGTCTGTCAATGCTGAGCTGCATCTGACGACAGAGCAGATTGCGCGACATGACTACGAAAGACAACCACCCTTGATTCTTTGCCCCACGCAAATTATTGCTGGCGGACGCGAACCCTGGCAATTCATCGATCAATCCTATCGCTATGCACACCACTTGCACCGTCATGGTGGTGATCCGGGCGTTGCTGTCTCACCAGGCTTTAATCATTTCAGTATTATTGATCAGTACTTGGACTTGGATAGCGATGTGCTGCGTGCAATCTTGAGAATGGCTAAGCGAAATGTTTAACCGGGCTAAACGGAACCTTCACCAATGACAAAAATTAGAGATATCCGGATCATCGGGCTTGAAGCCTCGTTACCCGAAAGCCAAGCCTATGGGATGGCCAGGGGTCTTACCTCGAAAAGAGGTTGCTCGTTAATTTTTGTCGAGACCGATTCTGGCATCACTGGCATTGGTGAGGCTTGGGGTCCCCCAAAGGTATGCGCCGCCTACCTGGATATTATTCGACCGTACTTCATCGACCAAAGTCTCTACGCGCAGCGTGGTGTCCAGCAATTGATTCTGGCTAAAAACTATCATCTCGGCACGCAAAACCAGATGATTGCGCTGTTCAGTGGAATCGATATTGCCAGCCACGATGCGATCGGTAAGGGCCTTGGGGTTTCGGTCTGTGACTTGATCGGTGGCCGACAGCGAACACAAGTCCCCGTGTACGCTTCGGGTGGCTATTTCACCCTTGAAGCGGATCAGCAGGCGGCCTTGGCCAGACAGCTCGAGCCGCACGCTAACAGTGGGTTTCCTGCCTTCAAAATCAAGATTGGCAGACATCCGGCAGAGGATGCCGAGCGGGTCAAACTGGCTCGTAGCATTATTGGCGATCAAGCCGTGTTGACGGTGGACGGTAACGGCAATTACACCGTGGATCAGGCGCTTGAGAGCATGCGCAGAATCGCGCCCTACAACATTGGTTGGTATGAAGAGCCTTTAGCGCCGCAAGATTGGCGTGGCTACGCTGAACTCAAACAAAAAGCGCCGATTCCGCTGGCTACTGGCGAGGCCCTGTACGAGACCTTTGATTTTCGTCGACTCGTTGAAGAGCGCCTGGTGGATGTGTTGCAACCAGACTTATCTTTGGCTGGCGGCTTGAGTGTGGCACGCTTTATCGGCGAGCTTTGTTCAAGTGCCCATTTAAGAGTGTCGCCACACGTCTGGGGTGGGCCGGTTGGGCTGGCTGCTGCCGTACATTGGGTAGCCTCACTTTCAAATTACCCGCATAGCAGTAACGATCCCACCCCGACACTGGTCGAATACGATATTGGCAAGAATCCACTCAAAGAGCGACTGTTACGAGACCCTTTGCTCGCAATCAATGGCTACGTGACTGTCCCGCAAGGTCTGGGCTTAGGAATTGATATTGATCCGGATGCCTTAGCTGAGTTTCGTATTACCTAACGCTCAACAGTGGATGACTGATACGTGCTTGACGTCGCTGAATCAACAAAAGCGGTCAGTCGCCCGACTCGAGGCGAAGCGCTGCTCGAACTTCAAGAACTAAAAGCGGTCAGTCGCCCGACTCAGGGCGAAGCGCTGCTCGAACTTCGAGAACTCAAGACGATCTTTGCTGTTGGGGGTAAAGAAAACTGCGTCGTGACAGGGGTATCGTTTTCTATTGCCGCTGGGCAAACCGTGGCACTGGTCGGAGAGTCTGGCAGCGGCAAATCCGTCACGGCCTTAAGTATCTTAAGGCTATTTAACCGAGGCGATCAAGTCAAGTTATCTGGCCAGGCTTTGTGGCGCAATCGTGTTGGGCAGGTGCGCGACTTGTTATCTTTACGCCCCACTGACTTACAAAAGATTCGTGGGTCAGAGATCGGTTTTGTCTTTCAAGACCCGGGCGCAAGTTTAAATCCGGTCTTCACGATCGGTTCGCAATTACGTGAAACGCTTCGACTGCATCAGCCAGAGCAAGATGCAAATCAATTGGCGATACAGTTGCTTGAAGACGTCGGGATTGCAGATGCACAAAGGCGTCTGAAGGCTTATCCGCATCAACTGTCGGGCGGTATGCGTCAAAGAGTCATGCTGGCTATCACGCTGGCCTGTCAGCCTAGATTGTTGATTGCGGATGAGCCGACCACTGCGCTGGACGTGACCATTCAGGCGCAGATGATGAGTTTGCTCGCTGAGCTGCAGTCCAAATACGGTATGGCGTTGTTATTTATCACTCACGACTTAGGCCTAGTCGCACAAATCGCCGATGCAGTGATCGTAATGTATGCTGGGCAAATTGTTGAACATGGCACGGTTGCTCAGGTCATTGAACAACCTCAGCATCCCTACACGCGCGCCCTGCTTGCTTGTAGGCCGGTGCGACACTATCGGGATGATGGGCCCGATGACCGAGTGATGAAACCGATTGAGGGTCGCCCACCCGAAGTGGTTGGATTGCTGCAAGGCTGCAGGTTTGCGCCCCGTTGCCAATACCAGCAAGAGGCTTGTCATGACCACAGCATTGCCTTGCAGACGATCGCAGAGGCGCAGAGCGTGCGCTGTGATCGTTGGCGTGAACTCTCGTGAAAGGCAACCTAAGTCAGTCATGACACAGCCGTTCACACCGCAACAGAACGCCAAACTCTTGCCGCAATATTCTTTGCTGCGCGTGGTGGATATTTCGAAAGACTTTACCTTACCCAGAGAAGGTTGGCGCCGTGGCCCAACGCTACGTGCAGTCGAGAAAATTTCGTTTGACGTGACTGAGGGCGAAGTACTTGGCCTGGTGGGTGAGTCTGGTTCAGGTAAGTCGACCCTAGGTCGCCTGGTGTTAAGGCTGATAGAGTCAAGTGCTGGCAAGATTTACTTCAATGGTCAGGATATCTCTTTGTTGTCGTCGCGGGCGTTGCTTAAATTGCGAAGTGACATGCAGATGGTATTTCAAGACCCTTTCGCAAGTTTAAATCCTCGTCGAAAGGTCGGAGCAGCGCTCGAAGAGGTGCTTGAGTTGCATGGTCAACGTGACCGCAACGATCGGCAGAACAGAGTGGCAGAGTTATTAAGGCTAGTAGGGATGCCAGCCGAGGCTGCTGCGCGTTGGCCTCGAGAATTTTCTGGTGGACAGCGACAAAGAATTGCCATTGCGCGTGCGCTGGCTGTTAATCCACGCTTACTCGTCGCAGATGAACCAGTCTCTGCCCTCGATGTGTCGGTGCAGGCGGGGGTGTTGTCGTTGTTACGCACGCTACAGTCAGATCTAGGACTGACCATGATTTTTATTTCTCACGACCTTAGCGTGGTCGAGGTCATGGCAGACAGAGTGATGGTGATGTATTTAGGGCGAGTGATGGAAATCGCTCCGACGCGTGAGCTCTATACCTCGCCTCTGCATCCTTACACTGCAGGGCTTTTGGCGGCCGCACCTCAGGCGCATAAGAAAAAAGCCGATCGCGTGATGCTCAAAGGTGAAATCCCAAGCCCGATCAATCCCCCAAGTGGCTGTGTCTTTCGTACGAGATGTCCGTATGTTTTGCCAAAATGTGAGGTAGAGGTTCCAGTCTTAAAAGATTTGGGCGCCGGTCGTTTAGTCGCGTGCCTGCGCGACGATCTTGCTTTAACAGCTGAGGCCGTAGAATGATTGTGACGGCATCCTTGTGGCTGGAGTCTCAGGCATGAGTCGTGAACAGCATCCCTGCGACCCTGAGGGCAAAGCATGAGTCGTGACAGCATCTTGGTGACCGGAGGCCGCGGCTTTGTTGGGGCGGCAGTGGTTCGGCACCTCTTAGCCAGCGGACGGCAGGTGCATGTGTTTGGCCCTGACAGCCTGGTTGAGTTACCTGCAGGGGCTACACAAACAATAGCCTCGATCGAAGAGCAAACTCTGCTCGATGAGGTTATCAAGCAACTCCAACCAAGCGCAGTCGTACACTTGGCGTCTTTTTCTTCTGAGACGAACGGCTTAACGCGTTCTGGTGAAATCGATCCACACACCATGATGCGGGTCAATGTTTTAGGATTTCAAAATCTGCTCGAGTCGTGTGTACGGCACCGCATTCAGCGCGTGCTCTGGACCAGCTCTACGGTGGTGTTTGGCGCTGAGCTTTCACCAGGTCAGCGGCTAGACGAAGGCGCGCCTAAGCGGCCTCTGGTGCACTATGGGTTAAGTAAAGTGCTGACTGAAGAGATCGCCGCTTTCTATCGCCAACGAGAGGGGTTGCAGGTCACTGGCCTGCGTATTCCGTTGATGCTAGGGGTGGGTTTGTGGTATCGCGGTGCAGCAGCCAGTGTCGGTGATTTGGTGCGCCAGGCGTTAGGCTTAGAGAGCAAGACCTTGTCTGTACCCTTTCATTCTTTTGATGCAATGAATGTCAAAGATATAGGGGGCTTAGTGCAGACGTTATTGGATCACAGAGCAACACTGTCACCGCTCTATAACGTCTCGGGCTTTACCACCAGTTACCCAGACATCATTCAAACCTTAACAGAGCTCGTGCCGGGCTTTCGTGCACGCGCGAACGTTACACCTGCGGATATTGTGTACCCTCTGGTTAGCCAGGCTTTATTAGAGCGTGAAACCGGTTGGCGACAGCGCTACGACTTAACAGAGACATTGCTTGACTTGATCAACGAATCAAAAGGGGTTTTGTAATGAGTATAGAAGGCAGATTAAATGAACTTGGCTTGGTGTTGCCCGAGCCTAAAAGTCCGGCTTTTGCTTATGTGCCTGTTGTGTGCGAGGCTGGTCTTGCTTGGGTGTCTGGTCAGTTGCCCTGGCGCCTGGATGGCAGTTTGCCGCAGGGCAAGCTAGGGGCGGAAGTCTCGTTAGAGCAAGGGCAAGAGGCCGCCCGACTGTGCGTGCTCAACGCGCTCAGTGTTCTCAAGTCTGAGCTCGGGTCTTTGGATCGAATTGCACGCGTGATCAAGCTGACTGGTTTTGTGGCCTCTGCCAGCGGGTTCGTGAACCAACCGCGTGTGATTGATGGCGCCTCAAACTTGATGCTCGAAATCTTTGCACAAGCAGGCCAGCACGCACGCTCGGCGGTTGGGGTTGCTGAGTTACCGCGCAGCGTGCCAGTCGAGATCGAGTTTGTGTTTGCGCTCAAGCCTTAAGCGTCGCGACAGTTTTTTAATAACTTAACAAGACAGAGAGCTTCTATGACTTTTTCTAAATGGATTAGGCAACTGTCAGCCCTTTTGTTGGTGGCTGCAATCTCAACGGTGACATGGGCGCAAGACGATGCGCTTTACGGAAAATCGGACCCCACAGGAAAGTCTGGCGGGAAACTCACGATTGGTTCTTTGACTGAACCGCCTTCACTGGATCCCTACCACCAGGGCGCAGACGCCAGAATACGTGTAACAGTTCTTTCGTATCAAGGTTTGTTTTACGAAGGCGCCTCGGGCGAAGCCGTTCCTTTGCTGGCACAAAGTTATACCCAATCCGCCGATGGTTTGACCTACACCTTCAAGTTGCGTCAAGGGGTAAAGTTTCATACCGGTCAAACGATGACAGCGGCCGATGTCAAGTACAGCTATGACTACTTGCGTGATTCTAAAAATGGCTCACCCGGTGCGGGTGATCTTTCAACCGTAGCGTCGATCTCTGCACCCGATGACGATACGGTGATTTTTACGTTATCGAGTCGCAATGGTTTGTTGCCGATGACACTGACCCATCGCTATGGTGGCGTCATTCCGAAAGATTACTTTGCGACACCAGACGCGAAAGCAAAACTGAATCAAGTCTCTGTGGGTACAGGTCCTTTCAAACTTAAGCAGTTTCGCCAAAATTCGGTTTTGGTCTTTGAAAAGTTCAAGGATTATTGGCAAAAAGGCTTGCCGCATCTAGACGAAGTCACCTTTGCGTTCATGCCAAATTCGGCAGCGATGGCGGTGGCAGCGACCAATGCTCGAATCGATATGGCTATTTTCACTCGCCCGCAAGATACTGAGCAACTGACCAAGGTGAAGGGGTTAAAGTTGATTCGGACCCCGTCAATGAATCAAAAAAGTATTGATCTGGGGTCAGAGAATCCGCTACTCACAGACGAGCGAGTCAGACGCGCGATTGCCCTTGCAATCGATAAAAACGAAGTCATGCAAGCCTCAATTGCGGGCTATGGGCAGGTGATCGGCACAATGGTTGCAGGCATGCAGGCGCGTTGGGGCTTACCACTTGATCAAACACCCAATCAGAAAGTCGACTTAGACACCGCTCGCAAACTCTTAGCTGAGGCGGGTTACCCAAACGGCTTTGAGCTTGATCTGACGACCATCATTACCTATGACTGGATGGATCCGGCAGCCATCACGATCGCTGAACAACTTAAGAAGATCGGCATTCGTGTCAATATCAAGAAACTAGAACTTGGTGTCTGGGTGCGTAATTTTCAAAACAAACAGATGGGCTTTACCTTTAACGACTGGCCTGCCTCGCCAGATCCTAGCCTGCTGTATTACAGGCACTTTAGAGCGGCCCCGCTTGGCGCAGACTTCCGTAACTGGAAAAACGAGCAAGCCAGCGCTTTACTGGATCAAGGTCGTGAAGAGTCGGACTACGCCAAACGTCGCGAAATTTACAATAACTTTCAGAAGCAACTTGCCCAAAGTGTTCCGACGATCATGATGTTTTCGGCTGATCTCTTGACGGTAGAGGGTGCCCGTGTCCAAAACCATCAACAACATCCAACCGGCTGGTATTTCGGCCTGATCAAAACCTGGGTACCAAATTGAGTTGCTTCACTGCAATAAGTTTTCGTGGACACCAAATTGAGCAGCTTCACTGCAGTAAGCTTTCGTGAGCACCAAATTCAGTCGCTTCACTGCAATGAGATTTTTATGTCAAGGCTTTGAGTAATGTGATTCTTCATCTATTTCTACAGAAAATGGTCAGTGCCTTGCTGGGCATTTTTCTGTCGTCTTTGGCTGTGTTCGTCATTATTCATTGTGTGCCTGGCGACATCGTAGGACAAATGCTGGGCCAGACCAGCGATCCGGTTGCCACCCAGGCTTTACGTGCTTTTTTTGGTTTGGATCGCCCTGTGTATGAGCAGTTCTTTGACTGGCTTGCGCAGGTAGCGCAAGGCAACTTAGGCGTGAGCTGGTATCAAGGCAGATCAGTTGTTTCCCTGATCCTAGATGCCTTTTCAGTCACGGCTGAGTTGGCGTTGTTGACGCTGTTGATTGCCACGTTAGTGGGCGTACCACTTGGTATTTTGGCGGGCATTTGTGAAGGCTCACGGGTGGATGCTGTGATTCAGGGGTTTAATCTCATCGGTTTATCGGCACCGGTGTTTTGGGTCGGTTTAATGTTGTTAGTGGGGGTCTCGGCAACGCTAGGCTGGTCTCCCCCCTTTGCCTATGCGTCAATGACTGAGAATCTCAAAGACAATCTAGAAATCGTGCTGCTTCCTGTGCTCAGTCTGTCTTTGTTGCAGGCTGCTGCCTATAGCCATTTTGTGCGAGAGTGCATGGTCGACCAATTAAGGCGCGACTATGTCAGAGCCTTGACAGCAAAGGGACTCAGTCCGACCCTCATTTATTTCAAACATGTCTTGAGAAACGTTCTGATCCCTGTCGTGACCTTTATGGGCTTGATTCTGATCCAGATTTTGGGTGGCACAGTCATCATCGAATCGCTTTTCTCTTTACCCGGCCTAGGTCGCTTAATTCTGTCAGCGATTCAAGGTCGCGACTACCCAGTGGTTCAAGGGGCCCTTCTTTTTGTCGCCTGTATTGCCATCAGCATCAACCTCTTGATAGATCTGTTGTATGGCTTAATCGACCCCAGGTTGCGCAAATGAGCCTCACTCAAACGTGGCATCGGGTCATGAACTCTTCACCGGCAAGGTGGGCTAGTCTATGTCTGTTATGTTTTTTTGCAGCGGTCATTGTGATGCCTGAACTGATTGCACAGCAGTCGCCCATCGCACTGAATCCAACTCGTGCCTTACAACCGCCGTCTATGGCGCACTGGTTTGGCACCGATGACGTTGGGCGAGATCTCTTTGCCAGAGTGATTTACGGCACACGCGTGACCTTAGGCTTAGTCGCTGGTGCGTTATTGATCTCTGCTTTGCTTGGCAGTGCGCTCGGGTTAATGTCAGGCTTCGCAGGTGGCTTAATCGATATGATCTTATCGAGGTTGCTCGACGTGATCCTGACCTTCCCTCCGATCATTGCAGGTGTGGTGATTACTGGGATTTTGGGGCCGGGCGCGGATCATCTCGTCTTGGCCTTGTCGCTCGTGTATTTGCCCATGTTTTTTCGGATTGCACGCGCGGGCGCCATCAGTGAAAATAATCGCACCTATGTTGAGGCCTCACGCTCGCTGGGGTTTAGCGAATGGCATATTTTGGTGAAAGAAGTAACGCCCAATGTGCTGCCAGTGATCTTGACGCAATACGTGATTTTGTTTCCGCTGGCGCTGCAGATTGAGTCTGCCCTGGGCTTTCTGGGGCTTGGCGTTGCGCCGCCAACACCAGACTGGGGTTCAATCTTAGAGCAAGGAAAAAACTTCATCCTGAATGCCTGGTGGATTTCACTTTGGCCAGGTCTGTTTTTATTAGCCTCTTCGCTGGCTGTGATGGTGTTGGGGCGTTCACTGCAGGAGCGGCTCGGCAAGGGCTGATATTTTTATGCGTTTATCTCTGTTTGAACACCACCTTGAAACGAATGCACAAGTGTTGTGGCCGGCGGCTGTACGAGCCTTGTTTCTTCGTGCGGGCTCGCTCACGCTGACCCAACCCGACGGTACAGTTCACACCTTAACTAGCTTGGCTTGCCTGTTCACCGAAACCGCCTTGACACTTGAAGGTGCCGCTGAGGTGTGGGCCTTTGAATTATCTCGCCAAACGCTGGCAGCCATGACAGCCGAACAGCGCTTGCATTGCATTATGTCTAACGATGTCGGGCTCGAAGACGCAAACCATGTAGTTTTCAGACTAGATCGAGTAGAGTTCTCGCCAGCGTTTGAAACGCCAAAACACGGACACAAGGGCCCTGGCATCAGGCGCCTGTATGAGGGTCGGATAGTGGCAGAGATCGGTGACGAAGTGCGTAGACTCGATCAAGGTGACGCTTGGTTTGAAACCGGACATGACCCTGTCATTGGTCGTAACATTGCCCCCCATAGTGGTTTTGTACGGGCAATGGTGCTGCCAGTTGCTTTGCATGGCAAATCGACCTTTATCCCTTGGGACGAGACCGAAGCAACAAAGCCAAGAGGTACCTTAAGAACAGAATACTTTGATCGAATCGTTCATTGTTAATCGTTCATTGTTAATCGTTCATTGCTAATCGTTCATTGCTAAGCGTTCATTGTTAATCATTCATTGCTAAGCGTTGATTGCTAAGCGTTGATTGCTAAGCGTTGATTACGTCAGCATGCCTTTGATTAATTTCGGGATGCTCTTCGCAATTTGAACCTAGCGTCAAAGCACTTTTCCAGTCACCTCGTCTATTAAATGCATATTGGTCAGATCTGCAACTAAGGTGATTGCTTGCCCCGCTTGGGCACCAGCAAGAGGATTGACTCTGCCACACACTTCAACACCTTGAATCAGGAAGTAAACCATTGTCTCCATCCCCATCGGCTCGGTCACCTCTAACACGACTTCAAAGGTATGGTGTCCGGGCTCACGGTGCGGGCGTTGCTCCATGATGTGTTCAGGTCGTAGTCCAAATAGTAAAGACGTGCTGCTCAAATGGTCGCGATAGCGCGCTGCCTTCTCGTGCGGAACCGCAAAGGCAATTTGATCGTTTAACCGAACCATCAATTCACCCGCGCCGTCTTCAAGCCTACAGGGGATGAAATTCATAGAAGGCGAGCCAATAAAACCCGCTACAAACTTAGTCGCCGGAAAATGATAAAGCTCTTGCGGAGTACCGACTTGCTCAATGCGCCCCGCATTCATGACCACCACTCTGTCGGCCAATGTCATCGCCTCGACCTGATCGTGCGTGACATACACCGTGGTTGTCTTGACTTTTTGATGCACGCGTTTAATCTCGGTGCGCATCTGCACCCGCAGCTTCGCGTCTAAATTCGATAAGGGCTCATCAAATAAAAATACCTTGGGGTCTCTGACAATCGCTCGCCCCATGGCAACTCGTTGACGTTGTCCGCCAGAAAGTTGTTTGGGTTTACGCTGCAAGAGCTCTGTAATATCCAAAATCTTGGCTGCCGCGTTGACGCGCTCTGTTATCTGAGGCTTGGGTACTTTTTTGAGACGCAAGCCAAACGACATATTCTCAAAGACCGTCATATGAGGGTACAGCGCATAGTTTTGAAAAACCATCGCAATGTCTCGGTCTTTGGGCGGCACATCGTTTACCACGTGATCGCCGATCAAGATATCGCCACTCGTAATGTCTTCTAACCCCGCAATCATGCGAAGGGTCGTACTTTTGCCGCAGCCCGAGGGCCCGACTAAGACTAAAAACTCTTTATCGGCTATCTCTAAATCGATACCGCGCACCGCCGGCGTATCGTCATAGTTTTTAACGAGTTGCTGCAACTTGACCTGAGCCATTTGATTATCCTTTTGTAGCGCCTGCCGTCAGCCCGGCAATGTAGTAATCCATCAAGAAAGCGTAGATCACCAAAGGTGGTGCAGCCCCTAACAAGGCACCCGCCATAATCTGCCCCCAGTTGTAGACATCGCCTTTGATCAGTGTGGTCACGATCCCGACCGGCAACACCAATTGGTCGGATGACGTTGTGAACGCCAACGGATACAAGAATTGAGACCAAGCCACGGTAAAGGCAAAGATCATGGCTGCGATAATGCCTGGGATCGCAACCGGTATAAAGATCTTTGTCAGCATCTGAAAATATCCGGCTCCATCAATCAACGCAGCCTCGTCAAGCTCTTTAGGAATCGAAGCAAAATACGCAATCAAAATCCAAGTGGCAAAAGGCACGGTCAAGGTGGGATAAATAATAATTAACGCCCACCAATGATTAATCAGCTCGATGCCAGTCAGCTGGTTGATAAAGGCAAAGATCTTAAACAACGGAATGAACAACAGCGTATCAGGCACCAGATAAGTCAGAAAGACGCCGGTCGCCAGCGTGGTCGACCCCCAAAACTTCATCCTCGACAACGAGAACGCAGCGGGGATACTGATCAACATCGTGACGATCACGACAATCACAGCAATGACACTCGAGTTTCTGAAAAATGTCAGGTAATCACTTGAGCGAAACAGCGCCAGGTAATTATCAAACGTTGGGCGATTGACCCACCAAGGGTTGGTCACTGCTGAAATTTCACCGCTGTCTTTTAGTGAAGTGATCAGCATGTAGATCGGGGGCATTAAAAAAAAGATTGAAAAAAGCACCAGAAAAAAATAAGACCAGAGCAAGGCCCAACGTCTACTGCGCTGCATGCTGTGCTGCACGGGTGCCACATTGCTAGTCGCTGCGATTGAATGTTGTGACACGATTAGGCCTCGTTTCCACGTTTGTTAACACCACGCAAAATGAATATCGCTGCGATCCCTAAGATTGGAAGCATAAACAGCGAAACGCTTGCGCCTAAGGGGATATCGTTACCTTGTATGCCAAGGTTGAAGGCCCACGTCGCGAAGACATGCGTTTGGTCGACAGGCCCGCCTGAGGTCAGGATCCGGACAATATCAAAATTTGAAAAAGTGACGATCAGAGAAAACAAGACCGTGATAGAAATAATATTTCTCATCATGGGTAGCGTGATGTACCAAATTTTTTGCCACCAGTTTGCGCCATCAATCGAGGCAGCCTCAAACAATTGTTCGGGCACAGACTTGAGCGCCGCCAAATACATAATTAAAAAGAAAGGTGCGCCATACCAAACATTGACGAGAATGACAGAAAACCGTGCCCAGAACGGGTCTCCGAGCCAATTGACCGGATCCATGCCGATACGAACAAAAATCCAATTCAAGGCACTGTAGGTCGGGTCGAACAACCAGAACCAGCCTAAGGTACTCATGGCGGGCGGAATGACCCAGGGGATTAGCAGCATGCCACGCCACTTGCGCTGGCCTTTGGCAGGGATCGTGTGCACAAAATGTGCCAGCATAAAACCAATGGCAGCCTTAAACAGCACCGCCGTCACAGCAAACAGGCAAGACTGCTTCACGACCATCCAAAACGTTTCACGCTTGAACAAGAATACGAAATTGTCCAGACCAACAAACCGTTCCATCGATTTATTTAAGGTCGCCAGATACATCGAAAATAACGCGGGATAAATGACAAGTGCCGTCACCAGCACAATCAAGGGTAAGGCCAGAAAAAATGCCACCGTTGACTTGCGTCGAAGAAAAACTTTCAAGGTGGTAGGTCTGCGTGCTGCAGAACCCTGCAAACTCGTCATGTCATTTTGCATTGAAATTTTCCAGAATGACTTTTAACCGGATACGTGAACCATGGTGTGCGCACTCAAGCGCACAACCATGTTCGTTCAATATGGCATACCGACTTAGAACTTAGGTTCGCATGAAGCCTTCAAGCTCAGATGACGCCCAACCAATTGCCTTCGCCACTGAATCACCACCTTGCGTGCACTTGGCAATCATTTTGGTCATGGTTGCCTGAGCGTAAATTTGCTGTGCAATCGCAACAGGCGCAGGCGCCGCCGCAATCGACACAATCTCTTCGCCACGTGGTGGGTAGTTGTAAGCGACACCGACAGGTGGGCCGACCTCAGCCCAGGTTTTAAAGTCACGCAGGCCAGAGTAACCAGGGATGTCATAGCCACCGCTACCAATCACCATTTTCTCGATGCTGGCTCTGTCAGACAAATGCGTGAGTAAGCTTTTTGCGGCAGAGATATTTTTTGACCATTTCCAGGTGCCCCAAAAATAAGGCAACCCTGGGGCAAAGCGACCTTTTGCCCCTTTGGGCGACGGGAACGTCCAGCATTGTTCTGCAACTTTTGGATTGTCCCTGACTGCGACAGCCCAAGCGCTGGGGGGGTTCATGATCAACGAACCTTGGCCCGAGATCAGGTACTTGTTATTCGAGGCATCGTCCCAAGCAAAGACGTCAGCTGGGATCACCTTCACCAAGCGCTGCATATACTCGAGCACCTGCTTGGTGGCATCAGAGTTCACGGTGATATTGCCCTTTGCATCGACTAAGATCGCACCAAAGGCTGCAAAGAGTGCGCCGACCCAATCCACCGAGTCCGTTGTCTGGCCAAGTCCTAAACCAAAAGGGTTACCACCTTTGTGGCACTTTTCTGCGGCCAACAAGAAGGCGTCCCAGGTCCATTGATCTTGCAACGCCTTATCTGGTTTGCCATCTGCCCCAGGATACATTTTGACAATATCTAGACCGGCATGTTTCGCTAAAAGATCCATGCGACCACAAGGACCCTTGACTTGACTGCCGTTGGTGGCTGGCACGCCGATCCAAGAGCCATTGACCTTACCAAGATACTCTACGACGTCAATCGCCTTGCCATTCTTTTTTATCGCGTCGCCGACAATGTCGTCAACCGGCACTAGGTTCTTGGCCTGGTTCGGTGCATCCCAGCTTGTAAGTTGAAGAATGTCATGGCCGGATTTGGCTTGCGCCTCTGCCACCGCAGTGAGCTGCAGTTTGGCCCCCTGCGAGGTGATGTAATCAATTTTGACATCGACCTTTTCTTTTTCTCCCCATTCTTTACAAAGCTTGGTGAGAGAATCGTTGGCACCCGGCACCCAGTGATCCCAAAAGCCAATCGACAAGCTGCCAGCAGCATGTGCAGTTCTGATAAACGGTGAGGTAATGGATAGTGCTGAGGCAGAAGCAGCGCCTGCCAGCAGACGTCGACGAGAAAATTTTACATTTAAAGCCATGAGTGTGTCTCCTGATAGTTAGAAAACGAACGAAGCTAATGCCGTTACAACACTTCACAAAAATCAAAGCTTATTTATTTAAATAGTCTTAAGCTTGATCTACGGTTGATCTATATCAACAACTTTATCGTACGACTGAAGTTGAAAATGCGTGCTAGTGTTATCCCTTAGAAGTACTAAAAAATTTAGACTAAGTAATATCAAGTTCGGCATAACCACCCGCGGCTACCGCATCACAGCGCGCACGAAACTCTGGGCCTGAGCCAGCGTAACGTGCGAGCACACGCACCGACTTACCCTCGACGTTCTTATTGACACCCGTCATCCACGAGTCAACGTCATTGGCCAAGAGACCGACCGAGGCGGCTTTGACGACGTCCATCCATGCCTCAACGCTTTCGGCACTAGCTTCTACGCGCGAGAGCTTTTTTGTTTGCATATAGGCGAGTAGTTGCGAGACCCACTCGACGTTGTATTCAAGGCTGCGGGGAATATTACCCAACGCGCCCATTGGCCCCAGTATCATCAGCAAATTCGGGAACCCTGCATTTTGAAAACCATGAAAGGTTTTTGCGCCTGCGGCCCATTGGTCTTTAAGCGTTTGGCCCGCTATGCCGCGAAAGTCGATCTGATCGTAAGCGCCGGTCAGTGCGTCGAAGCCTGTCGCGTAGATAATCATGTCAAACTCAAACTCACGCTCTGTCGTTTTGATCCCTGTCGCTGTGATTCGTTCGATTGGAGTCTCACGTAAATCAACCAGTTCAACATTAGGCTGGTTATACGCCTCGAAATAACCACTTTCAAGAGGCAAACGACGTGTGCCGAACCCATGGTTTTTAGGGATGAGTCTTTCGGCAGTCACTGGGTCTTTGACCCGCTGACGAATTTTGTCAGCAATAAACTCTGACATCCAGGCATTGGTTTGCGGACTTGTTAAGAGATCGCGAAAATTTCCAACTGAAACAGAGAAACCGCGTTCTTTATAGAGTTTCTCCCAGAGCTCTTTCCGTTCTTGCTCTGACACATCGACACCACGACGTGGATCAGGATGATGAAGAAAGCCAGAAACATTTTCGTGACAACGTTTGAAGATATCTGAATATGAGGCCTTGATGGTGCGTTGCTGTTCGTCCGTAATCAGGCCGTTGTGTAAGGGCGCACTCCAGTTAGCGGTGCGCTGAAAAACGGTAAGGTGCCCAGCCGTTTTAGCAACCTCTTGAATGGTTTGGATACCGGTTGCGCCGGTTCCTAATACCGCGACGCGTTTGCCTGCAAAGCTAACGGGTTCATGCGGCCAGTTTGCTGTGTGGCAAGCGATACCGGTATAGTCTTTGATGCCTGCAATATTTGGCAGGGTCGGCACAGACAGCGGCCCAATCGCGGTGATAAGAAACTGCGCAACCATGCGCTCGCCGGTATCTAACGTTAAGTGCCAATCCCTCGTGGTTTCGTTCCACTCGGCACTGACCAGTTTTCGATTGAAAAGAATATCTTGGCGCAAGTTGAATTTATCAGCAACGAAACCGGCATAGCGCAGAGTTTCGGGTTGCGGTGCGAAGTGCTCAGTCCACTCCCATTCTTGAAGTAATTCTTTCGAAAAAGAATAACCGTAGCTATAACTTTCAGAATCAAACCGCGCCCCTGGGTAACGATTCCAGTACCAGGTTCCACCAACATCGCCGCCTGCCTCGATGACGCGCACTGACATGCCAAGCTCTCGAACCCGAAGCAGTTGGTACATGCCACCCAGACCGGCTCCGATAATGATCACATCGAGTTTCTGGGATGGTACGGTGGCGTTGTTAGCTGTGTGGTTTGGATTCATTTGGGCTTGTTGTTATATGAATGATTAACGAGAACTTACCACTATTACGCTAAACTTTAACCTTTTTGACGTCTTCTTATACTATCCAACTAAACGTTTTACACGCGCTACAACCTCAGCAGCTGTAATGTTGAAATATTCATACAGCTGTTCAGCACCACCCGAGGCACCAAAACCTTTCATGCCAACAAAATCTCCGCGCTCGCCGAGATAGCGATCCCACCCAAAACGCACCGCGGCTTCAATCGCAACCCTAACGACCTCAAGACCAAGAACCTTTGAACGATAAGCATGATCCTGCTGATCAAATAACTCACAGCAAGGCATCGACACCACTGCCGTCGAGATACCCTCAGCCTGCAACCGCTCTCTGGCAACCATTGCGATGGCGACTTCAGAGCCGGTTGCCAATAGCGTGACCGCCCTCTTGCCACCTAGGGCCTCTGCGAGGATATAGCCGCCGCGCTTCGATAGATTGTCTGAGCTGAGTTCAGTACGCACTCTAGGCAAAGCTTGACGTGCAAACACCATCGAAACGGGGCCCGTGCGGTGTTCAAGCGCAATTTCCCAGCACTCAGCAGCCTCGATGGCATCCGCTGGGCGCATCACCAACATATTTGGCATCGCACGCAGCGAGGCTAAGATCTCAACCGGTTGATGGGTCGGGCCATTCTTGCCCACCCCAATCGAGTCATGACTAAACACAAATTTAGCCGGAAGCTTCATCAAGGCGGCCATTCTCATTGCAGGCCGCTCATAATCCGCAAACGCCAGATACGTGACGGCCAACGGGATAATGCCGCCGTGCGCGGCCATGCCATTGACCATCGAACCCATGACGTGCTCACGCACCCCGCAATGGAGATAGGCACCGCTATGATCTTGAGCCGTAAAGGCTTTGAGCCGACGTTTATGACTAGTGGGTGCTTCTAAATCTGCGCAGCCTACCATTCGCTCAGGCAGTATCTCAGCCAAGCGATCATTGATTTCAGCAGAAATCAAAATGCCGCCGGGGGCCGACTCGCTAACAAGTGAGTCGCGCTCGTACGCGCGTAACACGTCTTGCCAGCCCTCAGGAAGTTCGCCAGACAGTACGCGATCGAATTCACGACGCTCAGCTTGGCTCAGTGCATTTAAACGCTTTTGCCAGGCTTGATACTCGAGCTCAGTTCTTTTGCCAGCTGCGCGCCAAACACTTAATACCTCACCTGGGATGTGGAACGGGGCGTGAGACCACCCAAGTTCTACTCGTGCAAGATCTGCATCGTCTTTGAATAAGCGTGCGCTGTGGCCACCACGTTGACCTTGCAGCCTCGCTAAACCACGAGCGATCATTGTTCGGCAAGCGATTAACGAAGGCCGTGGATCAGTTTTGGCGATTTCAATTGCGTTTGATACCGCCTCAAGATCATGACCATCCACTTCAATCACATGCCAGTGGGCCACACGAAAACGCTCGGCGACATCTTCGCTAATCGAAAGCGACGTACTGCCATCATCAGTAATTTGGTTGTCGTCCCACAGCAGAATGAGCTTTCCAAGTGCCAGGTGGCCAGCCAAAGAGATCATCTCTTGGCCCACGCCTTCTTGCAGACAACCATCACCCACAAAGGCATAGGTATGGTGGTTGACAAGATCTTGGCCAAAGCGAGAACGTAGATAAGCCTCAGCGATCGCCATGCCAAACGCATTGGCAATCCCCTGCCCTAGTGGGCCTGTTGTGACCTCAATGCCATGGCTTTGATTGATTTCGGGATGCCCTTCGCAATGCGATCCTAACTCGCGAAAGCGTTTAATCTGATCCAAAGAGATCTGCTCGTACCCTGTTAGGTATAAAAGCGCATACAGCAACATCGACCCATGGCCATTCGATAACACCACTCGATCACGGTCAGGCCAGGTTGGCTGATTGGCTACAAATCTTAAATGACGCGTGTACAGCGCAGTGGCGATTTCGGCCATTCCCAAGGGAACGCCCTGGTGACCTTCTTGCGCCTGAACAATGGCATCTATCGAAAGAAAACGTATGGCATTCGCAAGATTTAAAGACATTTTTTTATTCAGATTAGACATTGAGAAAAATTACCGCGTACTCGAACCTACCAAAACTTGAACCTAAAATCGATAAATAACTAGCAATCACGACTGACTGAGGTCATGCGGTCGCCGATGCAATCAAACATTCAACGGCCTTGGTTGCGACACACTTCACGGAATGATGCGCGTCTCTCGAAACTCGTTGAAAATGCGTTGCATCATCGCTTCGCTATCAATCATTTCAGTGAAACCGAACTGATTGGCCTTTACCATGCTGATCATGTTGTCCCATTTACGCGAGAAGACGGTATCCGCGTAACCCCAGGGCGCCAGGCGAAACAGGTCTCCCTGCTTGAGTCCGTGACGGTGAACCAAATCCCTCCACAGTGGCTCTTTGTCTGCCATGAAATCGACCAGGCACGTTGTTTTCACTGGGCCCGCTTGCATACCAAACATTGCGGCGATGCGCGGCCACATGTCATGCCAGCGAAACGCATCGCCGTTACCGATGTTGAAAGCCTGATTCGCTGCACGCGGATCGGTCGATGCCCACAGCATCGCCCGATTCAGCATACCAACGTCAGACGTAAACGTTAGCGCGTGATAGGTCGCTTCATCACCCGGAAATATCAGCGGCTTGCCAAGTTCTTTCATGATCGTCGCGTAAGCCGCGATCACCATCATCAGGTTGATACGTGCGCCGTTCGCATAGCCACACACTGCGCCCGGCCGAGTGGTCGACCAAGTCCACGACTGACCTTGCTGGCACTTGAGAACGTAATTGTGCTGCTCTTCGTAGAAGTATGGCGGGTTGCTGCAAGGTGGGTCATCCTCGCGCGCGGGCGTTTTGTAGGCCCCCTTGTGATACCCGTACCATTTAACGCCTTCGAGCACATGGATATGCTCGAGCTTGCGAATCTGCGGCAGAGCGGCATCTAAGAAATTACGCATTAATCTAGTATTGAGATCGTTTTCTTCTTCGTAGGATTTACCAGTGAGCAATGCCGTATAGAAGATGTGCGTGACATGTTCGATATTCACGAGGCGCTCTTGGGTTTGTTGCGGATCGAGCAAGTCGGCCGCAATGTGACGCACCCACTCGCCCAATTCGGGGCTGCCGCGTGACACGCCGATGACATCCCACTGACCAGTAGCGTGCAAAAATTGAGCCATATTGCCGCCACACATTCCACCGACGCCGGCAATTAATGCAACTTTCTTTTTCATCTTGGCCTCATTTGCCTGACGATATATGGTTTGAAAAGGTCGTACACCAAACTGTGGAAGATCTTCGCGCATTTGGTTAAAGACAACGTAGACGTCATGAGCATACAAAATTTAATGTCTGAGCGCATCGGCTGCTGATTGGCAGAGGTTCGCAAAGAATACAAAAAATGGCTGCTGACTCGACGGGATATTGAGCAACAGCAAACGCTATACTAAGCCATAAGCCAAAGTCATACAGTTGGACTCAGCCTGATGATAAAGAATTTTTTCTTAATTTTACAAAACCACCGCGCTTTACTCGATCGTTATCACTCTCAAATGGTAGCGCTTTATTTTCTCTTTATCTTGGTATTAGGGGTCACCACCTTTACCGATTATGGAATGTCGGCGGACGAACTGATAAGCCGTACAAATGGCGGGATGAGTTTGAACTATATCGCTGATAAGTTCAATATCACCTGGCTGAAAAACGATCCTGTCTTATCCACATTCGCTATCCCGCTCAACGAGTATTACGATCGCGACTATGGTGTCGCATTTGATTTACCAGCTTTTTTTATAGAACGTTTATTTTCGTTAAACGACTCACGCCAGCAATTCTTACTTCGGCATTTATTAACGTTTTTTGTTTTTTGGCTTGGACTGATTGCGATATATCACGCAGTAAAATTACGTTTTAGTCATTGGGGCTATGCTCTTTTGGCTAGCACTTTGCTTTTGACAAGCCCTAGACTGTACGGCGAGGCCTTCTACAACAGCAAAGATATTGTGTTGATGGCATGTTGCGCGGCAAGTCTGTATACCTTGACTCGCCTGCGATTGACACTCAGTTGGCAAAGCGCATTGCTACACGCAATCATGATTGCACTCACAATCAACATACGTATTGCCGGAGTCATTTTTTTTGGGCTGACGGTTTTTATGCTTGTGATGCTAAGTCGTCTTCGCCTGATCACCATGCGAACATGTTTAACGTTGACTGTTATCTTTGGCGTGACCTGTGCCCTATGCACCTACGGAATGTGGCCGTGGCTTTGGGAAAACCCTTTCACCAATTTTTTACTGGCGCTAAAAAATATGTCTCAGTTTCGTTGGGACAATTTTAATCTTTACGCTGGTGACTATGTTTTTGCAAAGAACTTACCCTGGCATTATGCACCAACGTGGATTGCACTTACCACGCCGATCTTGATCTCTGTATGCTTTGCGATTGGTGTCGTCATATTATGTGTGAAAGTCGTTTCACAGCCCGTACAAAATTTAAAACACTTCGATCATTTTCAGGATATTTTATTTTTAGCGGTGGCTGGCAGCCCAATATTTGCAGCAATCCTCTTGAATTCGACACTTTACGATGGCTGGCGACAACTCTATTTTATTTATCCCGCCATCGTCCTACTAAGCGTAGGCGGCGTGCAAGCGCTCAACAGTAAACAAGTGTATGGGATCCCTATCGCTGGTTTATTGACGATACTCTTCAGTCTGCAAATCCTATTTAACGTGACTTGGATGATTCGTAATCACCCTTTTCAACATGTGTACTTCAATGGTTTGATCACTTTGTTTTCATCGCATAGTCGCTTTGAGCGTGACTATTGGGGCGTGACCGATGTGAAGGGGCTTGAATTTATTCTTGCCAACGACGATAACAAACGCATCACGATCCGTTCGCTCGGCTTCACCTCAATCCAACAGGCGCTTGAGCTGCTTAAGCCTGAAGAGCGCCAGAGAATGATCTTAGACCCAAAAAATTTCGAGTCAGATTATATTTTGACAAATTACAGATTTTTTGATGGCTCTAAATTTGAACAGCCCGACCAAGCCTATGCCATGTTTTACGAGATCGTCATTGACGGCAGCCCGGTACTCACTATTTATCGTCGGTTTAGCTCAAGTCTGAAATAACGGGTAGCCTAAGCGATAGCCTACCCGCTAGAGCACTCAGTAGGCTCAACCTTACTGAATGTGTAATCTTATCGTTGGTGGGCTTGGCAAGTTTGCTGAGTGAATTGCAGTGCTCATTCCGCTTTAATATCAGCCGCCTTAATCACTTCGCCATAGCGTTTGAAATCAGCGGTGATTTCTTTGCTAAATTTTTCTGGCGTGCCGGGTGAGGCTTCAATCCCAAGCGTATCAAGTCTGGCGATCACTTCAGGCGTTGATAAGACTGCGTTAAGTTCTTTGTTGAGATAGTCGATCACTGGGCGTGGCACTTTAGAGGGTGCAAAAATGCCTACCCAGCCGCTTGCCACAAAGTCTTTGATACCGCTTTCAATAAAGGTTGGGACGTCAGGTAACGAGGCTGCACGTCTTTCGCTTGACACGGCAACCGCTTTAAGCCGGCCACTTTTGACATACGTATAGCCGCCAGCCACCGCGGTAAAGACCAATGGGATGACGCCTGCCTGTACATCGATCATGGCTTGGCCACCGCCTTTATACGGAACGTGTACAAGTTTTGAGCCGGTTTGTTGATTGAGCAATTCGACGGCAATGTGCTGTGGGCTTGCAACCCCAGACGAGCCAAAATTAATCACTTTGCCGGGTTGCTTTGACAGGGCAATAATCTCTTGCAATGTTTGCGCTTCGAAGTTTGGATACGCCAACAGAATCAAAATGGTTTCGCCAATTTTGCCGACTGGCGTCAGATCTTTAAGCGTATCTAAAGGCATTGAAGTAAACACATGCGGGTTAATCACGATGGTGCCATCAAAGCCAAGCACCAAGGTGTAGCCATCGGGCTCTGAGTTGGCAACCATTGCCGCACCGATATTGCCTGAGGCGCCTGCTTTGTTTTCAACAATGATGGTTTGCCCGATACGACGGGATAATTGATCGGCAATCAAGCGACCGCTTGTATCGGTAACGCCGCCTGGGGCGAAAGGCACAATCAGTCGAATCGACTTGTTTGGAAACGTGTTTTGCGCCAACACCGGCGTAGCGGCGGCAATCAGCGCTAGCCCCAAAAAAGAGAGAGCCGTGCGCAGCGTATTATTCATGAAATTTTCTAACATGTTGTTTCCTTAGATATTCTCTGATTTTTAATCGTAACTGTATTGGGTCATGCTTCAAATCTGTTTGAATTGCCTGCTGACGAAGGGAACAAGCAAGTATCTGGTCATGCTTCAAGTCTGTTTAAGTCACCTGTTAACGAAAGAAACAAGCAAGTCTCTGGTAATGATTCAAGTCTGTTTAAGTTGGGCGCTAACAAAAGGAACAAGTCCTCCTGCATCGATAATCGCTTGTATGTAAGGCGGAAACGGCTTGGCTTGAAAGGCCACCCCGTTGACCGTAAACAAACCCTTTGTAATGTCTGCCGCAATCGTATCCCCATTTTTGACTGCAGCAACGATTTCTGCACACTCAAAAACGGGCAGCCCGATATTGATCGCATTACGATAAAAGATGCGGGCAAAGCTCGTAGCAATGATGCACGAGATCCCGGCCGCTTTAATGGCAATCGGGGCATGTTCTCTTGAAGAGCCTGTTCCAAAGTTACTGCCCGCGATGATGACATCGCCTGGGCGTACTCGCTGGATGAAACTTGGGTCGAGACCTTCCATGCAGTGGGGGCCAAGCTCTTCGGGCGTATACAGATTGAGATATTTACCAGGCAAAATCACATCGGTATCGATGTTTGCACCATAAAGGTGGATATTTCGTATAGTGTTGTTCGCGGTGGCGCTGCTCGTGGTGGTGCTGCTCATGATTGAACTGTTGGTAACTGAACCGCTCATGCGAGCTCCTTTCTGCCAGCCTGAGGCGCGACGCTAAGCGGATCAACAATTTTGCCTGCAACGGCTGCAGCGGCGGCCACCCAGGCATTTGCCAGATACACCTTGGCGTCAGCGTGACCCATACGGCCTCTAAAATTTCGGTTGGTCGTAGAGATCGCGGCTTCGCCCGCTGCCAAGATCCCCATATGGCCACCAAAACACGCGCCACAAGTCGGCAACGAAATGCCGGCACCCGCGGCTGACAAGATCTCGAGCAGGCCCTCACGTGCCGCTTGCCGATAAATCGCACTGGTGGCGGGCACAACAATGAGCCTGACCGTCGGGGCAATCGTCTGGCCCTTCAAAACCTCGGCAGCCTGCCTCAAGTCGGTGATGGTGCCGTTTGAGCAATTTCCTATATAGACTTGGTGCACGATGGTTTCAGCGACCTGAGCAACAGGTAAGCCATTGGCCGGTGACGGTGGCGCTGCAACCAACGGGGTTAGCTGCTGCAGATCGATGGTGTGACGTGCAAGATAGTCGGCATCTGGATCGGGCATGACGGGCTGCCGAGCGTCCCACCCCGATTGTGCGATGTACTGCGCCACCTGCTCGTCATACTCAAACACACAGGTGTCGGCACCCGCCTCGACGGCCATATTCGCAATGGCCATGCGCTCGTCGATATTCAGATTTGCCAAACCACTGCCACCAAATTCAAGCGCGGCATTTAAGGCGCCATCGACACCGATTTTTGCGATCAAGCTCAAAATGATGTCTTTACCTGTGACAAAACGCCCAGGCTGACCAATCATATCGACCCTGATCGAGCGTGGCACTTTGACCCAGAGCTCGCCGGTGGCAATCACACCCGCCAGGTCGGTCGAGCCGAACCCTACCCCGCAGGCGTTTAAGGCGCCGGCGGTGCAGGTATGCGAGTCTGCACCAAAGATCAGCCCGCCAGGGCCGACCTTACCAAGCTCGGGTAACAGTGCATGCTCGATACCATGTCGGCCAGATTCGTAAAAATTTTTAATCCCAAACTTATTGCCAAAGCCTCTTAATAAATTAATGGCGTCGGCGCTCGTAACATCTTTTGGCGGTGAAAAGTGATCAGCCACCAAGACGACTTTTTCTGAGTCGAACAGGCGATCAACACCCATCTTTTTTAATTGTTCGACGGTAATCGTGCCGCTTGTATCGTTGAGTAGAACCACATCTGGTGTGAGAATCTCAATGTCTCCGGCACGGGCCTGCCCTGATTGAGCATGTACCGCAAATATTTTTTCTGTCATCGTAAAACCCATGACATCTCCTAGTGAGGCAGTCCGCGTGCGTACCACTGCTGCCTGTATATGAATTAGATTGACGCGTACAACCTCGCCGTTCAAGGCAGAGAAAATGTCAAGTATATTTGCATATTACTCACAAATGACTGACAAACAATGAGCCCCGCACAATCCCTACGTAAACGCCTCTTAAACGCTGAGATTATGGTGATTCCGGGCGGGGGCTCGCCCATAGAACTCAGGCAAATCGAGGCCGCCGGCTTTGAGGCTGGGTATGTCAGCGGCTATGCCACAGCGGCGGCACGTTACGGTGAACCCGATATCGGTCTGATTGCCTACGCCGATATTGAAGATTCAGTGCATGCGATCAGACGCGTCACGACAATCCCCCTGATCGTTGACTGCGATACCGGTTATGGCGATGTGGCCAACGTCGTACGCACCGTCAGAGGCATGGAGTTGCTCGGCGTGGCTGCAGTCCAGCTTGAAGATCAAGCCTGGCCTAAACGCTGCGGGCATATGGATAACAAGATTGTTGAGTCACGCGAGATTGCCGTCAGAAAAATCCGCGCGGCTATCGCGGCTCGCAATAATTCAGACACACTGATCGTTGCGCGTACCGATGCAAGAGGCCCACTCGGGATGCAAGAAGCACTTGATCGTTGTCTGTTATTTAAACAGGCCGGCGCAGATATTCTGTTTGTGGATGGCCCGCAATCGCTCGAAGAGCTTGAACTGATCGGTCGCGAACTACCGGGTCCACTATTAGCCAACATGTCTGAAACCGGCTTAACGCCGCTGCGCTCGGCGCAAGAGTTACAACAAATGGGCTATGCGATTGCGTTGTTTCCCAGTAGTACCGTCAGACTAACCATCAAGGCTGTTGATGACTTTTTGATCGACTTGAAAAAAACCGGCGACTCGCGTGCCTGGGTCGATAAGATGGCCTCACTTGAGCAGACGAATAATGCGTTGGGGTTGAATAAGATTCGTAGCTTTGAACAAGAGTTGCTTTCGAAAGAGAAATAGTGTCCTATCAGGTCACCACAAAAAACGGTGACCACAACACTAGGTTAGAAGTATTCATTTTTTCGGGATGCGAACGTTATCATCATTAAAGATCCCTTTGATGGCATCAACGTGGCAAGCCATACAGTTAGAGCGACTCTTAATGCTATCTCTCGTCCATACCTCGGCGCTTATTTCGCGGTGCTCTCGAATAAACCAAGCGCTTTGAGTCGCTCGATTCTCTGGTGCTAATGCTGAATACTTCTGACGCGTTGCGGCATTTTTTAGCAGCCACTGCGTGATTTCAGTTTGTGTTTTTGAATCAAGACTCGCATCTGTACCAAAATGTTTATCAAGCCCAGACATAATATTTTGCCAGTTCTTCTGGCCCAACACGCCGGGCGGATAAGCCATGTGACAACTCGCGCACTCGGTGTCATAGGATTTTGGCGCATCTGACAGCATCGCCATTTTGTCGGCAGATGCTGATGTTGACAGCAGCAATAACAAAGTCAGAAGAAAGAAATGTTTCATGGATGTCTCATTGAATCATCATTAACCAAGAAAGCGCATTCGCCTTGTCTTAGCGAACCGTCGCACCTGCTGAACTGGGTGTTAAGTCTTGTGGATGACAAACGAACCAGCAGGTGTTTTATAGAATTCGTAGGCTTCAATCGCTTTTTTGTTTCCTATTGACCTGACATAATCCACGTGAATGATGACGATCTGAGAAAACTCTGCTTTCCCGCTCATGTCTTTCACAAAAGCAGTCGCTGCTTGAGTTGCCTCTGGCTCACGATCTTTAGATAGATCGTCGTTTAATGTGTCATCGGCGACTGTAATCGTCACCCGATACAACGTAGACGCAATGTTGACATTCTTGATTTCGTATCCAGCGGCACTGGCAACTGCCGCTTGTGCTTTTGGGATTGAAATCGCTTGTTGTTTTAGGGCTTTAGCCTCTGACGCATTGCTGGCACTCCAGGCACTTTCAGTAGCATTGAAGGCAACCATCGCCAACAACATCAATATTGCTAGTCGTTTCGTTTTCATAGAGATGATCCTTTGAGTCGTACTTAAAATGATCGTCCAATCATTTTAAAAATACCATTGGTGATTTAGCGACACGAATAGACTGACTCTCATCCTTCTTCAACAATTTATGAGAGGTCGTAAAATCTAGTTGCTATTTCATTCGTTCAGGATGCACCAAATAAGATGCTAAGTCATGATAGAAAAATAATAGAGCTCTTGTTAATTGATGTAGATCAAAAAGACGATGATCAGCCACGTAAAAATGTACTTTTACTAGACGTGACTTAAAGTCACGCTCAAAAAAAACCCCCGTCATTTCTTGACGGGGGCACAACAAGCACTAGCTGATTGTTTGATTTTCGAAAAAATTAAAAAACTTTGGGATACTGGTAATACTTCCCCGTTTTAAAGAACAAGGTCAGCAGGGCAATCAAACGCTCTATTTCTTGGCCGCCAGCAAGGGAAACATTTCATTCGAAAACTCACCGGCAACCTTTAAGGCTTGAGCGCCGGTAATTTTGCCATTTGGATCTTTGGGCAAGGACGGCACCGCGTACCCAGTACGATGCGCGAATGTCACGATAGCAGGAATCATCGCCTGAGCTAACTCAGAATAGGCCGTGTCCAGGTTGTTAGGATCTGGTGCAACGTAAGCGGGGGCAGGCCTAGCTGTGATGTTGGGCCAAGTGCTCGGATCACGTGGCGTGTTTAAGTTGAAACAGGTTTCTAATGTTCGAGCGCTTGCATCACGTTGCGTAAACGGCTGACCTAAGTTCCAGATCTTGCGTAACGTCGCAATCATTGAGGTATGCCGAAATTCTTGAGTGAACACGGACTTTTCAGAAATCCACGGCGAGATCATGACTGCTGGGGTTCGGTAGCCAGACAAGGTGAAATCAAAACCATATTGAGCCTTGGGGGCCGAGGCCTCAGGGGCAGGCACTCGCGGGGGGGGCACGTGATCGTACGTGCCACCAGGCTCATCCCAACCAATAAACAAGGTTGTATTTAAGACATTTGCACCGGCCTGCTTCGTGCCCATTGCCTTGTAAGCGTTATAAATCTTAGACAAATACACTTCACCACTGAGCACCGATGAGGGCGGATCTAACGCTAGGTTCTGACCCGCGATAATGGCCATACCAGCACTGGGATGATAATCAGCATGCCCATTGACCAGCGGCGGCTCAATAAAGGCAAAATTGGGCAAGGTGCCATTCGCACAGTCTTTTTCATACTCAGAAAAAGGCACGATATTGGTCGCAAAATACTTTCGCAGCACAGGCATACTCACCAACCCTGTAAACGAAAGCGGATCAGGCTGCCCCACATAAATTTTCCAGGTTTTACCTTTTTCAGAGAGGCGATTAAAAATTGTTTCTGCTTTGTTATCTATCAAAAAATTATCGGCCGGCGAATTGACGACATAACCAGACGAGGTACCCGCCACCCAAAAAGACCGGTTCGGAAACGTCTGTGACGGCACTTCAGAAAACCAATGATCAAAACAAGAAAATCCTCTGGCTAAGCCTGTAATCACTGGAATTTGCTCTGGCAGAAAGCCAGTCATGATTTCAGAATATTCTTTATACGTCGGCTGGCGAAGATGATCAGCGGTAAAGTTGCTGATGTAATCGGCGACAAAGCCTTGCATATTGGGGATGGCATCGAGTGACTTCGGCGCATTCCACGGGGCTGCCATATCTTTGCCCATCTTGAATTTATTATGCTCATCGACGGTATTGAACATCTGCGTCAGAGTATGAGGATATTCTTCACCTGGATCAGACGTGGGCGAATTCATCGAGCTTGCCACCCCGTAGTGGACCTGGCCATCAGGGGATTTATGCTCAGCCCAAGAGGGAACTGGATTGCTCAGCTTTTTACCAACAACGCCCTCAAATTGCGGCACCTCACCCTGCTGATACAAGTAACCCAAAATATTATCGAAAGAGCGGTTCTCGAACAGCACCAAGATCACATGATCCATCGCGTTGTCTTTGGACAAACCATTTTTGAGTTCAGCGAGCGCAGGATTACCGAGAGCAGCTGCGGCGCTGCCAGCTGCAGTGGTTTTAAGAAACTTTCGACGGCTAAAGCTTGTCATGTCGCTATCCAATTTAAAATTTAACTGTTGCAGAAAGTACTGGGCCAAACAACGTTTGCTTCAATTCACCCATCGCTCGGCTTACAAAAAAAGTTGATGATTTGAGGGGTATTACGCCCTCGTGTGCGCTAGCCTTGCGGGCACGTATTGCTCGAGGCTTTGCCAGAAAGTCGATCTTTAATTCAGAATAAATAAAACTGCTGAGACACCGATGGGTAAGACCTACGACGCATAAAAACACCGCACTCGCCTCCCTCACTCGCGGGACGATAGTGGATTCAATGAGAAATAAAAATGTACTTTGGTACAGTTTTGCCAAATAAACCTTAAATGGTTTACCCTAGAAAAAATTTTTTCTCTGACGTTTTCTTTGATGCTGAGAATATGAATGCGTTTGCCGTCCTGAGCCTGATCTACTTTCTCTTCACGATCATTTCGAGTAGCATTTTGTACTGCTCGTTCAGAAAAAAATTAGACGCCTCTGTGGTTTATTTTTTACTTTCTGAACTTTCTATGGTGATCACCTGCGCAACCATATTTCTAACCAACATGCAGTTGATTGACGTCAATGCAACGTCAATTGGTATCCCAAATTTCGGGGCCTTGGCCGCCGAACTCTGCATTCTGTTTAGTCTGCTATCGATCATCAAGCAGGTAGATCGAAGATGGTTCATCTTAGCCATTTCAATGTTGGGCTTAATCACCATCGTTCTTGAATCAATGAGAAGCCCAACCGAATATCGAATGGTGATTCTGGTTAACGTCATTACCCTCACCTGCCTGTTCGTCATCAACTATCTTCTTTGTCGACGCAAATTACTGCCGTTGTTGGAGACGAATGGTTTTATGCGCCTCTTTGGCTGGTTTGAATTAGGCTTGGTAGGCTTTGGTTTTTTGCGATTGCTCGGAAGTTTCATCGGCACACCCGTCATGCCGAGAGAGACGCCAACTCTCTTGGCAATTATTGTGTTCGCCATCTATTTGGTGGTAGGCACTTTTCGTTATTTGTGCTTCGTTGGGTTTCGGATGACCTGGGTAGACCCGAATAATCCCTCTGAGAATTTTCTTAACAAACCTTTAGTTAAGGCAATTGAAGAAAAACAACAATTTTTGCAAGGGTTCATTGCGTCAAATCGCATGATCGGCGTGAGTGCCCTGGCGAGCTCGCTTGCCCATCAACTCAGTCAACCACTCACCACGATTGCCTTCAGAGCTGCAACAACTCGCCGAGAGTCAATCGAATCCGGAAATAACTCACATTTGATTGCCTCGCTGAATGACATCAGTACTCAGTCAGAAAAGCTTGCCGACCTTGTTCACAATCTTAGAAAATTATTTGGTGCCAAAAGCGATCAATTTAAAGTGATCAATCTTCAAAACATTACGAATGAAATTCTTGAAATCATCAAGCCTACGCTTGACTTGAAAAAAATCACTTTACTCGTCAAATACCAAAAAGACCCTGTGGTCTTTGGCGACAGCGTTCAATTACAACAAGTTTTGATTAATATTTTTAATAATGCGAGCGAAGCACTGAGCGAGGCTGAGGTTAAAGATCGATCGATTTCACTTACGCTAAGCGAAAGAGAACACTCAGCAGTCTTCACCATCGCCGACAATGGCCCAGGCATCAAACCCGCAATACTTTCATCTATGTTTGAGCTTTACAACACCACAAAAGAGCATGGTTTAGGGGTTGGTCTGTGGCTGAGCAAAATCATTGTTGAGAAGCATCAGGGTCAAATACGCGCGTTTAATCATCCCAACGGTGGGGCCATCTTTGAAATTGACTTGCCACTACATCACGCAGGGACAAAAACGCAATGAAGGCGATGCGGGTAATCATTGTTGAGGACGATACAGCGCTCAGGTTAAGCCTGACTGATTGGCTATCAAAGGACTATCTAGTGAGTCATTTTGAGTCTGCTGAAGCTTTGCTAAAAGCACTCAACGACTTTGACTTTGAAGATGGGGTGCCAACATGCCTGCTGCTCGACTTTCAAATGCCATGCATGAACGGCGTTGAGTTGCAAACTCAACTTCATCTGATGGGCATTGACTATCCAGTGATCTTCATGAGCGGCAATGCAGTACAAGCCGATATTATTGATGCCTGGCGCGGAGGCGCCGTTGATTTTTTGCTTAAGCCCTTTAATGTTGACAAATTAAATGAAACGTTTCTAGCACTTTTTCAAAAGTGTGAAGACATAAAATTGTCTTTACTGCCAGCCATTCATAAAAAGGTGGTGATAGATATCCCCATCAGCCAACGCGAGGCCGAAGTACTTTTATTGCTAGGCGCAGGCCATAAGCAACAAGACATTGCAGAGATGCTGCAGGTCACTCTTCGAACAATCAAATGGCATCGAGCCAACCTGAAGGATAAGCTTGGCTTGAATACGTTGGTTGAATTAGCAAGATATTGCATTGAACATCGTGCATCGATTGAAGGCATTGCCACGCGTAAGCTGAAAAATTAACCGTTAGCGAATCACAGCATATAGCCCTGAGCGATGACCCATCCGAACTCTGCGGGTGTGCGACTTGGCGTTTATTATTCTCGGTGTCGTAATGCTCAAGTTGGGGTGATTGACTGAAAATCACCCCAACTTCTGTTTTACGCCTCCATTTGAGCTGGGATCTTGCCTCGCCGAATCGCCTCAATAAATGCTCGATAGTCCAAGCTGTTTTGCTCGGCATATGCCGAGGCAAATTCCCCGATCGCCTGATCAAAGCTTTTGCTTGTTCCAAGGTAACCAGAAATCATGGCTGGGTCGCCTGAGCGCGCATGCGCACGTGCCAAGGCATGCCCACACATTTTTACGTAAAGTCGCAGCGTTTCAATATCCCAGTCTTCGATGATCGCGGAAAGCTTAAGATCACGAAGTTGTCGTATGTAAAAATCGCGCCCATTGAGACCGCGCGTCCATCCTAAAAATACATCCGAAGCGGTTTGAATCAGACGTTGGCCATGCACTACACGTTGCCCTTGGTTAGCATAGGCACTTTTACCAGCGTAAGGCTCAAGTACGGACTGTCTTGCTTCTTTGACCTGCAGGAAAAGCGGATCCTTTTCTCCCGCCATAAATAAGGTCACAGCACACATCGTCCCCACGCTGCCGACCCCGACAACTTTTAGAGCGAGGTCGCAGTAGCGAAAACGATTAAAAAGCATACGGACATGTTCTGGCAGCGTTTGACTGTAGGCCTCAATCACGGTCGCATAGTCAGATTGAGCACCTGGCATCAGCAGCTCTGATGTATGAAAAATCAGCGGAGGTTCGTCCTTGATTTTTGGTGTCCCCCCTTCGTGGACAACGAGTTTCGGATACATAATGTCTGGATGTGACTTACGCCGCTCTATTTCAATGCGTTGGGCCAGACGTTTGTGGGCTCGTCTGAGGACTTCTGGGTCGGTCGAACGATCTGTGTAGCGCTGCAAGTCAATTTTGTCATACCAAACATCAAGCGCGCGCATCTGAGCGTAGCCAGACATTTTTTCGCGGTATTGACGCACAAGATCAAGGACAATGCCTGCAGCCTCACTCGTCGTGAGTTCGACGTGCTTGGCTGCGATCACAACGCTTGCTGCGAGTCGCTTGATATCCCACTCAAAAGGCGCAGGCAAAGTTTCATCTAAATCATTGATATCAAAAATAATATTTCTTTCTGGTGTCGCAAATCCACCAAAATTCATGAGGTGCGCATCACCACATGCTTGGACGTACAGGCCGCTCGCGGGTGTCTGCGCAAGGTCCGACGCCATGATCGCCGCTGCACCTCTGTAAAACGCAAAGGGAGACTGAGCCATGCGTCCAAAGCGGATGGGGACAAGGTGCTCAATCCGGCCGACGTTCGAGGCGGAAAGAATCTGGACTGGATCGGGGCGATTTTTTGGGGCATGCCATTGCGCGTGCGCACTGCGAGGCGCTTTGTTGCGCAGGCTCTTGCCCTGAGTCGCTCTAGCCTCTGCACTCAGGTGGGGCAACGAAGGCACCTTAGAAGTATTGGCAGGCGTGATGTCTATTTTTTTAGAAGAATTTTTTGGCATGTTTTAGCTGCGCTGGATTGTGAGCAACGAGGGATCAACTGGGTAGGGAGGTAGGGGCGTTTCATCATAGTGGAGTCATGTCAAAACATGCAAATTGTCGCTAAACTTGCGGAGATCGGCATAGGGGGCAATCATAATTGATTGCGCCCCTGCCACACCACCCGGCATGCGGGTCCGCACCGGGCGGTTCGAGAGGTTGAGGCTATGAGAGACGGGGCACTCCCAGCCGATCGTAGTACTCAATCGTCAGCACCGTTTTAAGTAACCGGTCGCTATTGCGCCACCAACAC
>CANCMG010000029.1 GCA_947378965.1 Alcaligenaceae bacterium | reverse complement strand
ACAAGTTAGGCCCAGGTGGCGGAATTGGTAGACGCGCACGGTTCAGGTCCGTGTGCCGAAAGGTGTGGAGGTTCGAGTCCTCTCCTGGGCACCACCGAAGTGTAAAGCATAAAGTACCTGGCTTTTATGACAATGCCTCAAAATTCACTTTGAATATTTGAGGCTTTTTTGTTTTCACGCAAAAGCCGTATGACGCTTTGTCGTTGTTTAGCGCTCTGCCGTTGTTTGGTGCTTTGTCGGTGTTTGGCGCTCTGTCGTTGTTTGGCGCTTTGTCGTTGTTTAGTGCTCTGCCGTTGTTTGGCGCTCTGCCACTCTCCAACGATGTCCCCCTCTACAGAGCTTTGCTGCTTTCCAACGATGTCCCTCTCTACTGAGCACTGCAGCCCGACAACGCCTTGCGCATCAAGACGTGAGGGATATTTGCGTCAAGGTACTCAGCGCCCTCAGGTACAAAGCCATGGCGTGCATAAAACGCTTGGGCGTGTGTCTGTGCAGACAACACCACCTCGGCAAAGCCTTTTTGTCGAGCCTGTTGCATCAAAGCGCTCAGCACGGCACTCCCTAACCCTCGCCCGCGCACGGCTTTGAGCACAGCCATCCGGCCAATGTGACCATCGGGCAACAGACGACCCGTAGCCAACGCACAGCCTTGGGTGTCGAACACCACAGCATGTATACATTCGGCATCCAACGCGTCGATCTCTTCTTCAAGGGGAACGTGCTGCTCGTGCACAAACACTTCGAGCCGAATCGGCGCCGCCTTTGCCTGCAAAGTCGGCCAATCCCCTATTTGCAGACGCCAAGACTCTGGCTGCGGCTCGGCTCGCGTCTCAGATTTTTTTGGCTGGGCACTTTGATCGGTAACAATTTCAGATCTATGATCGGGAAGGGTCATACTTTCTCCTAGACAGAAAATTATACGGCTCGAGACGTAACCTCACATTTCAAAGAGGTGCGGCCCGCCCAAAGACGTATAGTCCGCCCAAAACCACGATTGAGTGCGTGCCCGCAATGTCAAGCGCGTTAAGATTTGCAGACAGAATCGCTAACAGGCGTGCGTTTGTTGCACGCTGAACCGGAGCCAACGATGGCATTGTTTTTATTTCGATATCTCGCTTTGTGGTTCGCGCTCGCCTTTGCAGGGCTTGGGCCCTATTTTGCGCTGCAAGACGACGGTGCCATCTTTTGGTGGCTCGTAGCCGTCAGCGCCTGGGGATTCTGTGCACTCGGCATCCACGACTTGGCTCAAACGCATCATGCGATTTTGCGTAATTATCCGATCATTGGGCACCTGCGTTATCTCTTTGAGGATTTGCGTCCAGCCATTCGTCAGTATTTTTTTGAGAACGACACCGAAGAGACTCCCTTCTCAAGAGCGAGTCGCTCGCTGGTCTACCAGCGCGCTAAGCAAGAGATCGATAAACGCCCGTTCGGCACCCAGCTTGATGTCTATGACCAACAGTATGAGTGGATCAATCACTCTCTTGCCCCGTCAAAGATCGCTGACACAGATTTTCGCCTCAGTGTAGGAGGCCCGGCCTGCACCCAACCCGTGTCGCTGTCAGTGCTCAATATTTCGGCGATGAGCTTTGGCGCCTTAAGCGCAAATGCCGTCCTGGCCTTAAACGAGGGCGCCAAACTTGGGCATTTTGCGCATGACACGGGCGAAGGTGGCATCAGCAGTTACCATCGCCAGCCAGGCGGAGATCTGATTTGGAACATCGGCTCTGGTTACTTTGGCTGCCGCGACGAACAGGGTCATTTTTCAGAAACGCACTTTGTTGCCAATGCCTTGTTGCCTCAAGTGAAAATGATAGAAATCAAGCTTTCACAAGGTGCCAAACCTGGGCACGGCGGGATTTTGCCCGGTAGCAAAGTCACGCCTGAAATCGCGGCGGCCCGAGGTGTCAACATTGGAGAAGACTGCAATTCGCCAGCGGCGCACTCTGAGTTTGATAGCCCTGTTGGCCTCTTGCATTTCGTGCAGCGCCTTCGCACACTGTCAGGCGGTAAACCCGTTGGCTTCAAGCTGTGTATTGGTCACGCCTGGGAGTGGTTCGCCATTGCGAAAGCGATGGTCAAGACGGGAATCACGCCAGACTTTATTGTGGTCGATGGCTCAGAGGGAGGCACGGGTGCTGCCCCCATCGAGTTTGTGGATCACGTTGGCACGCCACTGCGCGAGGCGATTCGCCTGGTGCACAACACCTTGGTTGGCTTGGATTTACGCGACCGTATCAAGATTGGGGCCTCAGGCAAAATCGTCTCAGCCTTTGACATGGCACGCACCTTTGCCCTGGGCGCTGACTGGTGTAACAGTGCAAGGGCGTTCATGTTTGCGATCGGTTGCATTCAGGCGCAACAGTGCCACACTGGGCGCTGTCCAACGGGTGTCGCCACGCAAGACCCCGAGCGCCAGCGGGCGTTAGTGCCTTTAGACAAAGCGCCACGCGTGGCGCATTTTCACCAAAATACGCTGCACGCCTTGGCCGAGTTATTGCAAGCCTCAGGCCTGCAACACCCGAAAGAGCTCACCACCACACATATCGCCCGTCGTACCGCCGACAATCACATCAGCCTGCTATCGAGCTTGTATCCCGGTATCACACCGGGCTCGCTGCTGGCCGGAGACCTGCAACGCCCCGTGTTTCAAATTGCCTGGCCGATGGCAAGTGCCGACAGTTTTGCGCCACTCACCCCGCTTGACGCGATCATTGCCCACTGACCAATACCCTCAGCCGCTCACTCTAGCTGTCGACAGTGTTCAGTCGTTGTGTTCAGTATTTGTGCTGACGCTTCAGTCTTCATAGGCACTTTTCGCCACACAATCTTCGTAGCGTGCGGCCTGTTTGATATAGCCCGAATCGAGCATGCTGGCTGCCAGGCGCGCAAAGCCCTGGCGTGAGATGGCACGTCGGCAAGTCCAGAGCTCGGCCGCGTGATAGCGTGTGAGGCATGCGGTCAAGGTCTCGAGACTGACATGCGGATAAAACGATTTGACGACACGAGCTAGCTCAGCAGGCCCGTGCGCGGCTAGCCAGGGCCTAAACTTCTCAATGGCCAAAATCATGGCCTCAAAACCAGCGTGGTTTCGCTGCATGCCCTCAAAAGTTGAAATAAAAGTTGTGTAAGCGGTATAACCGCGCTGACTGGCCGCGTGCACGACCTCAAGGTCATCGTGTGCTAAGCCAAGCGAAACATAGGGCTCAAAGACCTGAATCACATCGAGCTCGCCACCTAGCAGTGCGTCGAGATTATCTTGCATGCTGCGGTCTGCGACACGCTTGAGCTTATTGGGGTCGACACCCGCCTCGCGCAAATCTTGCTGCAGACACAGCCACGGAGTCGGCACCTCAGAGACTGAGGCGAAGCGTAGACTCACTAAATCTTTAAGCGCAAACGGTTCGCACTGCTTGCTCCGGTTCGAAGCTGGGTCGGTTGATTGCGATGCAAGGAGTTCGCCCTGCCTGCGCCGCAGCAAAAAAAATGGATCTTTTGCCGCCACCTCACAAAAGGCCACAAGCGAGCCCTCGGTGCGCTCAAACTGATCGCGCTCTTTAATGACCCGCAACGGCCCGCCCCACATGACATCAATATTGCCCTTGGCCAACTCGGCAATCCCTGCCCCAGGCGAGGGAGAATCCAACAAGGTGATCGATACACCCTGCTCGGCAAACAACCCTAAAGCATGGGTCGCGTAAAAAGGCGCGTAAAACACGGCGCGAAAGTTTTCAGCAAGTCTGATGTTCAAGTTAAGTCCTAGTTGGTGTGTTTTTTCTTATTCTAGAACAGGCCGACCTCGCTGCCTGTCTTGGGCCGTATCCTGATCTCTGTCAGGATGACTCGCTAAAGTGCCGATGCAAGCCCCGCTTTACAGTTGACAAGAGTGCAACGATACGCGACCTGAGGAACGGACGCTCAGGCAACGAGGGTCAGGTCTGGCACAATTATTGCGTGCCAATCTGTTGCATAATTACCCATACGTTTTTTTACACTACAGGTAAGGTTCTCGATGCTTCGCTCAACATACTGGTTGCCCCCCCTAGTTGGTCTTTTTTCTTGCTTACTCAGTGCGGCCAGTTTTTCGCAATCAACCGCCTCTACTGCCAACTACCCTGATAAGCCAGTTCGGCTGATCATCACCGTGCCACCCGGCGGTGCCTCTGACTTTGTGGCGCGCACATTGTCTGAGCGCTTTGGTAAAGAATTAGGCACCACGATTTTGGTCGAAAACAAAGCTGGGGCAAATGGCACCATCGCCAGTGCGCTCGTGGCGCGCGCCGCGCCCGATGGCTATACGTTGCTGCAATCGGGCATTTCAACGCACGGCATTGGCCCGTATTTCTACGAAAATCTCCCCTATGCCCCCTTTAAAGATCTGGTCTCGATCGGGGCGATTGCCGAGTTTCCGATCATTTTGGCAGTCAATGCGCAATTGCCGGTTCAATCTGTTAAAGAGTTGATCGCTTTGGCGCAAGGCAAGCAACTCAGCTTCGCTTCAGCCGGCACGGGCAGCGCGCCACATCTGTCTGGCGAGCTGTTTAAAACAGAAACCAAGGTCAACATGGTGCACGTGCCCTACAAAGGCTCGGCCCCTGCTGTGGTCGATGTTGCCAGCGGGCAAGTCGATATGATGTTTGACGGGATCCCGGCGTTATTGCCACATATCAAAAGCGGCAAGCTTCGCCCAATCGCGGCCGTCAGCGTCAAGCGCAACAGCCAACTCTCAGATCTGCCCACGTTTACCGAACTTGGCTACCCCAGCATGGTCGCTTCGGTCTGGTACGGTTTGATGGCGCCTGCAGGAACCCCTCAAGCCATCATCGACAAAGTCAATGCCGCCATGAACAAAACCTTGGTCGTGCCTGAGTTACAGAAAAAACTTGAAGACGGTGGCGCAATCGTCATGCCAGGCACCCCAGCAGAGTTTGAGGCGTTTTACCTCAAAGACTACGCGCGCTGGGGTGATGTGATCAAGAAAGCCGGGATTTCAACTAAGCAGTAAACCTCGTCGCGCAACAGCTGAGGATAGGCACTCAAGGTGCCTAATGACTCTCGGGTCAGAGCAGCACAAAGCAGGCCTGCAACTTGCCTGCCAAGCTAGCCTGGTGCCAGCTACATGCGACCGCGAATCGCAACAGCAAACTAAGCTGTCGAGGTTGTTTACGCGATATCAATCACTGCATTACCCATGACTTTGCCTTGCTCAACAGCCTCGTGAGCCGCAACAATCTCTGACAACGGATAGCGCGCGCCAATTGCATGCGCCAACTTGCCAGAGGCTAGTAAAGCGTTTAGCTCTTTCAAGGCGAACGTGCGCTCGCTTGGTGTTAAGTCGTACACCAAGAAGAATTGAAAACTCAGTGTATTAAACAAACACACGCGAAACGGGATCAATGGATCCGCGTATTCATTTGAGCCATAGCAAGCGACTGTGCCGTGTGGTGCAAGAGCGCCCTGCCGCACTAAATCGGCAGTGGTTGAAAAATCCATATCAATGATGGCATCAACACCGCGACCACCCGTCAGCTCTTTGACGCGTTCGGCGACATTCTCTGTTTTGTAGTTGATGGTTTCAGCCACGCCCACCGCACGCGCGTGTGCGGCCTTGACATCAGAACTGACGGTACCAATGACGCGCGCACCCTTGAGCACCGCCATTTGCGCCGCGTAATGCCCAACCGCCGCTGCCGCGGCAATCACCAAAACGGTTTTACCGGTCAGATCACCGCAACGACGCACTGCCTCAAAGGCGGTCAAGCCAGGAATCCCCATGCAGGCGGCAGCATCAAAACTAGTGTTATCCGGCAGCGCCACAGCCTGCGCCTCGGGCAACACGATGTACTGAGCACAGGTACCAAAGGGGCGGCCAAACTGCCCGTTCCAGGTCCAGACGCGTTGCCCGATACGGCTGGCAGATACCCCGGCACCGACTGCTTCGATCACCCCACCCGCATCGCTATGCGGGATAATACGCGGCGCCGTCAACGCGCGACCACGACGCGATTTCACATCAGAGGGATTCACGCCCGACACGCTGATTTTGACGCGTACCTCACCGGCACCGACTTCGGGCGTTGGCATCTCGCCAAGGACTAGTACCTCGCGGGCCTCACCATTTTTTTCGTACCATGCTGCTTTCATGTTCTATTCCTTAGGTCGTGACTTATCTGAAATCTTGTTTAGCTGAAATCTCGTTGTTTATTTGAGATCGTACTTACCTCGGAGTTGGCTGCTCTGAAGACTTGATTACCTGAAATCTTGCTCATCTAAAAGTTTTGGTGGCTTGAGCACTTTCGTGATTTTATGACTTGAGTTGCGCCGACGGAAACTTTGGAGGACGTTTATTTTTCACGGCGTCCAAGCCTTCGCGTGCGTCAGCTCCTAAAAAGCCAAACATCTCTAAGCTGAGCGAATTGTCAAATATTGGCCCAGCCATCCGCATCCAATTGTTCAACGATTTTTTTGTGTTCTGAATGGCGGTCTGGCTGCCAAGCGACAATTTGTTTGCAATCGCCAAGGCTCTGGGCATCAACTCTTCGTGCGGGACGCAAAAGGTCACCAAGCCGATACGCTCAGCTTCTTTGCCGTCGATAAAATCAGCCGTCATCAAATAATATTTCGCCTTGGCCATGCCACACAGCAAGGGCCAGATGATGGCGGCGTGATCGCCTGCGGCAACGCCGAGCTTGACGTGACCATCGGTGAATTTTGCCTTTTCAGAAATGATGCTGATATCAGCCAGCAAGGCAACGGCTAAACCAGCGCCCACCGCCATCCCATTGATTGCAGAAATAATCGGCTTGTCGCACGCCAGCATGTTGTAGACCACATCGGCAGCCTCTTGCTTGACGATCGCGATTTGCTCGGGGTTACCCACCATGGTCTCAACCCAAGCCAGATCACCACCTGCTGAAAATGCGCGATCACCAGCGCCGGTCACGATCGCAACCTTTGTCTGGGGGTCATTTTGTACCACGTCCCAAATCTTGGTGAGCTCCCAGTGCAGGCGGGCATTTGTGGCATTCATGACCTCTGGCCGATTCAGCGTGATCAACAGCACGCCTTCATCGGGCCGATCAAATTTTAAAAATTGAAAATCGTCGTAGACCATTCGATATCCTAGAAACAATTTAGCAAAGCTATGATGACTATCTCGCTGATGAATCAGAATTTAAGTATTCTCAAATCACTGTCATCCTAGCAGTATTTTTTTTAATTTGCGGACCGCACAATCGGGCGTGGTCAACACCGGCACTGCAGATAACTTTTGCGCCTGCGCGCCGGCAGAGGCCATCGAAAACTGGCCGAACACGATCGTGTTGTAGCCCTTCAGTGTTGCCACTTTAGCCGCGATGATTTGATCGTGTTTGGCGTGATCACCCACAAGCAATGCATCGAACGCCCCCTCAACAAGCATGGCATCTAGTTCAAGCGTGGCCCCGCGCAGCGATAGCATTTCGTTTAACTCGTCTGTGAGCGCCGGAATTGACGGCCCAAAGGTTGTCAATAAAGCGACCTTGCCACCACGCTCGATCACCTCTTCGAAGAGGGCTTCGTTAGGTGTCAGGATCGGAATCGAGTGTTTAAGTTTCAACCCCTCGATCGTTGCGCCAAACGCCGAGCAGGTAAATAGGATGGCCGTCGCCTCGGCGGCAACACAATATTGCCCCAGCAGATCAAAGCGCTGCGGAATCGAATCCGGTAAGCGCCCCGCATCGCGCACGTCTTGAACAAGAGAATCCTCTAAAAGATTCATCACCCGTGCCTCGGGCCATAAGGCCGAAAAACTTGCCAACGCCGGCTTCATCGAGACATCGCCGGCGTGAATCAAGTAAATTTTTTGTAACCCTGCCATGACCTTCCTTGTCTACAAACTCATTGATTGAGGTGAAAAAACAGTCGTCTTCGAAATTTTTTTAAAACATCAGCCGGCTATCTGCTTGAACCCACACGACTCACGCTAAACGTTCAGGTCAAAGACAAGCTACTCAGGTTGAATCTTCGCCGCCTTCACAACGTTGCCAGCCCGCTCTAATTCAGCATTCAATAATGTCGCTAAAGCTTTTGAATCACCCGGCATCGGTTCAACACCGGCCGCCTGTACCTTTTTGATGGTGTCAGGATCATTTAGCACCCAAGCTATTTCTTTTTCGAGTCGGCCGATGACAGCCGCGGGGGTCTGGGCCGGGGCAAACACTGCCACCCAAGCCGAATACTCAAACCCGGGCAGCCCTTCTTGCGCCACAGTCGGCAAATTTGGCGCAGCGGGATGCGGTGTGGCGCTGGTCACACCAATTGAACGCAAACGACCAGCCAGGATATTGGGCATCGCGGTCGCGACCGGCTCGCAAATCAGCTGCAACTGCCCGCCCATCAAATCGTTGAGCGCCTGAGGTGAGCTTTTGTAATTGATCATTTGCAAGTCAATACCCGCCATCGCTTTGAAGGTTTCAACACAAATCTTTGAACCACTGGTAGCGGTGCCGTAATCGAGCTTGCCGGGTTGCGCCTTAGCCAAGGCAATAAACTCTTTCAGATCTTTTGCTGGCACCGCAGCGTTAATCACCAAGATGTTGAAAAACCCTTGAAACGCCATCGACACAGGCGCGAGGTCTTTAACGGGATGAAACGGTAACGTCTTACGTAAATGAAAATTCGCAGCCAGCGTTGTGCTAGAACCTAGCACTAAGGTGTAGCCATCGGGCGCAGCCTTCACTGCCGCATCCACACCAATCAACCCTTCAGCGCCAGGGCGGTTTTCAACAATGACTTGTTGGCCCAAGCGTTCGCCAAGCTTGGCTGCAAAAATGCGCGCCACCACGTCGCTTGCGCCACCGGCTGCCAAAGGCACAATTAATTTGACAGGTTTACTGGGATAAGCGTCTTGCGCCATCACGGCGCTGGCCATACCGAGCAGCATGACCAAACCAGACGTGAACTGCTTGAAGGTCTTTAAATACATTGTTTATCTCACCGTTTGAGTTACCAACTTTATGCTTTCAGTGCCCGCCTGAAGCGGCTAAGCCGCTGGCATTTCAGTCAATCAAAAACCCTTATTCCCTGCAGCGCGTTTACTGACAAGCTAGATCACAAGGCGAGCGCGCAAATCAGCGATTTGCGCATCGCTGTAACCGAACTCACGCATCACCTCGTCTGTTTCGCCGCCTCGTGCAGGGGTGGCTGAGCGTATCTCGCTTGGCGTGCGCGATAAGCCAACCGGTTGACCCACCACCTCGATGTCACCGAGCTCTGGATGATGCACTGGCGTTGCAATCCCTAAGTGACGCGTCTGCGCATCGGCAAACACCTGATCCATCGTGTAAATGGGGCCGCAGGCAACGCTGGCTGCCTCAAAGCGCTCGATCCATTCTTGCGTTGGGCGGGTGCGGGTAATGGCGCCTAACTCTTGATTCAGAGCAACACGATTGTTTGAGCGAAGCTTACCGGTTTTATATTCTTCTTTGGCCAGCAAATACTCGGCACCAACCGCTTTACAAAGTCTTTCCCACATCTGCTGGGCACCGGCCCCGGCAATGTTGATGTGACCATCAGCCGTCGGAAACACGCCTGTCGGGATTGAAGTTGGGTGATCATTACCCGCTTGCTCTGGGATTTCTTTGTTGATTAACCAGCGCGCCGCCTGAAAGTCGAGCATGCCAATCATTGACTCAAGCAGAGACGTTTGAACCCACTGACCTTTACCCGACTCTTCGCGCTCAAGCAACGCCGTCAAGACGCCTAGCGCACAAAACAAACCCGTGGCTGAATCAGCCACTGCGATGCCGGCACGCACCGGCCCTTGACCAGGCAAGCCAGTAATCGCCATCAGGCCACCCATGCCCTGCACGATTTGATCGTAACCAGGGCGCTTGGCGTAAGGGCCGTCTTGCCCAAAGCCAGAAATACTTGCGTACACCAAGCCAGGGTTCGTTTTGCTCAAACTCTCGTAATCGATGCCAAGTCTAAATTTCACATCAGGCCGAAAATTTTCGATGATGACATCGGCTTGGTCTGCCATCTTTTTAAAAATGGCAATCCCTTCTGCTTCTTTTAAGTTCAGCGTCAAACTGCGCTTATTACGATGTAAGTTTTGAAAATCGGGGCCCAGACGGCTATCGCCCCAACCGTCACTCACGCCTAAAGCCTCGGGGGTTTCGATCTTAATGACGTCGGCTCCCCAGTCCGCGAGTTGACGCACCGCCGTCGGGCCTGAGCGCAAGCGAGTGAGATCCAGCACTTTGAAGCGAGCCAGTGGGCCTTTGCGTGTCGTTGTCATGGTTATTTCCTCATTGATTTGTGTGTTTGAGCCAGTGCACCCCAGCGTTGATAGTCGCGCTCAATCATGGCTGTAAATTCGGCTGGGGTGGCCGTAAAGACATCAAGGCCAGCAGCCCTCAAATTTTGCTGCACGTCGGGCTGCGCCAAAATCGCATTGATGTGCTTGTTTAAGAACTGCACGATCGCCTCAGGCGTGCCCTTCGGGGCGACGACACCGTACCAGCCACTTGCTTCAAAGGCTGGAAAGCCCGCTTCGGCTGCGCTTGGCACATTGGGCAAGGCCGCGACTCGCTTATGACCCGTCACCGCCAAAGCCTTGAGCTTGCCAGCGTTGATCAAAGGGATCGCCGAGGGCAAGCTCGCCACCATGACGTCAATATCACCACGCGACAGCTCAACCACGGCAGTCGTCGCGTTTTTGTAAGGGATATACAGCATCCGCGTCTCGACCAAGGTCTGAAACAACACACCGATCAACTCAGTTTGCGAGGAGGTCGAACCAAAAGTCGCCCCGCCCTTTTTTTGTTTTGCAAATTGCCCAAACTCTTGCAAAGTTTGATACGGCGAGGCGGGGTAAGTCACCATCAGATACGGCTGATCGACCCCCACCGCCACCGCTACAAAATCCTTGAGCGGTTCGTAGCCAATATCGGCGTATACAAAAGGATTGACCGCCATCGTACTGACAAAGGCAATGGTCAAGGTGTAGCCATCGGGTGCTGCTTTAGCGCCATAAGTCGTGCCAATCCCGCCCTGCGCTCCTGGCTTATTTTCAACCACAACCGTTTGATTTAACACCTCGCCCAGCTTTTGAGCTATCACACGGGCAAAGGCGTCGCTGCCGCCGCCTGCGGCATTGGGTACGACCAAGCGGATTGTGCGCTCGGGGTAAGCGAGCGCCTGCGTGGCGCCAGCAGCGAGTAACAGGGCGCAGAACGTAAACGCGCTCAAACGCCACAATCTTGCAAAAAAGTATATCAACCTCTGTCTCCTGTGGATCAAGATCCATCATTTCTGTCAGCGCCGTCTGGGCGGCTTTTTTGCAGGCGTTTTTCAAAAACGCTAACGGGTAGCATACCTGAGCGCGGGTGGTTGTGCAGCAGGTTGCGTTGTGACTGCGTGAGGGTTCGCGCGACAACAACGTAGAATATCGGTCATACCCTGAGCACGCTCAAGGCTAGGCGATACAGGTCGGTGCCCTAAACGCTGGGCCCAGCGTTGCTTAGTCTGGCGCTACCCCTTATTTAGGCCTTTTTAATATGACAACCTCGGTGACTTCAACTGAACCCACAACGCCCGCCCTGAGCGTCGTGGGTCGCATCGCGACCATTCGCTTACGTAATCCGGCCTACGCCAATCGCTTAAGCCCGACCGATTTAGCGGTCATCACAGAGCACCTTGCAACCGTCAACGCCAACCCCAACGTGTTAGTTTTAAAGTTCATCGCCGACGGCAAATACTTTTGCAGTGGCTACGACATCTCATCGCTTGCAGCTGATTCTGCTCCCTCTTCGACGTATTTTGGCGATACGGTTGACTTAATCGAGCAGGCGCGTCCAGTCACAATCGCCGCCATCAACGGCGGCGTCTATGGTGGGGGTACCGACTTAAGCCTAGCCTGTGATTTCAGAGTGGGCGTGCCAAATGCCAACATGTTTATGCCGGCGGCAAAGCTCGGGCTGCATTTTTATCCTGGCGGCATGGTGCGCTACATCACCCGCTTAGGCTTAAACAATGCCAAAAAATTGTTTTTGACGTGCGAAAAAATCGAATCACCCGAAATGCTGAGTATTGGATTTTTGACTGAAATTGTTGCACCAGAACTACTGTTGACACGCGTAGAGGCGTTAAGCGAGCAGCTCGCTGGCATGGCGCCAATTGCCCTGCTCGGCATCAAAAAACACTTAAATCTGATTGCCCGCGGCCACGTCGACCAGGCCGAAATTCGCCGCGCCGTGACGCTTTCTGAAAAATCAAACGATATGAAACAAGGCGCCTTAGCCTGGAAAGAAAAACGCAGCGCAACCTTCAACGGAACATAACTACAACTTACCCGCCGTTTTTAAGCATGACCTCTTTGATTTGATCGAGCGTGACATAGCCCTTTTTCTCGGTATCGATGTGACTAAATGAATTAGCAATACGAGGCATGCCATCTTTAGCCTCTTGCAGTGTTAACTTGCCATCCGCATTTTTGTCGGCTGCTTTAAAACGCGTCTCAACTTCTGTTAATTTGGCTTGCGTTGCTGCGTCGACTGTTTGCGCAGCACTCACACCAGACACTGCGACCAAAGCGAGCGCTAAAGCGCATGAAATGATTCGTTTGTTGAACATGGTTTGTATCCTTTGTCAAAACACATTGATATATTTCCCAAACTACACATACGGGGCGTCCGAACGCGCTGCGAAGCAGCGACAGAGTGGTCTCGTTAAACAGAACACGCGGCAGGATATCTTAACCTGAAGGCCGCGCGCCAGGGGGCTTCAGGCTGCATCAGCCGCACGAGCGACTCGCGGTTTAAATAGTCGCTCGAAGGCATCTGCATCAGTTGCCATGCCATACAAAAATTTGACGAAATCGCAGGGATTCCCTGATCGGCTAAGTTCATAATCGGCGCCAACGTCGGCATGCCCGCACCGGCCAATAAAATCAGATCAGGCTTAAGCGGCAGCAAGCGCTCGGCGGCCGCCAACACCGCGTCATTACGCAGCGTGTAGATATTGTGAAAGCCCCCCACGGCTTGCGGCGACTCAATCCCGACAAGCTCGACACCCGTGCGGGCCCAATACGCAGCGCTACGCTCGGTCAGCCATTGGGGATATGGGCTCACCAACCCAATCCGCTTGGCGCCTAGGGCTGTAAACGCTCGACGAATTGACTGCCCAGCCGAAACAATCGGGTAGCCGTAGCGTTGACTCATTTGCTCAAAATAAGCGTCTTCGGCCGCGTGCTCAAAGTGGTAGGTTGAACCAGTAATCAAAAAACCAAGACCGGCGAGCGGTGCGTTTGAAAAAGTCGCAATAAACTCATCGATGTTTGTCAAAAAATCTTCGAGCCGCTCGCGCATCTCTGGCTGAGGGCTCGTCAAGCGACCTGTCAGTAAAGCGATATCCGGGTCAAGCATGATCTGCACCTCAGGCTCGGCTGTCGTGTTTGCCTGCGGCACCAGCAAACCTAAAATTCCTTGTGCGCCGTATTCGACTTCGTTTTTCATAGCAACATCCTAGTCTGTCATCAGATGGTCCCTGAGTCAGGGCTCAAGGGTTAGGCCGATATTGAGGATACACAACTTTCACTGGCAACCCGACCGTGGTCATAAATTTTTCTAGATGGGGCTCCCAAATTGCTCGCCCGTCTTTGCTAGCGAACAAACGATGAGAGTCTTGACCGAATTCGCCAAAGGCGATTAACTGGGCACGTGGATTCGCCTTGCTGTAACGGGCAAACATTTCGGTGTAAACCTCTTTAGTGAAATAACTATCGTTGTCGCCGTAAAACCAAAGTGATGGTAGGTTGGTGTCTTGCGCGTAATTCGCTGCGGCCTTTGCCAGATTCAAGCGCCAGCCAATGCAATCTTCTTGTCGAAGACCGCCAGCGAAATTTACCAATCCCTTGACCGAGGGATCTGGCTTGGCGGCGCCATAGGCTAGCGTTGTCCAGCCACCGTGCGATTGTCCTACGACTAAGGTTTGAGTGCGCTCTACGTAGCTCAGCGTATGCGCATAGGTAATCGTGGCAGCAACGTCTTCAGCCTGCACCAAGCCGTTCGATTCGATATTGCACCCGCCCCCAACGTACCCGCCCGTTGATTTAGAAAAGCCCGTGCGCATCGGCACAAACACCACGTAGCCACGCTCAATAAAATAACGCGCCGCCCAGCCAGGTGTGTAGCGTGGTTGCAGCCCAGTGGGGCCAGAGGCCTTACCGTGATTAATCACCACCAACGGAAAAGGCCCGGGGCCCGGCGGCTTGTAAACGGTGGTCTCAAGCTCGAGTGTGCCTAGCAGTATTTTTTTAGGGATAAAAATGACTTCGACCGGCAAGGCGATTTGCTTGGCGATAGCGGCAATTGGGCTTGCTACACACAGGCACAAACACAGACTGCACAACAGGCGTTGAAGTAACTGACGAACGTCAACGCTTGGCAGACGTTCAAACCACAGACGAGACAAAACCTTAATTCGCACGAATAGGTATCCTTGATTTTTGCTAAGCCGACTGCTAAAAGAGTCGCAACACGCCTAAACAATACAATAATTCATCAAACAGGATCGAGCACACATGTATCCGGCCCCACCAGTCAAAAAAACTGAAGTCTTTGCTCGCATCCCCGATCAATATCGTCGCCCCGGCCAAATTAGTGCCGAACGCGTGGCAGCAGGCAAAAGCAGCCCTCACACCGACTGTTTTATTGAGGGCCCAGCTTTCGACAAAGCGGGCAATCTGTATTTGGTGGATATCGCCTTTGGTCGCGTGTTTAAAGTTAAACCTACTGGTGATATTGAGGTGGTGGCCGAATGGGATGGCGAGCCTAATGGTTTAAAAATTCATCAAGATGGCCGGATCTTTATTGCTGACCATAAGTGCGGTCTGTTATTGCTTGACCCCGAACGCGGCAGTGTTTCACCCGTAGCCCAGCGCTATATGACCGAAAACTTTAAAGGCCTGAACGATTTGTATATCGCTCGTAATGGCGATATCTACTTTACCGATCAGGGTCAAAGTTCAATTCAAGATCCTAGTGGGCGCGTGTATCGCCGCGACGCCTTTGGCCACACCGTTCGATTGCTTGATAATGTCCCAAGTCCAAACGGCATCGTCATGAGCCCTAACGAAAAAATACTTTACGTAGCGGCCACACGCGGTAACAGTGTGTGGCGTGCCAACTTGCTGCCTGACGGCACAGGCTTGGTCAGACCCGGGATTTTCGTACAAATGTCTGGGGCCTCTGGGCCAGACGGTATGGCCGTTGACCAAGCTGGCAACCTCGTTGTTGCACACGCGGGCGCGGGCATTGTATGGGTGTTCTCGCCTTTGGGCCAGCCACTCTGGCGTATTGACTCATGCCAACAGGCACACACCACTAATGTGGCTTACGGCGGCCCACAAAACCGTCACCTGTACATCACTGAATCTGAAAGCGGCTGCGTCTTGGTCACCGAGATGGACGTCGCAGGTCAACCGATGCATTCACACGTCTAGCGCATGAACGTACAGACGAATCGATCGGCCTCAATCACTATCCTTGCCAACCCGCCGATCCGTCTGGACCGTTGTACCGATTTAATCTTCGATCTTAATATTTCGAGCGCGTATCAAGTTGCCCCAACGCTCATTTTCGGCTGCCAGATATTTTTGAACATCGCCATGTGACATGGGTGGCGATGGACCAAAACCAATTTTAATCATGCCCTCTTTATACTCAGTCGTCGCAAGCACCTTGTCAGTCATGGCCTTGATTTTTGTCGCAATCGGTTCGGGCGTATCTTTTTGCACGACCAAGCCGTACCAAACAATCGCTCTGAAGCCCGGAAAAAACTCAGCAACGGTCGGTATATCAGGCAACTTAGCCAGCCGGTGATCAGACGTCACCGCTAAGGCACGTAAACGACCATTCGCCAATTCACCTGCAGCCATCGAGTAGTCGCCCATCATAAAATCAAGCTGACCACCAATCACATCTGTTAATGCCTGCGAGCTGATTTTATAGGCAGCGTGGGTGGCATTAAAGCCCCCTTCTTGCTTGAGCATTTCACCGCCCAGGTGCAAGGTGCTACCAGTGCCGGGCGAACCAAAATTTAAGCCGCCTGGTTTCGTTTTTGCGTAAGCAAAAAACTCAAGCAAATTCTTGGCAGGGTTGTCAGAACGCACCACGGCAATGAGCGGAAATTCGCCGAGTACCGACAGCATGTTGAAATCTTTCGCAGGGTCAAACGGTAGCTTTTTGTATAACAGAGGGCTCAGTACCACCGTTGAACCCGCCGCAACAAATAAGGTGTAACCATCAGGCGCACCGCGCGCGACTTGGCCAGCCGCCAAAATTGTATTGGCTCCAGGTCGATTTTCAACGATCACTTGCACCCCGGGTTCTTTGACTAACAATTTTGCAAGTAAACGCGCCATCAGATCGGTGCTGCCGCCAGGTGCGAAAGGCACCACAATATGCAGTGGCTTATCCGGAAACGCCGCCTGTGCAGGTAAAGAGCCAAAGAGGCAAAGTGTGACGGCAGCGCTTAAGGCGCCCAACAAGCGTATCAAGGGGCTTTTGTTAAACATTGGGTTGTCTCCCGATTATTCAGCGACCACGATTATTTTTATTAGCATAGTTGTACCACTTTGTCGCAGTGGCTGCGCTTTACTCAGCTTCGATACCCCTTGCTTTCACAAGCGCCGCCCATTTGGTCATCTCTGCGCGAATGAACTCACGCTGCTCGCTTGGTGTGCTCAGAATGGGCTCCATCCCTTGCTCAGACAACGCTTTCAAAATCTCGGGCTGACCCATTGCCTGATGAATTTCAGCATTGAGTCTATCGACGATTTCGACGGGGGTACGCGCTGGTGCAAAAAATGCATACCAATTGCTGGCCTCAAAGCCGGGCAATATCGCTTCGCTCAAGGTTGGCAACGCTGGCAAGCCAGAAAACCGCGTCGGGGTCGTGACCCCAAGCGCACGCAGCCGACCCGCTTGAATCAAGGCCATCACCGAGGGCGCCGTCGCAAAGCTAAACTGCACGTGTCCTGCCACTAAGCCTGAAACGGCTAAGCCACCACCCTTATAGGGCACGTGCGTGATCTCGACATTTGCCATTTGCCATTTGCGAAAATAATTCGCCTGCCATAAAGGCACCAGAGCCGCGCCCCGAGGTGCTGTAGTTCAACTCGCCTGGCTTGGCTTTGACCAAAGCCAAAAACTCTTTTGCTGTTTGAACTGGCACAGAGGGGTGAACAACCAGAATATTAGTCACCACTACGCCCTTGGTGATGTGCGCAAAATCTTCGACTGGGTCGTAAGGCATGGCTTTCATGAGGCTGGGCGCCAAACCGTGCGTCGCCACCGTACCAAGCAAAATCGTGTAGCCATCAGGTGCTGCACGGGCCACTTGCTCAGAACCCACCAAACCACCAGCCCCCGCCCTGTTATCGATCACAACAGGTTGACCCAAGCCTTCAGATAAGCGCTTGGCAAGCAAACGCGCCAACACGTCTGTACCCCCACCGGGGGCTGCAGGCACGACTAACTTAATTAGGCGCGCCGGGTAGTTTGCTGGCTGCGCCTGGGCGTGTCCCACACTGCACAGGGCAGCGATCACGAGCACAGAGCGTTGAAGCAATCGGCTCATTATGGTTGTGCTTTTAGCGATGAAGACGGTGTGCCTGCACTACCCTGCTCGCACCGCGGCATCAATCAACTGACGTGCGATGCTGACAGGATCAGGCACCAGTGGCAACGCATCGCGTGCAAACCAGCCAGCGTCTTCGATTTCAGTTGGATCAGGCGTGATTTCGCCACCAGCATAGTCGGCAAAATACGCCACCATCAGTGAATTAGGAAACGGCCACGACTGGCTGGTGAAGTAGCGCAGATTGGTGATTTCAAGGCCAACCTCTTCACGCACTTCGCGCACCGCACACTGCTCAAGAGTTTCGCCCGGTTCAACAAAGCCGGCCAAGGCGCTAAACATGCCAGGTTTGAAATGGGGGCTGCGCGCCAGCAATAAATCATTACCGCGCTCGATGAGTACCATGACTGCAGGTGAAATTCTGGGGTACACCGACAAACGACAGGCGGGGCAATCCATTGCAAATTCAGTCTTTTTTGCGATAGTCGGGGTACCGCAATGACCACAAAAACGATGGTTTTTTTGCCAGTCAATTAACTGAGTTGCGCGCCCAGCCAAGGCAAACAACTCGGCACCCGCCAAGGCGTGCAAACTGCGCACGGGACGCAACTCACCCTCGATATGGGATGGGATCTGGCTGACTTCGATCGTACGGCACGGGAGACCCTGCCAATGGCCAACAAAAAGTGAGTTTTCAGGATTGCCGAAATCGGCGGCGTAGCCTTTAGGAAACACATGTCCATCGCTCATGTCTTTTGCGGTCAACATTTGGTTGTCGCAACGAATTAGCCAATAGCTCAACTCACTCATAGGGATTCCTGAAAAATTGTTAGTCTTTTATCTTTTTATTATGGTGCAATGCCGTAATTGTATGCCTTTGGCCAAAGGGCTCAAAACCACCCTAAGTTCAACGCGCGAATCGCCTGCTTTGCCGCTCAATTCGCCTCGCTGAGCGCTCGGAGCACCTCAGACGCAAATTTTTCGGTCGTTTGATGCCTGAGTCTCGTGCGGCTCAGGACTCGGTCGGTTATTCTCCACCCTCAACTCTTTTTGACAAGCTCACATGCAAACCGAAAGCTTTATCCCAGGCAAAGACGTCTCTCTCGAATCCACCATCGCCACCATGCAGGCCAAACTTGCAGCCCGCGGCTTTCGGCTGGATGAGTCGTTATGGCTCAACCCCGTTGAGGCAATTTGGTCGGTGCATGTCAAAGACCAAGACTGCCCGATGCTGTTTGCCAATGGCAAAGGCGCCACCATGCTTGCTGCTCGGGCCAGTGCCTTAGGTGAATTTTTTGAACGCTTAGGCACCCATTACTTTTGGACCCACTTTCATTTAGGCGAAACCCGTGCCAACAAAAGCTTTGTGCATTATCCGCAAGAGCGTTGGTTTGCCCTGACTGATGATGGCGCCTGGCCCAACGAGCTGCTCAACCCAACTTTGCAAGCGTTTTACAACCCAGATAGCGACATTGATAGCGAGGTACTGGTAGATTTAAATTCGGGCAATGTTGACCGCGGTATTTGCGCCCTGCCCTACACGCGCCTCAGTGACGGTGCCTTAACTTGGTTTCCGGTCAATATCATCGGCAACCTGTATGTCAGCAACGGCATGGCCGCCGGCAACACCCCAAACGAAGCACGCGCGCAGGCCTTATCAGAGATCTTTGAACGTCATATTAAGTACCGAATCATCAGTGAAGGCCTGTGCCTACCCGAGGTGCCTGAAGACGTCATTGCCCGTTACCCCGGCATTCAGGCTGGCATCAAAGGTCTGCGCGACGCCGGTTTTGGTATCTTGGTCAAAGACGCTTCGCTGGGTGGCAAATACCCAGTCATGAACGTCACCTTGATCCATCCCAAAGACCAAGGCGTGTTTGCAAGCTTCGGCGCACATCCGCGTTTTGAAATCGCGCTTGAACGCGCATTAACCGAGCTGCTGCAAGGCCGAGCGCTTGACGCGCTCGAAAACTTTCCTGAACCCGGCTTTGATATGGATGAGATCACTGCGGTCTCTAACCTTGAAATTCATTTTGTCGATTCAAGCGGCGTGATCTCTTGGGATTTTATGGGAGACGAGCCTGACTACGATTTTGTCGACTGGAACTTCAGCACCACCACCGAGCAAGATTATCAATGGTTGTGCGACGCCGTACACGGCGAAGGCTTTGAACTTTACATTTCAGATTTTGCCGAGCAAGGTGCCTACGCTTGCCGTATCCTGGTGCCGGGCATGTCAGAGATCTACCCCGTAGGCGATCTTGACTGGGAGAACAACAGCATCGGCAATCAAATTCGCCCGCAGTTAGTCAGGCTGCATGACCTGACTGATGAGGAGTGCACCGAGCTACTAGCAGAGTTACAAACCTTAAACTTGAATGATGAGCGCCCCTTATGGGAGATCTTGGGTTTAGCCACGCCCAACGGCTCAACCTGGAAAGAACTACGCATTGGTGAATTAAAAACCTTGTTGGCGCTCGCGGTCAACGACATCGATGCCGCGCTTGAAGGGTGCGACTGGATTCATCATTACAAGCAGATGAACCCTGCGCGTCGCTTGGTATATCGCTGCGTTGAAACCGTGCTTAACCTTGAAGACGCTGAACCCTATCTGCATGCGTTAGGCTTGATGTTTGGCGCAGACACCTTGCGTCAGGCGCAGGCTTTGATTTCGGGTGACGAGCGCTTTTTTGGTTTACATACCTTGGGCGTTGATATGCAAGGCAGCCCGATGCATAGCAATTTGCTGGCGGCCTACGATAAGCTGTTTGCGCCGTCGAACTAGAGTGGTTTGGCGTGGCATCAATCGGGCGCGATATCAAACACACAAATGCGCGTTTCTAGAAACGCGCGCCCTCGCGCACAAAAAATCGGCTTAACGCTGATTCGTGGAGAGTCTGCCACCCGCGCGAAGGGGCGCCAGAATGCCTTTGAGACCGTTGTGGTCAATTTCTTGCATCAACTGCAATAGGCGCCCGATCTCACCTTCGGGAAATCCCTCGCGCGCAAACCAGTTCAGGTAATTGCCCGGCAAATCGACTAATAGCTTGCCTTGGTGCTTACCAAACGGCATCTTCCATGTCACTAATTTCTCTAGATCCTGGGGTTGCATTCTTTGTCTCTGTCACTCAGTTTTCTAGATCTTGGGGCTGCATTCTTTGTCTCTGTCACTCAGTTTTCTAGATCTTAGGGCTGCATTCTTTGTCTCTGTCACTCAGTTTTCTAGATCTTGGGGCTGCATTCGGTGTCGGTGCCACTAGTTTTTTAGGCTCTGAGGCTGCGTGCGGTGCCCAAACGCCTCGAATTCGCGATATTGCATTATGCTTGAGTGATTATGATTTTGGATAGTGCTCATGACTAAAGCCACCCTTCACCTTTCAATCCCGGTCAGCGATATCGCTGCCTCAGTGACTTTTTATCAAGACCTCTTGGGTTGCCGCGTGACTCGCGTGATCGCTGATCGCGCTGATATTGATTTTTATGGCCATCATCTTGTGGCTCAGTTATCGCCACTTGAGGCTTCGCACAAGTCGGTCAATATCGGAAAAAATCCGTACCCCTTAAGGCATTTTGGTGTGATCGTTGAAAGTGCCGTGTACCAAAAAATGCTCGCAGCCTTGCGTGCAGCCAACACGCCGTTCGCCATGGAGCCTGACCATATTTTTATTGGCACACCACGCGAGCAACATGTATTTTTAGTCTTAGATCCCTCAGGTAACGCGGTTGAAGTCAAAGGCATGGTCAAACCTGAGCAGGTCTTTTCTGAGGCTTGATAAGAGCCTCGAATCTGGCGTGTAGTCAATGCGTCAGACAAGTACCTGTTCAAAGCTAAAGCTTTTACACTGATACGGTTCACTGTTTTTCGCAACACCATGTTGGCAACATGACTCAACTTGCAGGGTAGTATCCTGCGTGAAAAAACGAAGTTCCCTGAGGATACCCATGAAAAAAATATCGAACGGTTTGAAAAAAATCATTGCACCCACGCTTGCGGCATTTGGTCTGTTGGCGCTGTCGTCTGGCGCGCACGCGCAATACCCTAACAAGCCGATCAAAATGATCATCGGTTACTCAGCGGGCGGCGCCGCCGATAAGCTGATTCGCCCCATCGCCGAACGCACATCAAAAATCATCGGCCAACCTTTTATTATGGAATACCGCCCCGGTGCGGGCGCCTCGATCGCACTTGACCTGACCGCCAAGGCTGACCCTGACGGCTACACCTTGCACATCACCGACTCGGGCCCCATGGTGATCTTGCCAAACATGCGCAAGCTTGCGTACGACCCGCTAAAAGACTTTACCAATATCGCCATGATTGCGGGCGGCGGCACGGTGATCGTCGTGCGCCCAGATTCGGCTGCTAAAGATATTAAAGGTTTGATTGCGTTAGCCAAAAAAGATCCGTCAAAATGGAGCTACGGCACCTCAGGGATTGGTGGTGTTGGCCACTTGGCGGGCGAGCAATTGAACAAGCTTGAAAACTTAAATATCACGCACGTGCCGTACAAGGGCGGTAATCCGGCGGTAGTTGAGGTCTTAGGCGGACACGTGCCCTTTTTGTTTTCATCACTAGGTTCAGCAGCGACACAACTCGAAGCAGGTACGCTCAAGCCCTTGGCGGTCACATCGCTTAAACGTAGTGTGATGTTGCCTAACGTGCCAACTCTTGATGAGTCGGGCTACAAAGGCTTTGATGCCGCGATCTGGTTTAGCATCGTCGGCCCCAAAGGCCTGCCTGCCGAAGTCATGGCTAAACTCGTACCAGCGTTTAACGAAGTGATGAAAGACCCAGCAGTGATTAAAGGGATTCAAGTCGATGGCTATGACATGATGCCAATGACTCCTGGGCAGATGGATGAGCTCGTTAAAAAAGATCTGGCTCACTGGGGCAAGATTATTAAAGACGCAAATGTTCGCGACGAGTAATCTATTGCTCTGCTGACTCTGAGTGTCACTCACCTGAGCGCTTGCTGCATCTGAACAGGTCGGTTCAGTCGAGCGTTTGCTGCATCTAAAAACTAATGCACTCAAACGCTTGCTGCGTCTAAGCTGGTCAGTTCACTCAAGCGCTGGCCGTATCTAACTGAGCAATCGCCTCGGTGTCTAGTACTAGCGCCGCTGCCTGCACCAACTCAGTCAATTGTTCAAACGTTGTTGCACTCGCAATCGGCGCAGCGAGCCCTGGACGCCCCTTAAACCACGCAATCGCGACCTGCGCAGGCGTAGTGCGATAACGCTCAGCAACGACGTCAAGTGCTGCCAATACTTTCAAGCCCCTTGCGTCAAGATACTTGCCGGCGCCGCGCGCGCCGCGTGGGCTTTTGTTTAAGTCAGACTCAGTACGATACTTGCCTGATAAAAATCCAGAAGCTAAGGCGTAATAAGGAATGACGCTTACGCCTTCACTCGCACACAATGGCAAAAGATCAGCTTCAATTGCGCGCTCGAGCAAGTTGTAATGCGGTTGCATCGTTTCATAGCGCGGCAAACCGGTGCGTGCGCTCACCTCTAAGGCCTCTTTAAAACGCGTCACCGAATAATTAGAGGCACCAATCGCACGAATCTTGCCGGCCTTTATCAGTTTGTCATAGACGGCAAGCGTCTCTTCGTGCGGCGTAATCTCATCGTCGCGATGCGACTGAAATAAGTCGATCACATCCGTCTGCAGTCGCTTAAGCGAATCTTCGATCGCGCGCGTCAGATATTGGGCAGATAAGCCTTTGCCTATCCCTGGCATTTCCATCCCAGCTTTCGAAAAAATCAGTACCTCATGGCGCCGGCCTCTGGCCTTTAACCATTCTCCGATAATCGTTTCAGACTCACCACCTTTATTGCCAGGCACCCAATACGAGTAGACGTCAGCAGTATCCAGCGCATTCAAACCCGACTCTACCAACGCATCTAACAGACGAAACGACTGCGCCTTGTCGACTGTCCAACCAAAAATATTGCAACCAAAAATCACGGGGGGTACTGCGATATCTGAACGGCCGAGTTGTATTTTTTGCATGATGATCTCTTAGCAGTATGGTGAGCGACTGTATTGTGTATTGCCAGGTCTTTAGGGTTCACGCGTTTGACAGACTAAGTCCTATACCTAATGTAAGGGGCGATGTCTTAAGGTATAGGGCGATGTCTTAAGGTATGGGGCGACGCCTTAATCCTTTACGCGCTTGACAACCCAAGACCTCGCCATAATTTAGCACTTGGACAAGCATTCTGTTCACGACGACGGCAGACTGAATTTACGCTGAGCGCTTCGAGGCAAATAACAGCAAGCCCGACAGTGCGGCCAGACCTCCCACACACCCATAGGCAATGCCGTAATCATCAAAAAATGTCACCGTCACCGAAAAGGCTGACGGCAGCAACATGACCCCCGCAAACATAATGCCCGAACCTAAGCCAGTCGCCTCGGTGCGTTGCGCACCACCCAATCGCGCCCATTCTGCATAGGCCAGACCTGTGAACCCACTTGCGGTCGCGCCAGCCACCGCGCAGACCGTCAGCACCAAGTCGTGCGACCAACTCGCGGCAAACTGACCCGCGAGCACAGCCGTCACACACATCAGCAAGCCTTGCACAATCAGCAGTTGTCGGGCTGTCACAAACTTATCGGCCAACCAACCCCAAAGCGGTCGACTGATAACGGCCGATACCTGATACACGGCCAGTGCACGCCCCGCTTGAAGCAAATCAAAACCGACTTGACTTGTTAGGTGAACCGTCAAAAACGAAATAAAACAGAGTTGCAGCCCACTGTAAATGAAGCTTGCAAAGGCAAGAGTCCGTATCGCACTGTTGCGACGCAATATTTGTACCGGTGTCAACATACCCCTGCAAAACACCTCGGTAGCAGGATCGCGATCGCGATCCCAACGCTCGCGTGCACCTTGTAGCAGAACCAAGGCAAGCAAAACAGGCACGGTCTGACACAGCAGCGCCACCCGCCAGCCTAGGTGCAAGGTCAACGGCGCCATCACCAACCCGGCCAGCACGCCACCCAGAGGCACACCGATCTGCCGGATCGAAAGGACAAGATTCATGATGCCAGGTGGAGTACGCGGCACAAGCAAATGGGTGCTTGAAGGGGCTGTGGCACCGTACGCCAAGCCCAGAAGCGCGGCTCCGATGACTACTGACAGCACACTCCCTAACGAACAGGCTAACAACATCGCGAGCGTGGCAATGAGCACGAGTTGACTCACCCGCACTGCACCATAACGACGGATAAAGCGGGGCGACAGCAACGACGAAATAATGCCAACACCGTAAACGGTAGAAATAAAAAAACCCACCAAAGTGCCCGGAACCTGAAGATCTTTTGCAATCACCGGAGCCACCACTGGAAACGAATAGGCCGCCATCGTGGCAAGACTTTGAGTGGTGAGCGTTGCTGCAAGAGGCCAGAGAGGGAAGCTGGCGGGCAAATCATTTCGCATATTGCCTTATGTCTTTTATCGACTTGTCCTATAGTACAAAAAATAAGAGACTACAAAAAAATCGATGAAAAAGTCTCAGCAAAGCGGCAGCAACACTTCAGGCGCGCAACCTTAACGAAACGATATTATTCCTCAAATAAGAGTATCGTATAACGAACAGCTTTCTTCTAATAAAAACAAACCGGCCGTATCTTTGACAGCTGGTCGTATTACACCCAGTTTCAGGAGCTCCTGCATGACCCATATCATCCACCGTAGCCTGCGTGTCAAACCTGCCTCTGCCGTGTCTGGAAAAGGCATCTGGATTCAAGACTCGCAAGGACGCTCGTATATCGATGCCTCTGGTGGCGCGGCCGTCACTTCGCTGGGTCACGGACAACCCGACGTGCTTGCTGCCATGCATGCACAAATTGACAAGCTGGCTTATGCACACACCTCTTTTTTTACGACGCCAGTTGCTGAAGAGTTGGCCGACGAGCTGATTCGCACTGCACCTGAAGGTATCAGCCACGTCTATCTTGTCAGTGGTGGGTCTGAGGCAATGGAGGCTGCTCTTAAAATGGCGCGGCAATATTTCGTTGAGATTGGGCAAAGCCAACGCAGCCACTTCATTGCCCGCCGGCAAAGCTATCACGGCAACACCTTAGGTGTGTTAGCAGTGGGCGGTAACGAGTGGCGCCGCGCGCCGTTTGCGCCGCTGCTTGTTCCTGCAACACATGTCTCACCCTGTTACCCCTATCGCGAGCAGCCCGCAGGCGAAACAGATGAACAGTACGTGGCTCGCTTAGCGCACGAACTCGAAGCAGCCATTTTGGCTCAAGGCGCAGACCGTATCATTGCGTTTGTTGCCGAAACAATTGGTGGCGCGACTGCGGGTGTACTCACCCCAGTGCCCGGCTACTTCAAAGCCATGCGAGCGGTCTGTGACAAATATGGGGTGTTGCTCATTCTCGACGAAGTCATGTGCGGGATGGGACGCTCTGGCACACTCTATGCTTCAGAGCAAGAAGGCGTCACTCCTGATCTAGTGGCCATTGCGAAAGGGCTTGGTGGCGGCTATCAACCGATCGGTGCGCTATTGGCTCAAAAGAAGATTGTCGACGCGATGTCGGCTGGCAGTGGCTTTTTTCAACACGGTCATACTTATTTAGGTCATCCGGTCGCATGCGCCGCAGCCCTCGCGGTTCAGACGGTCATTAAACGAGACGGTTTGTTGGCCCAGGTACAACACAATGGTTTGGCGTTTGAAAATATTCTGAAAGAACACTTTAAAGACCATCCCTACGTCGGCGACATTCGTGGCCGTGGATTTTTTTGGGGCATAGAGCTCGTGCTAGACAGAGAAAGCAAAGTGCCCTTTGACCCAACACTACAGTTGCACGCACGTATTAAAAAAACCGCCTTGTCTAACGGCCTATTAAGCTACCCCATGGGGGGAACAGTAGATGGACGCAAAGGTGACCACATTTTGTTGGCGCCGCCTTATATCACCACGCAAAATGAACTTCATGAAATCGCTGCCCGGCTACGAACCGCGATCGATCAGGTGATCGCTGAAGTACAGCCATTAGAAGCGGCCGTGCACGGTTAATCGACTCACTTGCCTTAACGTTCGCTCGGAGATGTCTGTGTTCAAGCTTAAGATTGTTTCTACTCTTTGTTCGCTCGTGCTGTTAGCTGGGGTCACCCAATACCCCCTCGTTGCCCAAGCGCAAACGCTGGCAAAAGAACAAGTCCTGCGGTTTGGCCTGGCGTTTAATGACATCGCCACGCTAGATCCGCATGTCGCCGTGGGCAGTAGCGAAACACCGATTGTCATGAATATTTACCAGGGCTTAGTTGAGTTTCCGTCCGGAGATATGAACGGTGACAAAGTCGTCGCTGGCCTAGCTGAAAAGTGGTCGGCCTCGCCTGACGCCAAACAATGGACGTTTGAATTACGCAAGGGAGTCAAGTGGCACAAAGGAATGGGGGACTTTACCTCGGCCGACGTTAAGTATTCAATCGAACGCGTTCTCGACGAGAAGTTCGGTTCGCCCTTTCGCGGTAGCCTGAGCAACATTGAGCAGGTCGACATACTGGGCCCGTATACGGTGCTCGTGAAGTTAAAACAACCTGACCCCACTTTTACGCACCTCATGGCCGGCTATCAAGCGGGCTACATCATGTCGAGTGCCGCGGCACAACAAAAACTTGACCCTAAACTCAATCCTATTGGCACCGGCCCCTTTGAAATGGGCGGATACAAGCCACGTGAAAGTGTCACTCTCGTGCGCAATGATGCTTTCTGGCGCGGCAAGCCCATTGTCGAGCGCATCGTGTATCAGTTTATGCCCGAAGCGAGTACCCGTGAACTGGCACTGCGGTCAAACGAAGTGCAAGCCATTGGCATACAGGCTAAACAGGATATCGTAGACCGCTTACGTAAAGGTGGTTTTTTTGTTGATCTAACCTCGCCTGCCAATACCTTCGTAGTCTATTTCAATCTGAATCAAAAACCTCTTGAAGATATTCGAGTTCGTAAAGCACTGTCTCACGCAACCGACCGTAATAATCTAATCGCGTTCTTAGGCAAAGACCTTGCAAGCCCCGAGTACTCTGCCTTACCAGCTGGCTACACCGGACACACGACCGATATTGAAAAATATCCTTTCGACCTGAAGCGTGCCAAAGAGCTACTCACCCAAGCTGGCTTTCCAAACGGTTTTAAGATGACCGTCAACATGAGTAATAGCAATATTTACTTACCACCGATTCAGGTCATCCAAGAGCAATGGAAAAAAATTGGCGTGGTCATCGAACTCAAAGTCGTCGATCATCCCACCTACCATCGACTCATCCGACAAGACGTAAATCCTATCGTTTTTTATGGAGCTTTTCGCTTTCCGATGACTGGTCAGATTTATTTTGATCAATTCTACGCAGCGTCCTCATCAATCAGCAAGCCAACGGCCATCGCTAATTTCACGCACTACGGCGAAAATATCTCTGGGGTCGACGACTTGCTAGCGAAAGCGACTTACAACCCAAACGGAAAAGAACAGATTTCTCTTTGGCAAGAGGCACAAAAAAAGATAGCACGTGATGTCATCGCAATCCCTCTTTACACACAATACTATGCCATGGCGCGTTCGAAGTCGCTTGATCTTGGACATGAACAAAAAAGTTTTATTTTTTATCAGATCACTGAAGCGACCCGTGTCCTTGCGCCTTAATGATGAGTAGTCGAGCTTAGTCTATGACAGTTTTTTTGCTCAGACGATTCTTCACGCTAATCGTCATCTTGTTTTCGGTGCCCACGATCGTTTTTTTTATCATGCGACTCGTGCCAGCCGATCCGGCTCTGGTCGTCTTAGGGGATCAAGCCTCAGCAGAAGCCATTGCCGCGTTTCGCCAAAAAGCCGGACTAGACCAGCCCCTATTCACGCAGTACAGCGACTTTATGCTGGGCTTATTGCAGGGCAATCTAGGCGATTCATTAATTACCGGAAAATCGATCTCTGAGCAGATCTGGTCCGTATTTCCTGACACCTTAGCTCTTGCGCTTGCAGCGCTCGTGGTTGGCGCAGCGGTGGGGATTCCGATCGGCGTCATCACCGCCGTCAAACGCAACGGCTGGATCGACTTCTCAGGCCGTGTCTTTGCATTACTTGGCTTCTCATTTCCTTCTTTCTATCTAGGCGTATTATTGTTGCTCGTTTTTTCTGTTTGGCTCGGCTGGTTTCCAGTGATTCACAGCATGCGCGGCGATTCAGTTGGCGAATACCTACAAAAACTGGTCTTGCCTGGCTTAAGTTTAGGCTTGGTGCAAGCCGCCTATGTCACGCGTCTTACGCGCTCGACAATGATTGAAGCACTAAGCCAAGATTATGTGCGCACCGCGTTTGCAAAAGGCTTAACGCCCTACGAAGTATTTTTCAAGCATGCGCTGCGCAATGTCTTGGTGATCGTCATCACCGCCATGGGTGTATACACCGGGACTATTCTTGGTGGCGCGATCTTAACCGAGACTGTTTTTAACCGCCCGGGCCTTGGCAAACTGTTGATCGGCGCGATCGCGCAACGCGACTACAACCTGATCCAATCGGGTCTAATTGTCTTTGCCTTAATCATTGTGCTCGTCAACTTGCTCGTTGACCTCAGTTATGGCCTTCTTGATCCTCGAGTCAAATATGCGTGAGTCAAGTGCTAAGCTTCAAACCAACTCGGCACGCTATGGTTGAGCCGATCCCTAACGTTCAAACCGACGCATCACTCAATGTCTGAGCCGATCTCTTACGCGCAAACCGACGCTCCAGTCAGCCGCCGCAATACTTGGTCGCTTCGGTTAAGCCTGCTGGTGTCAGATCGCGGTGCTCTGGCTGGCATCATCATTATTGCCTTCATTGTCTTGGTCGCGTTGCTCGCCCCTTGGATCGCGGTCGACCCCACCGAGCAAAGCATCACGCAAGCATTTGCCCCGCCCTCAATGACGCATTGGTTTGGCACGGATGAGTTTGGTCGTGACGTACTCAGTCGCGTGATCTATGGCACGAGGCCTGCTTTGTACGTCGGAATTTTATCCGTCTTCGTTTCGATTTTGCTTGGTATGCCACTGGGTATTCTTGCAGGCTATCGCGGCGGCTGGATCGACACGGTCGTCTCGGGCTTTGTCGATATTATGCTTTCCTTTCCGTCACTGTTATTAGCGTTAATGGTTGTCACGCTGGTTGGGTCTAGCATGGGTGTGCTTGTGCTTGCAATCGGTATCGCGCATGTACCAATCTTTATCCGCTTGGCGCGCAGCTCAACGCTCATTATTCGCGAACTCGATTATGTGACGGCAAGTCGATCCTTCGGTGGGCGTCAGTTTCACATTTTACTCAGACATATTTTTCCGAATGCGGTGGGCCCACTGATTGTGATGGCGACACTGAGCATCGCTGGTGCAATTCGCGAAGAGGCAGCCTTGAGTTTTTTAGGCCTTGGCATACAACCCCCTGAACCAAGTTGGGGCAATCTGATACGCGACGGGGTCATCACGATTCTTGACGCTCCTTGGTTGGCCTTGATCCCGGGGCTTTGTCTCACGTTAGCGGTTTTAGCGTTTAACCTTGTAGGCGACTCCGTTCGTGACATACTTGATCCGCGAGACTTGTCAGCTTCTGCATTAAAAAAAGGAAAATAAAATGGCAATCAACTCAACGCGTCCGCTGCGCATCGCTATCGCGGGGTTCAAACTCGAATCCGTTACCTTCTTACCTAATCTCACAACGCTCGCTGACTTTCAGGCGGTAGAGGTTCGAGGCAACGAGTTAATTGAACGTCATCGTGGCGCGAACACTCCTGTCGGAGGTTTTATATCGATCTGTGAAAGTCATGAGGTCGAGATGCTGCCCATCATCTACTCAGAAGCCGGCGCTGCAGCCTGCTCCTCTGACGAGGCGTTTGACTACTACCTCAACGCAATTCTTGAGGGGCTCAACATTGAACATCTCGACGGGATTTTGCTAGATCTGCATGGCGCGTTGGTCACTCCAAAACGGCTCGATGGCGATGGCGATATTATTTCTGCAGTCCGTCGCAAAGTGGGTGATCAAATTCAAATTATGGTTGCACTTGATTATCATGCGAATTTAGATCAAACGACCATCGCTCAAGCGAATGCTGTGTTCGGGTATCACTTTTCACCGCATACCGATCAAGCACAAACCGGAGAGCGCACGGCCAACTGTTTGCTTCGCACGTTGCAGGGCGAAATTGATCCCGTCATGCATTTTTGTAAACCCGGTCTAATGGTGCCGAGCATTTTTAGTGCCACAGACCTTGAACCCTTAGCGACGGTTGTGCGCGACTCAATTCAGCGCGTTCAAGACTCGACCGAGTATCTAGATATCTCTATCTTTGCGGGGTTTTCGTACGCGGATGTCCCGAACTGTGGCTTTTCGGTATTAGCGGTTGCAAATAAAAATCCGCAACTGGCGCAGTCTTCAGCCGAAGAGTTCTGCAGCATTCTGAAACAGGCAAAAGCCGCCTTTAGTCATCGAGAACTTGTTTATAGTCTGCCTGAGGGGCTTGCCGAAGCGCAGCGCCAGGCCGCTTTCACCAACAAACCAATCGTACTACTCGAACATGCCGACCGCATGGTCGACTCCACGCACGTATTAAAAGAGGTGGTACGACTGCAGCTCGGTCGCACCGCAGTACCCTTTTTATGGGATGCCGCGGCTGTCGCGCAAGTCATCCAGGCAGGCGTTGGTGCGCAAGTCACCGTGTCTGTCGGCGGGCACAGCTCAGACAGAGCGGGTGACCCTGTCAGCATTACCGGAAAAATCATCTTCGCTGGCCCAAAGGCGTTTCGCGCGACCGGCCCTTATTACACCGGCCGGTGGATTGATTTAGGTGATGTGGTGGTGATCGATACGGGCTACATGGTGCTTAGCCTCACCACTCGTCCGTCGGTGGCGGTCTCTGAAGACTGTTTCATACAGTTTGATATGAGTATTAACGATTTCAACTACGTGCTGTTGCGCTCTAAGACTCACTTCAGAGCCTCTTATACCGACATTACGGGGGCCATCATCATCATCGACACCCCAGACTGGGGGCCCGCTGACTTGTTGACCTTAGATTACAAGCACGTGCCGCGCGACCAAACCTATCCCTTCAGCGAAGCTTAACTGAACAGTGGATAGGCCTTCACCCTTACTCAGCGTCAGCGACTTGACCCTAACGGTCAAGAGCCGTACACCCTACAACGTTGTCGATGGGGTGTCGTTTGACGTCGGTGCCGCAGAGGTACTGGGGATTGTCGGTGAGTCGGGTTGTGGCAAAAGCGTATCTGCAATGTCGATTCTGCGACTCAATAGCCCCGCAATCGAAATGACCGCCGGAAAAATCCTCTTTCAACAAGAGGATCTGATGCATTGCAGTGACGAACGATTGCGAAAAGTGCGCGGCGGTGAAATTGCCATGATCTTCCAAGAGCCGATGACGTCTTTAAACCCGGTTTTTACGATTGGTCGTCAAATTATCGAGACCTTACGCGCGCATCAAAACATCTCAGCTAAAGCGGCCCGTCATATCGCGATTGAGTTTTTAGGTCATGTTGGTATTGCCTCACCGCATACCCGCATCGACGACTACCCACACCAACTTTCGGGCGGCATGCGTCAACGAGCCATGATCGCAATGGCCTTAGCCTGTCAGCCTAAGCTACTCATTGCAGACGAACCTACGACAGCGCTTGATGTCACGATACAGGCGCAAATTCTGGATTTATTACGAAGCCTACGTCGTGATTTTGGTATGGCCGTCATGATCATTACCCATGATCTTGGTGTGATCGCCGATATTGCTGACCGAGTAGTGGTGATGTATGCGGGGCGAGTCGTCGAGCAAGCGACCGCGCAGGCGTTGTTTGATACCCCCAAACATCCCTACACCGAGGGCTTGTTACAAAGCATTCCTCCACTAGATTATGACGTTGCCCGCTTACCAACCATTGCGGGCGCGGTACCTCTTCCTCAGCGCATGCCCTCGGGGTGTCGCTTTGCGCCAAGATGCACCTTTGTACAACAAGCTTGCATTGACTTGGATCCACAACTTAAACGCCTAGCGCCTGGACACGCCGCCGCTTGCCTACGTCATACGGGTTATCAAAATTGAGTACGCAAAGCCCTTCAAGCCCCATCAGCGCACTAAGCAAGGATAGCGCCGCAATGCTAAAGGTGCATGACCTTGCCGTACATTTCAAACAAAAGAGCAGTTTCGCTCTGTGGCAAAAATCGTCACCCTTACGAGCAGTCGACGGCGTCAGTTTAGAGATCCACGAAAATGAAACTCTCGGGCTCGTTGGTGAAAGTGGCTGCGGTAAATCTACACTCGCTCGTGCAATCGCAAGACTGCTGACCCCCACTCGAGGCACGATTCATTTTGAGGGCAAGGACATTAGCACTTGTCCTGAGCATGCACTTGGCGAAGTGCGTGCCCAAATTCAGATGGTTTTTCAGGATCCCAGTAGCTCACTCAATCCCAGAATGACCATCGAACAAATCATCGCTGAACCGATGGTCATCGCGCGTTGGAATAAAAAGAAGATCGCAGCACGCACCGCTGAACTACTTGACTTAGTTGGGCTCAATCACACACATTTGCAGCGCTACCCACACGAGTTTTCTGGAGGTCAAAAGCAACGCATTGTCATCACGCGTGCGTTGGCGCTTCACCCCAAGTTGGTGGTGTGTGACGAACCTGTATCCGCACTCGATGTGTCGGTTCAGGCCCAAATTATCAATTTACTCAAGGATATCCAAGAGCGCCTCGGCGTCAGCTATTTATTTGTTGCACACGACCTAGGGGTGGTACGCCAGATTTCTCAGCGTGTCATGGTCATGTATCTTGGAGAGATCGTAGAAAGCGCCCTCAAATCGGACCTCTACGCGCTCCCCTTGCATCCTTACTCACAAGCCTTGCTTTCAGCGATTCCTCGCCCAAAACCTGGTCTCGTGAGGCAACGTATTATCTTACGGGGCGAATTACCCTCAGCCTCAAACCCACCTTCAGGCTGCCGCTTTCATCAACGCTGCCCTAGCGCTCGGGCTGAATGTGCAGAACAAAAACCGCTGTTAAGAGAAGTTGCTGAGGGGCATCACGTGGCCTGTCACTTTGTTCAATGACACGCGCGATAATATCGAGAGGCGACGACTACTGTGTGCCATTGCGCAAGCGGGTCGCCAAGCCTGCATACGAATAGCGTGCAGCTGATTTAAGCGTTGACCACTTCGCACCACTAGATGTCGTACAAGAGCAAAAGAATATGGGATCATAGGACTTCTAGAGTACATTTTAAATAATTAAAAAAGTAGAGACAACAATTCGAGCGTTGATTACAGGAGAATAGTCATGCAGCGTCGGCCCTTTTTGAAAACGCTCATCGGCGGCTTAGTCGGCGCCACTCAGCCAGCACTCAGTTTTGCCCAAAACGTTTATCCAGACAGGCCTATTAAGTTTATCAATGCGTTTCCAGCGGGAGGGCCAAGCGATATTTTTATACGCGCCTTCACTCAACGACTATCGGCGGTGTTAAACACTCCGATCGTTGTCGATAATCGGGTAGGCGCTGGGGGTGCGATTGGTGGTCACGAAGCCGCACGCGCAAAGCCTGACGGCTATACACTCCAGGTTGCCACCTCGTCTAGTCTGATCATCTATCCGGTATCTGTTCGTAAGCCTCTCTACGATCCAATCAAAGACTTCACACCCATCGCCGCGTTAGCCAAACTTTCAGCGACAATCTGCGTACCCGCGTCTTTGCCTGTGAATACTCTTTCAGACTTTATTGCGTTACTGAAAGCAAATCCTGAAAAATACTCGTATGGCTCGGCGGGGATCGGATCTTTCGTGCACTTGGCAGCCGAACTATTCAAAAAGCAACTGGGAGTCGACTCGCTGCACGTTCCCTACAAAGGTTCGGCACCAGCCATGCAGGCACTGGTAAGCGGGCAAATCGCATGGCTCTGCGATGTGCCTTCAACCAGCCTTCCTTTCTATGAAGCGGGCAAAATCAAAATTTTAGCTCTGTGTGACACCGAGCGATCGCAGGCACTCCCTAGAGTACCAACCACGGTTGAACAAGGGTTTCCAGAAATGCTTGCCAACACTTATAATTTTTTTGTGGCACCTGCTGGTATTAGCGCGGTCGTAGGCGAGACCTTGAACGCCGCCGCGATGAAAGTGATGAGACAAAAAGAATTCACTGATCAGTTACGGGCGCAAGGCGTCGTGCCCATTCTAGATACGACACCCGCGCAAACAAAAGACTTGATTCGTATTGAAACGGCGCGCTGGACACCGATCGGACAAGCAAACATGTCAGATTAAAAGGCCCGTGCGATCAACTCTTCAATACCTAGGCATAATCACTATTCAAATTGTGAAACATCACTCATGACCTACTCTCAACAACTTGGCAAAATCATTGCCAATCTCAGCTATGCCGACATCCCGGCAAACGTCGTCCGCAAACTGAAGACCTGTCTGCTCTACGGCACCAGCATGTCGGTGACGGCTTCGGATGATCGCGCCCTGCTCGACGCTGTCGTCGAGCTGCATTCGGCACCAGGCAAGGCCAAAACGATGGTGTTGCCCTTGCAACTGACTGCTGCCGATGCAGCGTACATCGACGCTTACAGAATGTGTTCGAGGGGTCAAAATGACACCTTTGCTGACATCGTGGCACACCCTGGTTGCATCGTGATCCCTGCCCTGCTCGCCGTCGCGCAAGAGTGCCAGGCGGATGGACGTCAGGTGCTGACGGCAATGGCTGCCGGCTATGAATGTTTGGCAAGCATCGCCACCGGCGCCTCTGAAGCTGTGGTCAAAAATCGCTTTCGTGCGACTTCGGTCTTTGGTGTGTTTGCTTCGACAGCAGCTGTAGCAAAATTACTGGGGCTAGATGCTGTTCAAACAGCAAACGCACTTGGACTAGCCAGTCAATTATCTGCAGGGACCATGCAATGCTGGGGTGAAGGAACACCCGAGTGGCGCCTTCAAGTCGCGAATGCTGCGCGTGGCGGTGTGATTGCTGCGCGCCTTGCGCAGAAAGGGTTTCCGGCGGCATCCAAAGCGCTTGAGGGAGACAGTGGTTTGTATGCAGCGTTTGCTAACAACACGTCGGTCGCGCCGCCTCAATGGAATTGGCAAACACCAAGTGTGGTGTACAAGCCCTTACCCGGCTGTCTGATCAATCAAGGGCCGCTCTATCAACTCTTGACCTTGCAACGCCAACATCATTTTGTTGCCGACGACGTCAAGTCGATCGAGGTCACATTTTCGCCGCGTAATGCGAACTATCCCGGCACAAAAAATTATGGGCCGTTTGATTCGCCGACTGGTGCCATTATGAGCTGTGCTTTCATGCTCGCAACAGGGCTACGCGATGGCACCTTAAAGCTCACGGATTTTGACAAGCATTATGGTCCGGGCGCCATTCATGAGTTGAGTCGCTGCATCAGTGTTTATGAGTCTGAAGAGATCACTGATTGGGGCAGTAAGATTGTGATCACGTTAAACAATGCCACGGTATTGACTGACGAAATCTCAGACCTTTCAAGATTCGCCTTTGAGTGGGAAGAAGCCGAGGGCAATCTAGCCGCCATGACTAGCGAGTGGCCTTTTGACGATGCGCCCACGCGTTATCAGAAGGTCAAACACCTGATCCAACATTTCGAAAACGCACATTCTGTCGAAGTGCTCTTAGACCTACTAAGACCCTAATCATTGATACCCTGGAGCCAACTACATGACCCCCATCACTCTGTATGCCAAGGTATCATCCCTTGCAAAAACACTGACAACGCTCAGCCTGGCAACCTTGACCTTAGCTCTTTGCCCGCAAGTGTGGGGCCAAGACTATCCAGCTAAAAGCATCAAAATCATCGTACCGTTTGCAGCAGGCGGGCCAGCCGACATCGTCACGCGTCAAGTCGCTGCATCAATGTCTCCGATCTTAGGCCAGCCCATGGTCATCGAAAACGTCACAGGCGCAGCCGGCATCGTCGGCACCAAAATGGGCGCAGCTGCGGCCCCAGACGGCTACACACTCTTACTCGGCGGAACCGGCACCCACACCACAAACGAATTTTTGTACCCCTCACTGCCCTATGACTCTGATAAAGACTTTACCCCAGTGGTCTTGATGTACAAGGCCATAAATGTTTTTGTCGTACCTGCCAATTCGCCTATCCAGACGCTGGCTGACCTCATCAAGCAGGCTAAACAACAACCGGGCGCCCTGAACTACGGTCTTGGTGCGATTGGTAGTTCAAGCCATCTCTCGTTCGAGAAATTTAAAAAAGAAGCTGATATCCAGATCGTTGGCATCCCCTACAAAGGAATGCTGCCAGCCTACACCGACATGATGGGTGGGCGTATACAAGTGATGCCAAATGACATCAGCAATGCGACCGAACAAATCACCTCAGGTAAACTGCGCGCCCTTGCCGTCACCTCGGCAGAACGCTTTCCTTACCTCCCCGATATCCCAACAGTTGCTGAACAAGGCTTTCCAGGCTTTGAGGGCGTGGGCTGGGGTGGTTTATTCGCACCCGCGAATACACCGAAAAACATTGTCAATAAAATTGCAGCCGCCGCAGCACAAGCCTATAAAACCGAAGAACTCAAACAGGCGATGCGAGCACGTAAAGTTGAAATCATAGAAAGCACCCCAGAACTATTTGCGAGTTTTATTGTGCAAGAACGCAAGAAATGGGCAAAGGTCATTCAAGATTCAAACATCAAACTTGAGCAATAGAACTCTGAGAGGCTGACCCATGACTGAAAACTGGTCGTGTGCCCGTTCGATCATCCGAACACTGCGAGACGGCGGCGTAGACACCGCGTTTGGCGTGACCGGCGGCCACGTCGTGCCACGAGCAGACAACACAAAACAGACCTGGGTGATTGCCTTACACACTCAAACCGTGCAGTCTCCGGCAACGTATGCGACTGATAGCTATTCATTGAAACTTAAATTTTCATAACAACTAAAAGCAAAAAGGCTCAACATGTTTCTACGCAATCCATTTCTTAAAAGCAGTTTTGCCGCCTTATCATTCATCATTGGCTTAGCATCTTCACCAAGTGATGCGCAAACTTCTGCCGCGCCAACTCCGTCGGCGGTTCAAAGCTGCTCGTTAGGCACTTTGCATCTTGAAAGCGGCGAAAGCATTCCAGACTTCAAGATGTCTTACATCACCTTTGGGTCACTCAACGAAAAGAAAAGCAATGCAATCTTATCGCTGCACGGCCTGCAAGGTAACCGCAATAGTCAAACGATCTGGACAGGCTCTGGAAATGCCTTTGATAGTGATCGCTATTTTGTCATTCAACCTGACACACTAGGAGTTGCCTCTGTTGATCCGAATGCAACGACTTCGGCTACGCGCTCAGGTTTAAATATGAAGTTTCCGCGCTTCAATATTCGCGACATGGTGAACGCTGAGCATCGTATGCTAACTGAGTGCTTAGGAATCAAACATCTTGTGGCGGTGGGAGGGATTTCAATGGGCGGAATCGAAACTCTTCAATGGATTGTCAGCTATCCAGACTTTATGGACGCGGCCTTTCCGATGGTGCCGATGGCACATGCTAATCGCCAAGGTAATTTTATTTGGGAAAGCGTGCGTCAAGTGGTGATGAGCGATCCTAAGTGGAGCAACGGCGATTACGCAAAAGGTGACGGACCGAAAAACGGTATTGCGATCGGACTGCAAATACAAAGCGCTTTCGGTGTATCACCTGCAGGCTACGATGCACTGTATGAAACGGCTGATCAGGTCCGCGCAATGTTTAATTCGGATGTCAAACGTCTGTCAGCAGCTATCGACGCGCGCGACTGGATCTATCGTAGTTGGGCAATCGATAGTCATGACATCAGCCAGACCGCCAACTTCAAGGGCGACCTAAAAGCAGCTGCACGCGCAGTGCGAGCCCGTGTGATTTTGTTTCCTAATTGTCAGGATCAACTTCACCCCCCTCGTGAAGGGGGCATACTTGAGGCCACTAAATATATTCCTCAGGCGAAGCTTGTAGATTTAGATGATATCGGTGGTCATCGAGGAGCCTTTACGACAAGAACGCAAGCGATGTTTACCGCCGAAGTACACGCGTTGTTTAAGCGCCTTGAAGACGGGCGTGCGGGGATGAGTGGCCCGCAATTTCCACGCGCCTTTAGTAGAGAGGATTTCTGCCCTCGATAGTTAGGACATGCGGTCAAAGGTAAGATCCAGGCAAAAAACCACTCACTCAATTAACATCGATACGAATCGGTATTGAACAGGCTAAAACATCATGAAAATCGGACGTTATCGCGGTACCAATGGCATTGAACGACTCGGCGTTGCGGTCAATCACGGCGACGCACTTAAAGTTCTTGACTTACAAGCGGCCGCCCAGGCGCACGCGCAGTATTCACAGTTTCCGGTCACGATGGATGCCTTTATGGCGGCGGGCGCGCGTGCTTTGCAAGAGGGTTATCAAATTATTGAATGGGCGGCTCGTCAAGGAGGCTCAGATTTATGGATGGCTGAAGCGACGACGCCGTGGATGATCCCTCTGAACGTACGTAACTGCATCGCGGGCGGCCGAAACTTCGCCGCACACCGTGCTGAAACACTTGAGTACTGGACCAAACAGGGTGCAAAACTGCATAGTGAGATTCCGATGGGTTTCATCAAACTCGCGAGCAGCATGGTGGCGACACGCTCAACCGTGCGTCGACCCGAGGACTGCCAATGGTTTGATTATGAAGTTGAGGCGACCGCGGTGATCGGTTCGGCCGCCACGAATGTGAATGAAGAAGATGGTCTGAAAGCGATTTTTGGTTACACCATTTTGAACGACTTATCTGCGCGCGAAATGCAGCGCAAAGAAATGGCAAATCAATCGATTCTGCTGGGTAAAAATTATCCAGAGCTCGGGCCACTCGGGCCATGGATTCTGACTGCCGATGAGGTCCCAGATCCATCTCAGTTGACAGTCAAGCTAACCGTCAATGGTGAAGTACGCCAAGAAGCAAGCTGCACCGATTTAATTTTTTCGTTTCCAGCATTGGTGTCGCATTGGTCAAGGTTGGGGTTAGATCGAGGCGATTTAATTACGGTGGGGTCACCCGAAGGGGTTGCCATCGGTCGTCCAGATCCGATGGCCTTTTACCTGCAATCTGGAGATGTTGTACGGGCCGAGGTCGCTCAAATCGGCGTACTCGAAACCTACATCGCATAGCGTGTCTTGAAGACTGGTTGATGAACTTGAAGACGCGCTCGAGTACTTCGACAGCCCGATCCTAAAATCGCATAGCGTGTCTTGAATACCGGTTGATCAACTTGAAGACGCGCTCGAGTACTTCGACAACGCGATCCTAAAGATACGATCGTTTAACGTCGAAAACGTCATTTGAAAGACGCCATCGATCAATTTAAAGCAGCTGCCTCACAGGCTCGCTTGGTAAACAAAAAATGGGCTAAGAGTCAACTGACTATTAGCCCATTTTTTATAACCCCTGTTTTTGTAAAGTCTCGATGATGGGATTCCATTTTTTGCTTTCTGACTCCATAAAGTCTCTGAAGCTTTCAGGGGTACCACCCGCAATATTCAAGCCCATGCCAGTGAATCGTTCGATTAAATCAGGCGCCTGTAAAGCGTCGTTGACTGATTGATTCAGTCGCTTCACAACGGCGTCCGGTGTTTTTGCCGGCGCAATCACCCCAGCCCAAGGAAACGAGGCATAACCTGGGACACCAGCCTCTTCAATTGTTGGCCAGTCTGGAAATGCCTTCAAACGCGTATCTGTTGTAATCCCTAGCGCACGCAGTCGGCCGCTTTGAATAAACGCGACTCCAGCCTGCGGGACATCGAACAATAAGTCGATTCGCCCACCCACTAAATCTTGCAGCGCAGGAGCCCCGCCCTTGTATGGCACGTTAGTCATTCTGACCTTCGCCATATTCTGAAACAACGCTGCCCCCAGATAATTCGATGTACCGACTCCTGACGAACCAAACGTCAGTTTATTAGGATTTGCTTGCGCGTATTGAATTAACTCTTTGATGCTCTTGATGGGCAAATCATCACGGATTAACAGAACATGAGCCACCTTAACGACTAAGGCGACCGGCGCAAAATCCTTTAAGGGCTGATAGCGAGATTCAGTGAAGTAATAAGGCGCAGTTAAAAACGCCGAGATCACGCACAAGAGCGTGTAGCCATCTGGCGCAGCATTCGCGACATAGTTAGACGCCACGGTGGTACCTGCGCCTGGCTTGGTTTCGACGATCACAGACTGACCGAGCGACACTTGCATTTTGTCGGCAAGTTGGCGACAGATGACTTCAGTCGCCCCGGGTGACGGCACAAGCAAGCGGATTGGCTTAGTCGGAAAAGTCTGAGCACTGCAGGCGACCGTCAGTCCAACAGTCAGCGCGAGTGTGCTCAAGCAGCGACCAAGCAGGTTTGTCTTTTTTTTCTGATTCATCGTTCTATCCATAAAAACAACACCAGCGTTTTGCGTGATGACTTTTTCTAACCACACACTAACAAACAATACCAACGTTATACGTTATGCAGCTCTCGCACAGCACACCAGCGCATCACTCTTGGATATGAATCGGTGTACGGCGTCGAACGATGCATGGTCCAACGGTCATCCCAGATCGCTAGATCATTCGCGCCCCACTCAAGGTGATAGACAAACTCAGGCTGCGTGGCATGCGCGGTGAGCTCCTCAATCAAGGCTCGGCCTTTTTCTAAAGGCCAGTCGATCACATGTGAAGCGTGCGAAGCCAGGTATAAAGATTTTCGTCCCGAAATCGGATGTTGACGTACCAAAGGATGAACAACCGCCGGACGCGTCGCTAAAGTCTCTGCACTAAAGTCACTCATATTTAGGCCCATCTTTTGACGAGACCAATAAATACTGTGCTCAACCATCAACCCTTCTAGTTCGATTTGACGTTGTTTCGGCAAGGCATCCCAGGCGGCACACATATCGGCATATTCTGTTCTGGGTGGGTTAGGAGGCAACACGCGTGCGTGCAACGCCGTCAACCGTATGGGGGGCTGATTTTGAGAGCCATCGGTATGCCAAAGCAAATTGCCTAGCAGGTACATGCCTCGCACGCTATCAGCAGGAATCGGTTGTCCGTCTGAATCGACTGTCGCGATGTCGTAAAAATGAGGATGTCCCGTTGCAAGCTCTTTAAGCGTGGTCACAACAGGTGGACCAAATTTCTCGATAAACGCCTGTTGTTGATCATCACCTATTTGCTGATTACGTAAGATCAATAACCCGTACTTGGCCAAGGCCTGTTCGAGCACTTCGGCATCTTGCTGTCCGATCGACGTACGCAGATCAAGCCCAGTGACTGACGCAACAAACGTTTTTCCTTCTTGCTGAAACGCTAATGACATCCGTGACTCCGACGTTGACGAAAGACCTAACTCAATACAGGTTTGACTTTTTTTCTAAAAAGCGAACAGCCGGCATTACGTTGATGATCAAGAAAGTCCCAACCAAATACCGGTTTTTCCTATTTTCTAAAAAAGCGAACAGCCGGCCTTACTCCGACGCTGACGAGTGATCAAACCAAAGCAGCGAACGATCAATGTCGCTCAGCGACGGGCAGCCCGAAAAAGCCATCACGCGATCTAATTCTTCGCGCAAAATATCAAGCGCACGAAACGCGCCCTCTTCTCCGGCCGCTGTGACCCCCCAAAGAGGCGCACGGCCAGCAAACACACCTTTCGCCCCGAGTGCCAGCGCCTTGAAGATATCGCTGCCACGCCGAACGCCGCTATCCAACAGGACATCCACACGGCCATTGACGCGCTCGACGATCGCAGGAAGCGCATCGATCGGAGCAATCGCGATGTCCAGATTTCGACCACCGTGGTTCGAGACCACAATCGCGTCGGCACCACACTCAAGCGCACGTTGGGCATCATCAGGATGCAAAACGCCTTTAACCATCAGGCTACCTTTCCAGCGCTTACGCAACTCTTTTAAGTCGTCCCAATTGAGCGAGTCACTTTTAGGCAAACTGACCTGCTGACCTGGTTTACGCTGCATCAACTTTTGACGGTACTGATCCGGATAGTTTTCAAGCGCTGGGATACCCGAACGCAACAAGTACTTTAAAAACACGGATAAAAACCAGGTTGGGTGACGAGCGACATCAAACATGTTTTTACTGTTGATCTGCATCGGCAAGGTGAAACCATTGCGACGGTTGTATTCTCGGTTGGGTGAAACCGCGGTATCAACAGTCACCAGCAATGCTTCATAGCCAGCCGCTTTGACTCGATCAATCAGTTGATACGACACCTCGCGATCAGGCCACATATACAACTGAAACCAGAGTCTCCCACCCGCTTCTGCCGCCACGCGCTCCATTGAGGTGATCGACGCGGTTGAGAGCGTAAACGGTATACCTAACTTCGCCGCGGCGCGTGCGATTGAGATTTCACCGTCAAACGATAAAAGACCCGCAGCGCCCGTTGGTGCAACGGCCAACGGCATTGAAGTACTTTGACCAGCCATCGTCGTTTGTATCGATCGTTTAGAGACATCGACGAGCACCTTAGGGCGTACGCAAATTCTTTCGAAACCCTTGCGATTGCGCTTGAGCGCAAGTTCATCTTCGGTGCCACGATCAACAAATTCGAATAAGCCTTTGGGCAAAATATCTTTTGCAACCGCACGCAGATCTGCAATCGTGTAAGCATCTTGAGGGTTAAAGCTCATTGTCATCCTTTGAACAGCCGTTTGTGCCTAGCGCGTGTTCGTCTGCGAAACCGCAGTTCACAGCTGTCGGTTCGCAACGAATCATTTTAATTTTTTAGACAGGGTGCAACTCTTGGGCACCGCTCCAGCGCATTTTTCTGGCGTGAGGTGCGTCGTAAGGTGTCGCACGGTGCATTGTGAAGCTGTCGTCCCAGATCACCATATCGCCGGTTTTCCACTGATGCGGATACACAAATTGTCGTTGCGTCGCGTGTTCTGTTAATCGATCAAGCAAGTCCCGACCCTTCGCTTGATCCCACCCAATAATATGCGATGCATGCGAGGCAAGGTACAGCGACTTTCTGCCCGTCACTTTGTGAGTTCGAACCAACGGGTGCGCGACAGGTGGGCGCAGCTTCACAGCCTCTTCCGGAAAATCGGTCAGCCCGACTTTTGCACGCGAATAAAAAATACTATGTTCGGCCTTTAAGTTTTCGACGAGCGCTTTATCAGCGTCAGACAGAGCATCCCAAGCAGCGCGCATATCTGCGTATTCTGTGTTTGGTGGGTTGGGAGGCAGCACTCTGGCTGACAGCATCGTGATTCGAATCGGCGGCTGAATCTGAGTGCCGTCGGTATGCCACATCAGGTTACCCATGTGATACAGATGCTCGAAACTATCTTTTGCAAGTGGCTTGCCCTCTGCATCCACGGTCGCGATATCTAAAAAGTGCGGTCGCTTTTCTCCCCCCTGGTGTTCGAGCTTTGTCTTTAAGACACTCATCACCGGCGGGCCAAATTTTTTGATCAATGCCTCTTGGTCGTCATCGTTCATGGGCTCGTCATTACGCACAACCAATACGCCGTACTGTGCCAACACGCGTTCAACCTCTTCGTAGTCGACTTGAGAGACACCACCCTTCAAGCGTAAACCTTTTATTTCTGCTGCAAAACTGTTAGTCACTGGAATCACTTCAAAGGGTTTCATATATGTCCTATCGCTAAAGCATCGGATTGAACGCGACTCATTGCGCGGGGTTTGGCGCAGGCCACCAGTATGGCTAGTGGTCTCTGAGAAATATTTTTTATTTGTATCAGTTGAGTATACTCAGAAAAAAAGCATTTCCGCTATATCAACGGAGATGTTATGAACGCCTCCCTCCCCCCTGGGGAGTGAGGGTGACAGAAAAGCAGAGAGCCCTCGCTTTACCTAACGGCATCTAAGTGCCAAAGTGGAGTTTCTTAATTCAACCACAAACGGTAATGAGGGCTCGATATGAAGA
>CANCMG010000028.1 GCA_947378965.1 Alcaligenaceae bacterium | reverse complement strand
AACACCACGCTCGAGCTCGCCGAGCTCGTGTCAAGTGTCGTCCGTACGCGCGAAAAGGGTCAACACCCGGCTACACGCACCTTTCAGGCTTTACGGATTTACCTCAATCGTGAACTCGAAGAACTCGAGAGCGCCCTCCAGGCAGCTCTGAATTTATTAAAAACAGGCGGACGTATGGCCGTGATTAGCTTCCACTCGCTGGAAGATCGCGTTGTCAAGCAGTTCATTACCGCGGCTTCTAAACCTGAAGCCGCGTACGCCCGCCTCCCTTTGCGTGAAAGCGAAATGCCACAACCAGTGTTGCTGGCGCTTGCGCGGGTGCTGCCAACGCATAGCGAAATCTCCGAAAACACGCGCTCGCGCTCGGCGGTCTTGCGCGTTGCAGAGCGCACTTCAACTGCGCTAGGTGCGCAAGGCGCTGCCGCCTATTCGCCGGCACCAAAGCGCGCGGTCAGACGTGGCAAAAAAGGGGCGCACTGATGGGGCGTCTGTGTCTCTTGGTGGCTGGTGTATTGATGATCTCGGCGATATCGCTGGTGACGGCACGCTACCAAGCCCGACAACTCTATGTTGAGCTTGATCGTTCAAAAACGCAGGCACTGAATTTTGATATTGAGTGGCGGCAGTTGCAGCTTGATCGAGCAGAGCAAGCGCGTAATGCGAACGTTGACAAGCTTGCCCGCGAGCAATTGAAAATGACTTCGATTGTGCCCGAGCGCACAATTTATATTAATCAGTCTGCTTCAAGCGCCACCCCACGAGGCGAAAAATGAAGCGGCTCCCATTTTTTGATAATCCCGTGCTGCGTGTGCATTACCCGCTGTGGCGTGGTCGCTTAGTGCTGATCTTGTTAGGGCTAGCCTTTTTGGCCTTGGCTCTGCGTGCGCTATACCTGCAGGGCATCACCACTGAATTTTTACAGCAACGCGGCGAGCGAATTTATGAAAGTACGCTGACCTTACACGCCAGCCGCGGCAAGATTTTAGATCGTAATGGCGTCGTGCTTGCAGCAAGTGTGCCTGCGCGATCGATCGCGATTCGTCCTAAGGATACAAAAGAGGCTTCAGCAAAAAAATTGCAGCAACTTGCTGAGTTGCTTGACCTCACGTCTGACGAATTGCGTAAAAAAATTGCTGAAGAAAAGCCTTTCGTATATTTAAAGCGTCAGGTGCCACTTGAGATCGCACAAAAAATAACTGACTTACGCATCCCGGGTTTGATCCAGCAACCAGACAATCGCCGCTTGTACCCTGAAAGCGAGGTCATGGCCAATGTTGTTGGTTTTAATAATTTAGAAGACCGTGGTCAAGAGGGTGTTGAGCTTGCGTTTAACGAACAACTTTCTGGACAGGCTGGCAGTCGACGCATTATGCGAGACCGTTTAGGTCGCACGATTGAGAGCGTTGGTGCGGTTGATTTTCCGGTGGATGGTCACGATATCAAGTTGTCACTCGATACCCGAATTCAATATCAGGTTTACCGCGCCCTACAAGACGCGATGGTGACAAACAAGGCGAAGGGCGCCGCAGCCGTTGTGATTGATGTGAAGACGGGTGAGATCTTAGCGCTAGGCAATATGCCGACCTATGACCCCAACCGGCGCGACTCGTTTCGAGGCGGTAACCTACGCAATCAAGCCCTCACCGATACGTTTGAACCGGGCTCGATCATGAAGCCTTTTACCGTTGGTCTTGCACTTGATCTCAAGCGCATTACGCCGGCCACGTTGTTTAACACGGGCAACGGTAAGTTTAGTTATCAGGGTGCAACAATCAGTGATGTGAGTGCGAACGGCACTCTTGATCCGGCGGGTGTGTTGCTAAAGTCAAGCAACATTGGGATGACGTTGATTTCAGAAAAGCTGCAGTCGCGTGAAATGTGGACCCGATTTAACGAGCTCGGGCTGGGGCAAGTCCCGCAGACTGGGTTTCCGGGTGCAGCAGCTGGACGACTGCGACCCTACGAGCGCTGGCGACTCATTGAAAAAGCCACGATGTCATACGGATACGGGTTATCCGTTTCGCTTTTGCAAATGGCACGCGCCTACACCGTGTTTGCGCGTGAGGGCGATATGGTCGGATTAAGTCTGGTCAAGCGCGAAGACCAGCCCACCACGACGCAGGTCTACCCGCCAGACGTCGCACAAAAAATTCGTTTATGGCTTGAAGCGGCTGCAGGACCAGAAGGTGCAAAAGCTGCACAAGTGCAGGGGTATCGCGTCGCAGGCAAAAGCGGTACCGCGCGCAAGATTGTGGATGGTAGATACAGCACAAGCCGTTATCGTGGGTCATTTGTTGGTTTCGCCCCGGTTTCGGATCCGCGCATCGTGGTTGCGGTCACGATTGATGAGCCACAGGCAGGGGTGTATTACGGCGGTAAGGTGGCGGCGCCGGTGTTTGCGGCGATTGTCGGTGGGACGTTGCGCACGATGAACGTGCAGCCTGATACGGCGCTCGAATCGGCGGTGGTGGCGGTTGGGGGGGGCTCGCGATGACGCGTGCGGTTCTTCTTGCTACAGAGCTGTCAACCGAGAACATCGTTGCACTGTTGCGTAGCAAAATTGAGTGCGGTGCACACTTGCATCTCGATTCGCGGACTGTGTGTCCAGGCGATGTATTTTTGGCATGCCCAGGTTTGACCGGCGACGGCAGGCATTTCATCGCCGCAGCGATCGAGCAGGGGGCTGGGGCGGTTCTCATGCACGCTGACGCAACGACTGCGTGGCAGGCGACTGATTTCAGCGTGCCTGTGCTGGGGTTGCCCGACTTAACTGAACGGCTCGGCGAACTTGCAGATCTTTGGTATGACAAACCTTCGGCGCACATGAAGGTCATGGCGGTGACGGGCACCAATGGCAAAACAAGTTGTGTGCAATGGCTGACCGATGCCTTACAGTCGGCCGGTTACTCGGCAGGGGCGCTGGGCACTTTAGGCGCGCGCTTTCCGGATGGCTCTGTTTGTGCAGGTGCGTTGACGACCCCCGATGTGATTTCGATGCACCGAAGCCTAGCTGCGCTGCGAGAGGCGGGCGCACAATATGTCTCACTTGAGGCGTCGTCTATTGGGTTAGAGCAAGGTCGTCTTGCTAGTGTACGAATATTTGCCGCTGGGTTTACCAATCTTTCGCGTGATCACCTTGACTATCACCTCACCATGCAAGCTTATGCGGCGGCTAAAGCGCGCCTGTTCGCATGGCCGGGATTGCACGCAGGGGTGCTGAATGCAGACGATCCGATCAGTGTTAGCTTCGGCAAAGGCGCAACCTATCCGTTGGTGACTTACAGTCTCGCGAAGCATACGGCTGAGGGCGCGGTCGCCTTGCGTGCCGAGCTTTTAGTCGACTCAATGAGCACCGGGCATTGGTTGTTGCATGATCAGAGCGAGCACGTCGCGGTGCAAACGAAAGTGGTCGGACGGCACAATATTGCAAATCTTTTATGCGTCGCGGGCTTGCTCAAGATTCTCGACTGGCCTTTGGCTAAGATCGCTGCTAGTTTCGCTACCCTCGCACCTGTCGAGGGGCGGCTCCAAACCGTTGAGCCTTTGTTGGCTGACCGCGCTGTACCTACCGTATTAGTTGACTACGCTCACACCCCAGATGCGCTTGCTCGCGCGTTAGAGGTGGCGCGCGAGCTCGCACAGGCGCGTCGCGCAAATGTTTGGTGTGTCTTTGGTTGTGGTGGCAATCGTGATGCCGGTAAACGCCCAATGATGGGCGAGGTCGCACAGCGTTTGGCTGATCGTGTGATTGTGACAAGCGATAACCCGCGCGATGAAGATCCGCAGGCGATTATTGCTCAGATCGTTGCCGGCTTACCTGCCTCGAGCGCAAAGATCACAATTGAGTCCGATCGGGCTCAGGCAATTTTGGCTGCGGTTTTAGGCGCGGCATGCAACGATGTGGTGCTGATTGCCGGTAAAGGTCACGAAACCTATCAAGAGGTTGCCGGTGTGCGCGCGCCTTTCGATGATCGGCAATGGGCTCAAGCTGCGCTGTTGCTTCAACAGCATCGAGCGATTCAAACCGACTCGCGTCGTCTTGAGGCGGGTGCAATATTTTTGGCGCTCAAAGGTGACCACTTTGATGGTCACGACTATCTTGAGCAGATTCAGACGGCAGGTGCATGCGTCGCCATTGTGGATACGATTCAACCTGTGCCTGGCTTGGCGCAAGTCGCTCTGGGCGATACCCGCGCAGCGTTGCTGCAGCTTGGGCGGGCCTGGCGACGGCAGTTTGCCATCCCGATGATTGCGGTGACGGGTAGCAATGGCAAAACCACCACCAAAGAGATGATTTCTGCCATCTTGGCATCGTGGCTGGGTGAAGGGCATCGGTTGGCCACTATTGGTAATTTGAATAACGAATTAGGTGTGCCATTGACCTTGTTGCGCTTGCGGCACGAGCATCAAGCCGCCGTCATTGAGTTGGGCATGAATCATCCGGGCGAAATCGCAATCCTGGCTCAGACCGCCGAGCCAACGGTCGCGTTGGTGAACAACGCGCAGCGCGAACACCAAGAGTTTATGGTGAACGTCGAGGCCGTCGCGCGTGAAAACGCGGCTGTCTATGCCTCGTTGATGCCTGGGGGGATCAAAGTCTTTCCAAATGCTGATACCTTTTCGCAGTTGTGGCTAGACCTCGCGAGCGAGCATGCCAGTCTGCGTTTTGGAATGAGCGCAGACGCTGAGGTGTGGGCCAGTGAAATCCGAGCCGACGCCTTGGGGACAAGCTTCATTGTTCATACGCCGGTAGGCGAGGGGCGGGTTGCCTTGTCTGTGCCGGGAAGGCACAACCTGCTGAACGCCTTGGCGGCAACGACCTGCGCCGTAGCCGCAGGGGTTCCTATGCAGGCGATCGAGCATGGGCTTGCTGCATTTCATGCCGTTTCAGGTCGGATGCAGCCGCATCGTTTGGCCGATGGCGTGATGCTGATTGATGACTCTTATAACGCGAACCCAGACTCGGTACGCGCAGCGATTGATGTTCTCGCCTCGCTACCGGCTCCGCGGGTGCTGGTGCTGGGTGATATGGGCGAGGTGGGTGACAACGGACCTGCCATGCACGAAGAGGTTGGCGCGTACGCTCGCGAGTGCGGCATCGAGCATTTGTTGACGCTTGGGCAGGCAACGCGACTGGCCGCAACCGTGTTTGGTTCGCAAGCGGTTGTGTGTGAAACGAATGAACAGGCAAGCGACTGGATTGCACAACACTTCGTGAAAAGCGTCTTGATCAAAGGGTCGCGCTTCATGCGCATGGAAAAAATTGTACGCACTTGCCTCGAACAGTTTGAGGCAAGTGATAACGACGTGGTGAAACATGCTGTTTGAACTTTCTGGCTGGCTGGCCGAGAACTACGCACGCGGGTTTTCAGTATTTGAATACATCACCTTGCGCGCAGTGTTGGCGTGTGCCACTTCGCTCTTGATCGGTTTGGTCGCGGGGCCTTGGGTCATACGCAAGCTGACAGAGCTCAAAATTGGCCAGGCTGTTCGCAGCTACGGGCCTGAAACCCATTTAGTGAAAACCGGTACGCCAACGATGGGTGGTGTGTTAATTTTAATTTCGATCGCAGTGAGTACCCTACTGTGGGCTGATTTGCGTAACCGTTATGTGTGGGTGGTGTTGTTGGTGACGCTTGGCTTTGGCTTGGTGGGTTGGGTTGACGACTATCGCAAAGTGGTTCATCGTGATCCTGAGGGAATGCCTGCGCGTCAGAAATTCTTTTGGCAGGCTTTGATCGGCGCAGTAGCCTCGCTGTACCTGATGTTTGCGATCTCGGCACCGAGCTCTGCTAATTTGTGGACTGTGGCGGTAGACTGGGCGACGAGCGATTTCTCTGTCACGCTCCCTGCACGTGCAGACCTTTTAGTGCCATTTTTCAAAACTTTCAGCTATCCGCTGGGTGCCCTAGGCTTTGTGGTGGTGAGTTGGTGCGTCATCGTGGGCACCAGTAATGCAGTCAATCTTACCGATGGCCTTGATGGTTTGGCGATTATGCCAACCGTCATGGTCGGCTCGGCTTTAGGTGTGTTTGCATATGTCGTCGGGCGCGTCGACTACTCGCGCTATTTGTTGTTTCCTTATGTGCCGGGCGCTGGTGAGCTAATGGTGTTATGCGCAGCACTTGCAGGCGCTGGTTTAGCCTTTCTATGGTTTAACGCGTATCCCGCTCAGGTGTTCATGGGCGATGTTGGCGCTTTGGCACTTGGTGGCATGCTAGGCACGATTGCAATCATCGTAAGACAAGAAATCGTACTGTTCATTATGGGCGGCGTTTTTGTCGTTGAAACGTTGTCGGTGATGTTGCAGGTGTCATGGTTTAAATACACACGCTATCGCTATGGTAAGGGGCAGCGTATTTTAAAAATGGCACCATTGCATCATCACTTTGAAGTCGGTGGCTGGAAAGAAACCCAAGTCGTCGTGCGTTTTTGGATCATCAGCATGATGCTGGTGTTAATTGGGTTAGCTTCGCTGAAGATTCGATGAACGAAACAGTATTGTCCTCCTCGCTGCCTTCGCGTGCCCTGATTGTTGGGCTCGGTGAGACGGGTGTCGCCGCGGCGCGCTGGTGCGTGCGCAACGGTGCTGCCGTACGGGTGGCTGATACGCGGCAGAACCCAGCCGGGCTCGAAGCGCTGACAAAGTCAGTTGATGTCGCCGCGCTAGAGTTGCACCTTGGTTGCGATATTTTTGACGCGTCGTTACTCGAGGGTGTGGGCATATTGGTGCTGAGTCCGGGCCTCGCGCCAGGCCTTTCGCCAGTTAAAGAGTTGCTAGAGCAGGCCGAGGCCGCCGGCATTGAGGTGATTGGCGAAATCGAATTGTTCGCGCGTGCTTTACAGCAACTGCAGACTACGCAGCAATATGTACCACGTGTGCTGGGCGTGACGGGTACGAACGGCAAGACAACCGTCACGGCACTGACTCGTCATATGTTGGCCGCTGCGGGTATGCGTGTGCGAGCCGCTGGCAATATTAGTCCAGCCGCACTTGAGTCGTTAATCGATGCTTTAGAGACAAACACACTGCCAGATGTTTGGGTACTCGAGTTGTCTAGCTTTCAACTTGAAACAACCCGCAGTCTTCGCATGACCGCAGCTGTCGTGCTGAATGTCACGCAAGATCACTTAGATTGGCATGGCAATATGCAGGCGTATGGGCAGGCTAAAGCCCGTATTTACGATATGTCCGATGTACTAGTCGTCAATCGCGATGACCCAACGGTCATGGCAATGTGTGCATCACTCGCGGCGATTAACGTTCGAAGTTTTGGTCGCGATACGCCAATGTTGACGGGCGACGTCGGACTCGAAAGCAGTCACGATGTTCGGTGGCTGACCGCCTCGGAAGTGACCGAGTTTGAAGATGACTTGCCCGGGCCCGTTAAGCGTAAAAAAAATGCGCCACCTCCCGAACGTGCATCGGGCCGCTTGGTGCGTCTCATGCCAATGGATGCTCTGGGGCTGCGCGGCCTGCATAACGCACTGAATACACAAGCGGCGCTGTTGTTGGCTCGCTCAGTAGGCGCTGGTTTAGGGCCAATTCTTCGCGCGGCGGGCGACTATGTTGGCGAGCCGCATCGCATGGAATTTATCCGCAGTGTGCGCGGTATTGATTTCTTTAACGACAGCAAAGGAACCAATGTTGGCGCGACGGTGGCCGGGTTAGAAGGGTTGGGGCGGCGTTCAGTGTTGATTGCTGGCGGCGCCGGAAAAGGTCAGGATTTTTCGCCTCTGGTTTCAGTTGTAGCGCGGCACGCACGCGCTGTCGTGTTAATTGGACAAGATGCGCGTTTGCTTCTTGATACGCTCACCCCAACCGGAGTCCCATGTCTACTCGCCGACACGTTGCCCCAGGCGGTTGAGCTTGCCTTTGCTCAAGCCGAAGAGGGCGATGCGGTTGTGCTTTCGCCAGCCTGCGCGAGTTTGGATATGTTTCGCAACTATGGGCATCGTGGCCTAGTCTTTGTTGATGCCGCGCATGAACTTGCGTTAAGTCAGGGAGAGGTGGCATGAGCCTCTTCGCTGAGTTAACCAACAGCGTGAACGCCGTGCGCCCAACCCGCACCACGATGCGCAACTACGATTTGCCGTTGGTTGTGGCGACAAGTTTGTTGGTTGCAATCGGTATTTTGATGGTGTATTCAGCTGCAATTGCTTTGGCCGATGGCCCGCGCTTCGCAAATTACGGGCGCTATTACTTCGTGCTGCGTCAAACGCTCTATGTCGGTGTCGGTCTGTTTGTTGCCGCCTTTGTCTTGACGGTGCCAATCGAGGCTTGGCAACGAACCACCATGTGGATTTTTATTATCACGATGTTGCTATTGGTGGCGGTGTTGATCCCAGGGATCGGTCGCAAGGTGAATGGTGCCATGCGGTGGTTGCCTGTTGGCCCAGTCACCTTTCAGCCTTCTGAGTTGATGAAGCTCGCTGCATTGCTATTTACGGCGGACTACACCATACGCAAGCAAGACCAAATGCACAGCACCCTGCGTGGCTTTTTGCCGATCGCAGTGGCGTTGGCCGTAGTGGCAGGGCTTTTGCTAAAAGAGCCTGACTTAGGTGCGGTGATCGTGGTGGTCGCGATTTCAATGGGGATCTTGTTTTTAGGTGGTATCAACGCGCACATCTTTTCAGGAATTGCCCTGCTCTTGACCTCTGCGTTTGCGCTCATCATCTGGCTATCTCCCTTCAGGACACGGCGCATCTTTGCCTATTTAGACCCATGGAATCCAGAAAATATACTTAAAGATTCTTATCAGCTCTCTCATTCGCTGGTGGCGATTGGTCGAGGGCAATGGACTGGTGTTGGGTTGGGTGGGAGTGTAGAAAAGCTGCACTACTTACCAGAAGCGCACACCGATTTCATCATGGCAGTGATCGGAGAAGAGCTCGGGTTTGTTGGCATTTTATTGATGATTACCTTGTTCGGTGTTTTAGTGCATCGTTGTATTGAAATTGGACGCCAAGCCATTGCGATGGAGCGGCCCTTTGGTGGGCTCGTTTCACAGGGTGTGGGCATTTGGTTTGGTGTGCAGTCGTTTATCAACATTGGCGTATGTCTGGGCTTGTTACCCACCAAAGGTTTGACCTTACCGCTTGTGAGTTACGGTGGTACTGGGATCGTGATGAATTTGTGCGCAATCGCTCTGGTGTTAAGAGTTGACTTTGAGAATCGCAACATGATGCGGGGAGTTCGCTCATGACCGTCCATTCTCCTGTGGTGTTGATCATGGCAGGCGGCACGGGCGGACACATCATGCCCGGCCTGGCCGTCGCTGATGTGTTGCGGGCGCGCGGTTGGACGGTTTGCTGGTTGGGCAACCCCGACAAAATGGAGGGCAAGCTAGTGCCCGCTGCCGGTTATTCGCTTGCTGCGCTACGTTTTGCGGGCTTTCGTGGCAAGGGCTTAGTTGCCAAGCTTCAAGCTCCTTTCTTATTGCTGCGTGCCATGACACAAGCATGGCAACAGTTTTCAACGATTCGCCCAACTGTCGTGCTTGGGATGGGTGGTTACGTGGCATTTCCTGGCGGTGTTGTCAGCGCCTTGCGCGCCACACCTTTGGTGCTACATGAACAAAATGCCATAGCAGGAATGGCCAATCGTTGGCTATCGCGCATCGCGCAGCGTGTCTTGGTCGGTTTTCCAAAGGCCATCGAAGGTGCCGAAGTGGTGGGCAATCCAGTCAGGCAGGATGTCGCGGCTTTGGTCGATCCTCAGAAGCGGTACGAGAATCGCTCAGGACCCTTGCGCGTACTAGTGCTTGGCGGCAGTTTAGGAGCGACTGCGTTAAATGAATTGCTGCCGAAGGCCTTGGCCATGATCCCGTTAGCACAACGCCCTTGCGTGACCCATCAAGCTGGCGCGCAGCACCTCACTACGCTGTTAGCAGCCTACAAGCAAGCTGGTGTCAGTGCTGACTGCGTGCCCTTTATTGAGAATATTGCAGAGGCACTTTCTGACGCCGACTTGTTAATTTGTCGAGCAGGTGCAATGACAGTGGCCGAGGTCGCTGCCGCCGGAGTTGCTGCCTTGTTTGTCCCTTACCCCCATGCTGTGGACGATCATCAGTCGGCCAACGCTCGTTTCTTAAGTCACGATATGGCCGCTTGGCTCATCCAGCAAAAAGAGTTAACACCCGATACACTCAGTCAGTGGTTACTGGCGCGCAATCGTCCAGAGCTTAGCGGCGTGGCACAACGTGCACGAACTCATGCGCGCCCTCAGGCAGCGCAACGCATTGCAGATATCTGCGAAGAACTTGCGGGGGCGTCAGCATGAAACATCGCATTGAACACATTCATTTTGTTGGCATTGGCGGTTCTGGGATGAGTGGCATCGCAGAGGTGCTGCTTAACCTGGGCTACCGCATATCAGGATCAGACCTTGCAGACTCTGCTGCGACACAACGCTTGGCGAGTCTGGGCGCACGTATCGCACTTGGTCATCAGGCCGAGAACATTGCGGGCGCCGATGCGCTCGTGACCTCGACGGCTGTTGCCAATAACAATCCCGAGGTGATTGCCGCGCGTCAGGCGCGAATTCCCGTGGTACCTCGCGCAGTCATGCTGGCTGAGCTGATGCGCTTGAAAAGAGGGATTGCTGTGGCGGGCACACATGGCAAAACCACCACCACGAGTCTAGTTGCCAGCGTCTTGGCGGCAGGCGGACTCGATCCAACCTTTGTGATCGGCGGTCGACTGACTGCGGCCGGAGCGAACGCTGGCTTGGGTCAGGGTGACTTTATCGTTGTCGAAGCAGACGAATCAGACGCCTCTTTTTTGAATTTGCTTCCGGTGATGGCCATCATCACCAACATCGATGCTGATCACATGGATACCTATGGGCATGATTTAGCGAAACTCAAAAGTGCCTTCGTCGAGTTCACCCAACGTTTACCTTTTTATGGCAGTGCGATTGTTTGTGCAGACGACGCCAACGTGCGTGAAATTATTCCATTTATATCGCGGCCCATCACAACCTATGGTTTGTCGCCTGACGCTCAGGTAGTGGCGACAAACGTCAAGGCGCTTGGCACACGCATGCAGTTTGAGGTGCGGCGTCAAACGCGCGAGGGTGAACTCAGCCCATTGGCGATCAGTTTGAATCTTCCAGGGGTTCATAACGTGCTCAACGCGTTGGCGGCGATTGCAGTGGCGACAGAGCTTGGCGTCAGCGATGCTGCCATTGCGCAAGGGCTTTCAGAGTTTAGGGGTGTCGGACGCCGCTTTACGCAAATTGGCGATTTCGCGACCAAGAAGGGCGGTACGTTTAGAGTGGTGGACGATTATGGACATCACCCGGTCGAGATGGCAGCCACTCTGGCCGCGGCGCGTGGCGCCTGGCCCAATCGTCGAGTCGTATTGGCGTTTCAGCCTCACCGTTACACCAGAACGCGTGATTGCTTCGAAGACTTCGTCAGCGTCTTGGGCTCTGCCGATGCCGTGCTGTTGACCGAGGTCTATGCTGCGGGTGAGTCGCCGTTAGTGGCTGCAGATGGGCGCGCACTTGCGCGGGGTGTGCGTGTTGCGGGCAAGGTCGAGCCCTTATTCGTTGAAGATGTCGCGGCGATGCCCGAAGCGATTTTAAATTTTGCGCAAGATGGCGATGTGGTGATCGTGATGGGCGCAGGTTCGATTAGTAAAGTTCCCCATCAATTAGGAGTTCCGACATGACAGAGGCTTTTGGCAAGGTCGGCGTGTTGTACGGCGGTCGCTCGGCAGAGCGCGAAGTGTCGCTGATGTCCGGAACGGGTGTGCATGCGGCACTGTGTGGCCAGGGGGTCAACGCGCATTTGTTTGACACGGGCAAGGATAGTTTGGCTGACCTTGCTGCGCAGCATTTCGATCGCCTGTTCATCGCCCTGCACGGGCGCTATGGCGAAGACGGAACCTTACAAGGCGCGCTTGAACTGTTGGGGATTCCGTACACCGGCAGCGGCCCGATGGCATCGAGCCTTGCGATGGATAAAGTGATGACAAAGCGGGTGTGGTTAGAGGCTGGTTTGCCGACACCAGGATATCGAGCGCTGACTGATGTGAGCGAGGTGAGTGCAGCAGCGCAGGCATTGGGTTTGCCGCTGATGATGAAAGCTCCCCACGAGGGATCCACGTTGGGCATCGTGAAAGCGGCTGCAGCCTCTGAGCTCGCTCAAGCTTATGAAGTTGCCGCGCAATACGACGAGGTGGTCTTAGCCGAGCAGTTTGTGGCAGGACGCGAATTGACAGTTGCGATCTTGGGTCGCGGTAAAGAGGCGCGTGCGTTGCCTGTCATTGAAATTGTTGCGCCTCATGGTAACTATGACTATCAGCACAAATATTTTTCAGACGATACCCAGTACGTATGCCCTGCGCCGCTCGAGCAGGCACTAGCAGCTGAAATTGCAGAGATGAGTGTGAAAGCCTACCGTGCCTTGGGATGCGAAGGCTGGGGACGTGCTGATTTGATGTTAGATCAGAATAATCGCCCGTGGCTGCTTGAGATGAATACGTCACCTGGCATGACTGGGCATTCTTTAGTGCCCATGGCGGCCAAAGCCATCGGCATGAGTTACCCCGAATTGTGTATGCAAATTTTGAAGGATGCCCGCTGCAAGATTGGGCATCTGTCTGGCAACAAAAACTAGCGAGCCCGATTGTGTGGAACGAAGCGCGTACGATCAACAGACTTGCCAACACCTTAGCGGTGATGGCGGTGTTAGCCGTGCTCGCCGGCTGCGTGTACTGGGTCATGCAGCGCCCGATGTTCAGCCTGCAGGCGATCGAACTCGAGCCGACACGCAACAGCAGTTTGCGCTACGTGACGCCCGAAAACGTTCAAGCCTCTATCGCCAGCAAATTAACGGGCAATTTTTTTACAATCCGCTTAGCCGAAGCACAAACTGTCTTCGAAGAAGTACCGTGGGTCAGAACCGCCTCGGTACGCCGCATTTGGCCCAACACCCTGCGCGTGACGGTCGAAGAGCACCAACCGCTTGCTCTCTGGAACGACAACCAGATAATCAATACGTGGGCGCAGGTTTTTACTGCAAACCAGGGCGAGCTCGAAGACGATGTGAACTTGCCGCAGTTCGAGGGCCCCGAGGGCAAAGAAGGGTTGGTGGTGTCACGCTATGCAGAGCTCGAGCGCTGGTTTGCGCCGCTCGGGCTAACGGTCAAAGAGTTGTCTCTGAACAACCGTCTGGCCTGGCAGGTCAAACTCTCGAATGGTATGACTTTGGCGCTCGCGCGCGATCCTGGCGCAGAAGCAGCCGATTCGAAAGGCGGGATCCCAGGAGCCTTGCCCTTCTCAGAAGGGATCGAGCGATTTGTGCAGGCAATGCCTCAAATCAATCAAAGAACGGGTGGACGTGCATTGACGCATGCCGACCTGCGCTACCCCAACGGCTTTGCGATTACGCTTGCCGCCCTACCAGAACCTACTCAACCGAAAAAGAAACGATAACGCTATGACCCGTGACATCAAGGATCTGATCGTCGCTCTCGATATCGGCACCAGCAAAGTCGTTGCTGTCGTGGCCGAGATACTGCCAGAGGGCCGCTTTGAAGTGCTGGGCTTGGGCCAGCATGAATCAAGCGGTATGCGCAAAGGTGTTGTTGTCAACATCGAGGCGACGGTCACCGCCATCCAGCGCGCCCTAGAAGAAGCCGAGCTCATGGCGGATTGCAAAATTCGAGATGTGTACACCGGCATTGCAGGCAGCCATATTCGAAGCTTTAACTCTAGTGGGATGGTCGCGGTCAAAGACAAAGAGGTCACTGCCACCGATGTCGCCAGAGTGATTGAGACGGCAAAAGCGGTAAACATCCCAACCGACCAGCAGGTACTACATATTCTGACGCAAGAGTTTATTGTTGATGGGCAAGAGGATATTCGCGAACCAATTGGCATGAGTGGTTTACGTCTAGAGGTCAAGGTGCATATTGTGACGGGGTCAGTCAGCGCAGCACAAAATATTGTGAAGTGCGTGCGTCGCTGCGGACTTGAAGTGCAGGATTTGATTTTGCAGCCACTGGCTTCAAGTCAAACCTGCCTGACTGCGGATGAAAAAGATCTTGGCGTCGTGTTGGTCGATATTGGCGGAGGGACAACCGATGTCGCGATCTACACCGGAGGCGCGATTCGCCATACTGCAGTGTTGCCCATCGCGGGCGATCAAATTACTAATGATATTGCGCAAGGGTTGCGTACACCCACTCCTGACGCTGAAGACATCAAATTGCGATATGGCGTTGCTAAAGAAGTGTTGGCAAACCCCGACGATACGGTCGAGGTGCCTGGTCTAGGCGATCGCGCCCCACGCTTAGTCAAGCGTCAGACACTTGGTGCGATCATCGAGCCAAGGGTGGCGGAGTTATTCGATCTGGTTCAGGGTGTTGTGCGAGATTCGGGTTACGAAGATCTGTTGTCGTCAGGCGTGGTCTTGACGGGCGGTACGGCTTTATTGCCAGGCATTGTTGAGCTCGCAGAAGATATCTTCTTAAAGCCCGTGCGCGTTGCAGTGCCCGAGTACCAAGGCAGCCTCGCAGATGTCATGCGTAACCCGCGCTTTTCGACCGTGATGGGCTTGTTAAGCGAGGCGCGCATGCAACGCCTGCGGGGCCGTAAAGTCACGCAGCAGTCTGGTAGTTTTAAAGCGGTATTGATTCGAATGAAAGAGTGGTTTATGCATTGAATTGGCGTCATCCGACGCCAAACAGATGGGCAGCTACCATACTGCCGGTCTGCTAGAGAGGCGTTTCAAACTCGGTGCGGATACGATCGGCATCGCGTTTGAAACGATTTCTAAATAACGTAGTTGGGGACTTTTAGAAACGTTTTGTAGTTACGACTTGAGGGAGTCAATCATGATGTTTGAAATGTTAGATAACGCAAAAAAATCCACGGTCATTAAAGTGGTGGGTGTGGGCGGCGCGGGTGGTAATGCCGTCTCGCACATGATCCGTTCGGGTGTGCAAGGAGTTGATTTCATTTGCTGCAATACCGACGCGCAAGCGTTGGCTGCAACCAATGCGCCCGTGCAGATTCGCTTGGGTAGCTCAGGGCTTGGTGCGGGTGCTAAGCCTGATCAAGGCCGTGCGGCTGCCGAATCGGCGCGCGAAGAAATTCGCTCGGCATTGACGGGTGCTCATATGGTCTTTATCACTGCAGGTATGGGTGGCGGAACGGGTACCGGAGCCGGTCCAATTGTTGCCGAAGTTGCAAAAGATCTTGGTATTTTGACTGTTGGTGTGGTCACCAAGCCCTTTTCGTTCGAGGGTAACCGGCGCATGAAAATGTCTGAAGAAGGTATCGACGAGCTCTCAAAGCATGTGCATTCGCTCATCGTGGTGCTCAACGAAAACTTGTATGAGTTGATGGACGAAGATGCCACCCAGGCTGATTGCTTCAAGGCGGCTGATGATGTGTTGCACAATGCCTGCGCGGGTATTGCTGAGATTATCAACGTCGAGGGCAATATCAACGTTGACTTCCAGGACGTTAAAACCATTATGGGTGAGCAGGGTCAGGCCATGATGGGTACTGCGATTGCTAGCGGGCCTGATCGCGCCAGGATTGCAGCTGAGCAAGCCGTCGCGTGTCCATTGCTCGAGGGTGTTGACTTGAACGGTGTGCGCGGCGTGTTGGTGAACATCACCGCAAGCAGCTCGCTTAAAATGAAAGAAACCCGTGCGGTAATGGAGCATATTAAGAGCTTTGCTTCGGCCGATGCCACAGTGATCTTCGGTACGGCGTACGACGAATCGATGGGCGATAATCTGCGCGTAACCGTCGTGGCAACTGGTTTGGGTCGCACGAAGCCCAAGTTGGTGCAGGTACCTGAGACTGCGGTAGGCTTGCGTAACGGTACCGACGGTCTGACGATGGCCAACGGCACAGAAATCACCGCGCCAACCGTGATGCGCGGACGTGGTGCACAGGCTCAAGCTCAGGTTCGTGCTCTCGAAACCTCAGGAATGGAGCATTACGATATACCGGCGTTTTTGCGCCGTCAGGCTGATTAAGTCAGGATTGAAGTGGGCTGAAAACAGCGTGTAAACGCTGTTTTTGAGTTCGCTTGCATCGCTCCCTCTACCAGTCGCTCCGATGGGGTGGTTGGTTGCGCACCTGGGTTTCCCAACCCAGGTGCGTTGTCGCCTGCAGGATTTAGTGCAGAAGTGGCTAAAAGCGCTACAATTAAACAAGTTTTATTAAGATTTTTAGGCTCTATGTTTCAGCAACGCACCATCAAGCAACTTGTAAAAACCACCGGAGTCGGCCTGCATTCGGGTCGGCGGGTTGAGTTGACGCTGCGCCCTGCGGCACCAGATACCGGAATCGTCTTTCATCGAGTCGATTTGCCTGAGGTGGTTGACTTACCGGCCCAGGCCGCGATGGTGAAAGACACCCGAATGGCGTCTGTCTTGTCTAATGGTCAAGTCAGAGTCTCTACCGTCGAGCATTTAATGTCAGCCCTCGCAGGCTTAGGCATTGATAATCTGCACGTTGACCTGACTGCCGAAGAAGTTCCCATCATGGACGGCAGCGCTGCAACGTTTGTGTATCTGTTGCGTTCGGCGGGTATTCAAGAGCAAGCCAGTCCAAAACAGTTTTTACGGGTGTTAAAGCCCATCGAAGTGCGTGAGGGCGACGGAGCAGATGCCAAATGGGCTCGTCTTGAGCCACACGAAGGGTTTGCAGTTGCGTTTTCAATCGATTTTCGTCATCCAGCGATCGCTTCGACTGCAAGCTTCGCAGAAATCGATTTTGCAACCGACTCCTACGTCAAGCAAATTGCTCGCGCACGTACTTTTGGCTTTGTCAACGAGGTTGAGGCCTTGCGCTCAGCGGGTCTTGCGCGCGGTGGCAGCTTTGATAACGCCATTGTGATGGACGAGTACCGTGTCTTAAATTCAGATGGTTTGCGTTACGACGACGAGTTCGTCAAACATAAAATTCTGGATGCGGTGGGCGATCTGTACTTAATTGGTAAGCCCTTGGTGGCACGCTATGTGGCATGTAAGTCGGGTCACGCGTTAAATAATCAACTGGCGCTCAAACTCTTGGCACAGCCAGATGCCTTCGAAGTTATCACCTACGCGTCTGCGGCGCAGGCCCCACTGGCATTTCGCCACGAGTGGAAACTGGCTTGAGCTCTTGGGGCTGAGCTGGTTGATGGTGCGCTAACAGTCGGGCGACAGCATCAGCGAGCGGCCCAGGCCGTAATTGCTGCGTCAAAGCTTCAAACGTTTTTAAGTCTTGTTGGTCAAGCGCTCGCGCCTCTTTCGGAGGTTGAACAGCGACTGGGATCCCAAGCCCACCTTGTACTCGCAGTTTGATTTCCGTGAGATTCCAGCCCGCTGCTTGTATGTGAGCAGTTACTCTGGGCGCCAATTGACGAAATTTGGCGGCAAAGGCTGCGCTTGAAACCATTAAGGTTAGTGTGCTCTGTTCGATTTTTAAAATATCAAAGGCTCCACGCATGGTGGCAGGCAGGGTCTGCTCAACCACCGCACGCAGCTTGAGGTGTAACTGAGCCGTCGCAAGCACGCTTGCCGCTTGGGCATCGTGACCTAACCAGCCGATCAGGTGTGCTCCCTTTGTTGGGTTGCCAGATGGCCTGCGAGGAGTCGTAACCATAAGTGATAAGGATTTTTGTATGAAGGTAGTCATTATGCCTCGCGAGCGGGTCGTGCATGGTTCCGTATCGCTCAGCTTAGCCCAGTGTCTGCTATGTGGCCTCGCCTTACTTGTGTTGGTTGTGTTTGTTTGGGTCCAGCTGCAGCGGGTTTTTCAGGTCAGGATGACTGACCACACAAGAGAACACCAGCCTCGTTCAAGTACCGCTTACACGTGGCCGTATGCGGATAAGCAGTCGTTAGATGCATTGTTTGTTCAGGTGGGCGTCTTGCAGGCACACTATCAACGACTGGATGCACTAAGTCGGCGAGTGGCTGGTCTGGCGGGTTTGCCTGCGGCTGACCTGCAAATTGTCTCTGAAATCGCCAATCTGTCTGCGCCCAGAGCGTGGGTCGAGACCAAGCCGCTGGCTGGCACGGGGCAACAGCTTCGCGCCCTTCAGGCCGCTCTGGTCAAAAAGACAGAGCATTTTCAATTGCTTGATCTGGTGCTGACCAAGCATGCTGCAACAATTGCCAGGCAACCAACCGCGATGCCAATCGCCTCTTCGCCACACTTAAGTTCAACGTATGGCTGGAGGCGGCACCCGTTTCACGCTGGGCCCAGTTTGCACGAGGGGTTAGACTTTGCGGCGCCGCTGGGTACTCCGATTTTGGCGGCCTCAGGGGGCGTCGTACGCACGGCTGCCAATCACGGCGGCTTTGGAAATCTGATCGAAATTGATCATGGAGAAGGTCTTTTGACCCGCTACGCCCATGCCAAGGTACTTTTGGTGAAACAAGGGGATCTGGTGAGGCGAGGTCAAATGATCGCGCGCGTGGGGTCGACAGGGCTATCGACTGGGCCACATCTGCACTTTGAAGTCCGGCAGGACGACAAGCCGGTAGACCCGAGGGCTTATTTGACCGGCAGCCCTATTGTGCCTACCACGGCCAGGGTGGACACCGGCAGGTAACAAGTGTGCCGTTGTCAGTCGTTGAGTCGCAGCCTGGGATGCGGTTCAATCGCCACCCTGACGAGAAAGCCCCGCCTGCGTTAAACTGCGAGGCTTACTGGCAGCTAGCTGCCTTAACTCTTTTAGGCGCTGACCGGTGTGTAGTTTGCAGGGGTCAGTGTGGGTCTGACGCGTATGTTTTCACTACTTAAAAAAATATTTGGTAGTAGCAATGATCGGTTGCTCAAGCAGCTACGCCGTCATGTTGCGCAGATTAATGCTCTCGAGCCTCAAATGCAGGCCCTGTCTGACGAGCAATTACAAGCTAAAACTGGCGCCTTTAAAGACAGACTGGTTGCCGGTGAAACCTTAGATCAGTTATTGCCCGAGGCCTTTGCTGTCGTTCGCGAAGCCGGCGTACGAGTATTTGGTATGCGCCATTTCGATGTGCAGTTGCTGGGCGGAATGGTGTTGCATCATGGCCAAATTGCAGAGATGCGCACCGGCGAAGGCAAGACTCTCATGGCGACCTTGCCGGTATACCTCAACGCCCTACAGGGCCGTGGGGTGCATGTTGTGACTGTCAATGACTATTTGGCCAGGCGCGATGCTCAGTGGATGGGGCGCTTGTATGGATTTTTGGGCTTGACTGTTGGGGTGGTTGTTCCTCAGCAAGATAATGCCGAAAAAATCCAAGCCTACCGTGCCGATATTACGTATGGCACAAACAATGAGTTTGGCTTTGATTATTTACGCGACAACATGGAACACCGCGTTGAAGACAGACGCCAGCGTTCACTTGTTTTTGCAATCGTCGATGAAGTGGATTCGATTTTGATCGACGAGGCACGCACGCCTTTGATTATTTCAGGGCAGGCCGAAGACCACACTGAGCTGTATGTGCGCATGAATGCGGTGCCTGCGTTGCTCACGCGTATGACTGCCGAGCCCAAGCCAACCGAGCCTGAACCAGAAGGCGACTACTGGGTGGATGAAAAAAATCACACGGTGTATCTCTCAGAGGCTGGGCATGAAAAATCTGAGGGCATCCTGACGCGCTTGCAGTTATTGCCAGAGGGGCAGTCTTTATACGAGCCTCGCAATATTTCGTTGATGCATCATTTAATGGCGGCGCTGCGCGGCCACACCTTGTTTTTTCGTGATCAGCACTATGTTGTGCAAGATGACGAGGTTGTTATCGTTGATGAATTTACGGGCCGGATGATGGTCGGGCGTCGCTGGTCTGATGGCTTGCATCAAGCTGTCGAAGCCAAAGAGGGCGTCAAGATTCAGCTCGAAAACCAAACGCTTGCATCGATTACGTTTCAGAACTTTTTTAGAATGTACGAAAAGCTTGCCGGCATGACCGGCACGGCTGATACCGAGGCCTATGAGTTTCAAGAGATTTACGGCCTGCAAACCGTCATTGTGCCAACCAACCGCCCGATGGTGCGTGCCGATCAAAATGATCAGATCTTTAAGTCAGCACCTGAAAAATTTAATGCGATTTTGGATGACATTCGCGACTGCCAAGAGCGTGGGCAGCCTGTGCTAGTGGGTACGACCAGCATCGAAAACTCTGAGTTGTTGTCGGGTCTGCTTGATAAAGCGAAGCTTGTGCACGAGGTGCTCAATGCTAAGCAACACGCGCGCGAAGCCGAGATCGTGGCTGAGGCCGGCCGACCCGGTCACATTACGATCGCGACCAATATGGCGGGCCGTGGCACCGATATTGTGCTGGGCGGCAGCATCGAAAAACAAGTTGAAATCATTCGCGCCAAGACAGACCTCTCAGAGGCCGAAAAGTTGGCGCAAATCGAAAAGATTCGCCAAGAGTGGCAGCCTTTAAACGATCGCGTTAAGGCTGCGGGTGGCCTGCGAATTATCGGTACCGAGCGTCACGAGTCGCGACGTATTGACAACCAACTGCGTGGTCGTGCGGGCCGGCAGGGTGATCCGGGTTCGTCGCGCTTTTATTTGTCGCTTGAAGATCCGCTGATGCGCATCTTTGCCGGCGATCGCGTGCGCTCGATCATGGAAAGGCTAAAGCTGCCTGAAGGTGAGCCGATCGAAGCGGGCATGGTGTCGCGTTCAATCGAATCCGCGCAACGTAAGGTTGAAGGCCGTAACTTTGATGTGCGTAAGCAGTTGCTTGAGTACGATGACGTTGCCAATGATCAGCGTAAAGTTCTTTATGCGCAACGCAATGAAGTGCTTGAGGCTCAGGCGATTACTGAAACGATTGATAGCTTGCGCGATGGCACATTTACCGATGTGGTTCATAAGTTTGTGCCAGAAAACTCAGTCGAAGAGCAATGGGATATTGATGCCTTGCAGCTCTCGCTCGAGTCTGAGTGGCAAATGAGCGTTGCGTTGACAGATTTGGTTAAGCAGTCAAAGAGCATGACGGATGAAGACGTGCTCGAGCGCGTGTTGACGGCCGCGCGTCAAGCCTATCAGCAAAAGGCAGAGATTGTTGGGGCCGAATCGTGGGCTAATTTTGAGCGCTCGATTATGCTGCAGGTCATCGACTCGCAGTGGCGTGAACATTTGTCAGCGCTTGATCACTTGCGTCAGGGCATTCACCTGCGTGGTTACGCGCAAAAAAATCCCAAACAAGAATACAAGCGCGAGGCGTTTGAACTGTTTTCAGACATGCTCGATCGCGTGCGTGATGATGCGATCAAAGTGTTGATGACCGTGCGAATCCAATCGGCCGAAGAAGTGCAGCAGGCAGAAGAGGCTGCGGCGTTGGCGGCGCAGAACCAACAGATTGAATATCAGCACTCAGAATATCAAGAGGGTGGCGCTCAACCGGCAGCGGTTCCGGCGCCGGCCTCAGAGCATCCAGGTACGGTTCGCAACATGATGCCCAAGGTGGGTCGTAACGAGCCATGTCCTTGCGGTAGCGGTAAAAAATACAAGCAGTGTCACGGCCAGCTTAAATAGCGCTGTTTGCGGCGACCATCTCAGACGAAGGAGTCGCCTTGTTCGAGTCTTTTTTTGCTGCAAGGCGATATCTGTTCTGGGCTTGGCCCGGCGTTGTATTGATCGTTTCCGGAATCGCCTGCCAGGTGCAAATCGACGTTGCCCTAAACTCTGGGATTGGCGAACTGTTTGATGTGATGCAACAGAGCTTGTCGCAGCCTGGTTCAGTTGAGTTAGCAGCATTTGAGGCGATCGTTTGGGCGTTGACGCAACTAGTACTACTGTACGTGGTGCTGGTTGTGGCATTAGGTTTTTATATCAAGCACTGGGTTTTTAGGTGGCGGCAAGCCATGAACGACCACTACATGTTGTATTGGCCCGTACTCAGAACGGTCGAGGGAGCCAGTCAGCGTGTGCAAGAAGATACCAAGAGGTTTGCCGCCACATTCGAATTGATTGGTGCCAGTGTGGTTGAAGCGGTGTTGACTTTGTTTGCGTTTTTGCCGATCCTTTGGGTGATCTCAAAGAACGTCCACCACATCCCGTTTTTTGGTCAAGTTGACCATGCGTTGGTGTATGCCGCGATCGCCTATGCTCTGGCGGGCACCGTGATCTTGGCATTGGTCGGAATTAAATTGCCTGGACTCGAGTTCGACAATCAAAAAGCTGAGGCGGCCTATCGCAAAGAGTTGGTATATGCCGAAGACGACACTCAGCGCGGATCAACGCCCGTGGTGCAGCAACTGTTTAGCGTGCTTAAAAAAAGCTACCACCGCTTGTTCTTTCACTACTTGTACTTTGATGCCGGTAAGCTGACGTATTTGCAGTTTGGGATTGTGGTGCCGTTTTTGGTGTTGGGCCCCACGGTGATTGCTGGCACATTGACCTTGGGTATGTTTGCGCAGACAATACGCTCGTTTGAGCGTATTCAAACCTCTTTTCAGGTTTTAGTGCGTAACTGGGCCTCGATGGTCGAGTTGATGTCTGTGTTTAAACGGCTTCGGGCGTTTGAGGCAAATATTAAAGCGGTAGTCAAAAGCTAGAAGAGCTTACCCGGCGACGGTCACAGTGCCACGAATTTGTCATCGCTTAGATTTACAATCGTAGTCGGAGAGATCTATGCATCATGACTTAACTCGCAATACGCTCGCCGTCTTTTGTATCGTCGGGCTGCTTGCGCTATCACTATGGGTGCTTCGCCCCTTTTTAGCGGCTACCGTTTGGTCAACCATGCTTGTGGTGGCTACGTGGCCGTGGCTGATCGCTTTGCAAAAAACCTTTGGTGGGCGGCGCGCGCCTGCCGTGTTGCTGATGTCTGTGGGCATGTTATTACTTTTGGTCGCGCCCTTGTGGTGGGCAATCAGTACGATCACCCAGAAGTCAGACCAGTTCATGGTGTTGGGTAAAAGCCTGGCCAGCAATGGCTTGCCGGCGCTACCCGAGTGGGTCGAACATATTCCGTTTGTGGGTGAAAAAATCAACACCGCATGGACGGATTTGATTGCAGGCGGTGCGACAGGTTTTATGGATCATGTTGCCCCTTATGCTGCCTCAACCGGGAAGTGGGTGTTGTCGCAGTTTGGCGGCTTGGGCGGCATGCTGATTCAATTCTTATTAGTGGTCACGATCTCTGCGATTTTGTATTCGTCGGGTGAAGAGGCCGCCAAAATGATGCGCAGCTTTGGTCGTCGTTTAGCGGGCGAGCGTGGCGAAGGTACGATGGTGCTGGCTGGGCAAGCGATTCGAGCAGTCGCGTTGGGCGTTGGCGTGACTGCGATTGTGCAAACTGTGCTGGGTGGTCTTGGCTTGGTGATCGCAGGTGTGCCGTTTGCAGCAATATTGTCGGCGGTGATGTTGATGCTGTGTATCGCACAAATTGGTCCGAGCTTGGTGCTGTTTCCTGCTGTCGGCTGGATGTTTTGGCAAGGCGAGACCGGTTGGGCAATGTTCTTATTGGTCTGGAGCCTGGTCGTTGTGAGCCTTGATAATGTCTTGCGACCGATGCTGATTAAGCGCGGCGCAGATTTACCTTTATTACTGATCTTTGCCGGCGTCATCGGCGGTTTGTTGAGCTTTGGATTGATTGGTATTTTTGTTGGGCCAGTTGCCCTCGCGGTGACCTACACGTTGGTGCAAGCCTGGATGTCAGAGACGATTGCAGCTGACGTAGACGCCTGAACGTACAAGGTATGCGAGGCCCACCCAGCGAGCGAGCCTCGCAGTCTTTAGTGATGCGTCTCTGGTCTACTCAACATACTCTAGTGGTAAGGCCGTGGTGCACTTGATCGTTTCCATCACAAAGGCTGAGCTCACGTCAAGCAAATCAACGGTGCGGATGAGCCGCTTGTAGACGCTGTCATAGCGGCTAATATCTGGCACTACAATTTTTAGCAAATAGTCAGAGTTGCCGCTCAAACGATAAATCTCAACAATTTCAGAAATGCTTGTCGCGCCCGCGACAAAACGCTCCATCCATTGCTCGTTATGCTGACTGGTACGAATGGTGACGAACGTGGTGAGCCCTAGATTGAGTTTTTTGGCATCACAGAGGGCCACCTGTTTTTGAATGACGCCATCGCCTTGCAGTTTTTGGATGCGTCGCCAGCACGGTGTTTGAGTCAGATTGACCGCACTCGCCACCTCGGCTAACGACAGGCTTGCATTGGTTTGCAGCAGCTGCAGAATTTCTCGGTCTTTTTTATCAATGGCCATAGATCGTTACAAAACAGAGTTGTATTTTTTCTTCCTCTATCGACCTGCCTAACAAATAGCTGTGTGTCGCCTGGTCGAGCACCACAAATGAGGATCAAAAATAGTCGAGATTTATAAAAGAAATTATTTTCTGATTTATGTAATTATCATAGAAAATATTACTCTTTTATCCCAATATTGACAAAAAAAAGCAAGCAATTTCTCTGGCGTCTTGTCTAACATAGAGTGATGGCACATACATCATTGACGACTCTACTTACCCCTAGCCCTACGGCGTTGCGTTACCCTCACCCGGTCAAGTCTAGGCTTGATCAATTGCTGCCAGGGTGTTCGACTGCGCTCGCGCAGGCGTGCCGCGAGGCCCCTGATTTAGTGCCTTACCGTGTTCGGCAAGCTTTAAATCGCTCTTTGACACAGGCACTTGTCCCGGGGGTTGTGGCAGGCTTGCTGAATCTGCCTCGGGCCGAGCAAACCTATTCGCGCCATGTCTTACATGCTGATCCTCAAGGGCGCTTTACTGTCGTGGCTTTGGTTTGGGCGCCAGGACAATTTAGCCCTGTACATGCGCATTACACGTGGTGCGCCTACCGAGTGTTGAGCGGCGCCTTAAGTGAAACGCATTACGCTTGGGATGCGGCCGCTGGACACGCCTACCCCTTTAATAGCATGGCGCGAATCGCCGGGCAAAGTGTTTGCGGTCACGCTGGGCTAGAACTGATTCATCGTCTGGGTAACGCCTCGTACGATGATCCTGCGCCTGCGGTGTCACTGCATGTCTATGGCATCGATTCTGAGCGTGTCAGCACACACGTCAATCGTGTGCTGACCTCAGTGCAGCGAGTAGACTAACAACCGCGAGCAGGTACATGGCCTAGCGATGCGCAGCACAAGATTAGCCTCGCCAACACAACAAGTGAGCCTGCTAAACAATCAAAGCAAAAATATCGTTGCCAGGCCTAAAAAGATAAAGAAACCCAGCGAATCGGTTGCAAAGGTTAGCAATACCGATGACCCCATTGCGGGGTCTTTGCCAAAGCGTGTGCGCACCACGGGCACTAGCACGCCAATCGTGGCACCAATCAGCATGTTACAGATCATTGCTGCCATCATCACAAGCGCAATCGGAATCGAGCCTGAAATGCCCCAGGCAAATACGGCTGCCACTGCGCTGCCGACTAGGCCGACTAAGAACGTGACGAGCATTTCGCGTTTGACCAACTGCCAAACATTCTTGTCAGTAATACGGCCGACAGCAAGTGCACGAATAATCAAGGTCATCGTTTGATTGCCTGAGTTACCGCCGATGCCGGCCACAATTGACATTAAAAATGCGAGCATCACGATTGTGCTGACGGTATCTTCAAAGCGCGACGCGACAAATGAGGCAATCGCTGCTGTACACAAGTTGAGCAACAGCCAAGGGGCACGGTTACGTAAGGCCATCGAGACTGGCGCGAAGATATCCTCTTCTTGCATACCGGCGCGTGACAAGGCTTGTTCATCAGAGTCTTCGCGGATCACGTCCACGACCTCAGCGATGGTGACGCGCCCGACCAAGCGGCCTAGGTCGTCAACGACAGGTGCAGACACTAGATCGTAGCGTTCGAAGGCCCCGGCGGCTTCAGAGTCAGAGTCGAGTGGGCTGAGCGAGAGGTAATCTGGACTCATCACTGACGACACATCTACCTCAGGCTCGTTGACCAACAAAGCAGATAAGGTCAAGGTGCCAAGAAGTTTGTCTTTTCGATCAACGACAAAAATCTGATCGGTATGATCGGGTAGTTCTGGTAGGCGTCTGAGATAGCGCAAAACAACCTCAAGTGACACGTCTTCGCGAACGCGCACCATTTCAAAATCCATGATGCTGCCAACGCTATCGTCGGGGTAGCCCATGGCTTCAATCAGGCGGGCGCGTTCTTCAATGGTGAGACCCTTTTGCACTTCGGCTACGACATCAGGTGGCAGATCAGGTGCGAGGTCTGCCAGTTCATCGGCGTCCATGTTGCCGGTGGCGGCAACGAGATCTTGGCGATCCATTGCCTCGATCAGCGATTCACGAACCCAGTCTGCGACTTCAAGCAAAACGTCGGCATCGTGCTCTGAGCCGACGAGGCGCCAGATCAAGAGGCGGTCATCGCTTGGTAACGACTCGAGAATAAAGGCGATGTCGGCAGGATGCAGGCTGTTGACCAGCGCCGAGAGTTCGGCCTCGTGCTGTCGGTGTAACAAGCCCTCGACTAAATTAGACCGCGAGTCATTTTGCTCTTGTCGATGTACCAGGTTTTCGACCAGTGCGTGGCGATGCAACACCTCTTGCACCGTCGCGAGTGCGAGCTGTGCGTCTTCGGGGTCAAGGCGACCAACCGGTGTTGTGGCGTCAGGTGTAGTCATGGGTCATGAGTCGTTGCCGGGCAAACGTACTGTTCAAACTAACGTGCAAGGCTAGAACTGCTAGGGGCGATCAAGCAACAAGCTTGACAAGCGCGTAACCACCTAACCCCAATAGTATAAACAAGATCACGCCTAAGACCACGACCCGTGGGCCAGCTTTGCGTATTTGCGCAAAGCGTGTCTCGATACCGAGGGCGGTCATCGCCATGGTCAGCATAAAGATGTCGAGGGTGCGCAACGCTTGAAGCATTGGTGCGGGGATAATGTGCGCCGAATTGATCAAGGCCAACACCACGAACCCAATCGCAAACCAGGGGATTGGAAGCTTCGGTTTGGCACCGGTTGGGCCGACTGCGGTTGCGCTCGAGCGCTGCAGCCAAAAGCCAAGAACAAGCAGCACAGGTACCAGTAAGGCGACGCGCGTCATTTTGACGATGGTGGCAACCTCAGTGGTGGCGGCGTCAATGTTGCTTGCCGACGCGACGACTTGAGCCACTTCGTGCACGGTGCCACCTAAAAAAATCCCGAAGCTACGCGGGTCAAGGTTGATCCAGCCAAACTGAAACAGCAGAGGGTATACAAACATTGAAATGGTGCCAAACAAGACCACCGTGGCTACCGCAACGGCACTTTTATGCGGCTCAGCTTTAAGCGTAGATTCGAAAGCGAGTACTGCGGCAGCCCCACAAATGGCGCTACCTGCGGCCGTGAGCATGGCGGTGTCGCGATCAAGTTTAAGTAGCCGTGTGCCCACAAGCGTACCTAGGATAAGCACGCTTAAGACGATTGCGGTTGAAACAATAATGCCGGGTAAGCCGACTTCGATGATTTGCTGGACGCTGATATTTAACCCGTAAAACGCGACGGCAACCCGCAGTACGCGACGGGCCGTAAAGTGCACGCCGACACCCCATTCGGCGGGCATGGTACCGCGCAAAAAGTTACCGTACAGCATCCCACAGACAATACCGACCACCAAGGGGCTAAACCCCATTGCCTTGACAGCAGGGGTGGTGGCCAATTGCACGACGGCAGCTGCCAGTAAACCGACAAACAAAACGCCATTGATTTTGTCGCGCAATGGCGACGTACTGACAAGAGTAGGCTGAGACATGCGATGAGCTTGCTGTAAAAGGTGACCAAAGGGCTGCGAATCAGGTGTGTCGAGATACTACCCTGAAATGCACGAATCAGCGCACGGGCTTTTGCATTTAGCCGACTCTGCGCCCTCTAGCGTCCAAGCTTTTCGTTCAATTCCGGTAAAGTCGCAACAGGAGCGGTAAGAGATGAATACGCAAAATGCCCGAGCGGCGCTGCGAGCGCAAGTGCTCAGATTGTTAGACCTACCTCACGCCTGGGCGGGTCAAGAGTCTTATACGTTGCTTGATTTGGATGACGACGACGGGTTGCGCTTTGTGACGCTTTGGAGCCAATGGCGCAGCGATCCCAAACGTTGTGCGAGGCTGCATGTTGTCTTGGTGGTTCAAGCGCTTAGTTTGGCTAGCAACTTGCAGGGCCGCTTGCTCAGTGCGCTGCCCGAGCAGGATCATGCGCTTGCCGAACAACTGGTGAAGCAATGGCCCTTAAATCTGCCGGGGGTGCATCGACTTGAGTTCGAGGCGCTGAATGTGACGTTAACGCTGGCCGTAGGCCCCGCACAGGTGATGCTCTCGCGCTTGACCCTTGCGGCCGAGGCAGTGCTGTTGTCTGAGGCACAGTTGATCCAGCTAGCGCCCAGTCAAAAGACAGAGGCAGTTTGGCTAGGGCGCTTAATCAAAGCCAATACTGTGTTGTTGGCGTGTGCAACTAAGGCGGCATGGCCTGCCTGGTTTGAAACAAGTCTGGTTTTCCATGAGCAAACCACTTATCGGCTTGAGGCGGGGCTCAAGCATCCCGAGCCAACCTCTCCAAACTCTTTACTACGAGCGCGCGTGTCGCCGCGGACGTTCGCGTGTGCGGCGAGCGTGTCTTGTGATTCGTCAACGGCGCTGCGCCATCTGGTTGTGGTTGGGGGCGGGCTCGCCGGTTTGCATGTGGCGCAGGCCTTGGCCCTACGAGGCTGGCGTGTCACGGTACTTGAGGCCAGTATGGGGCAGGCTCAGCTGCCGTCCGATCATCTTGCCGCGGCCTTGACGCCGGTGGTTTCGCGCCAAGATGATCAGTACGCACGGCTGTCGCGTGCAGGGTCTTTGCGTGCTCAGGCGCGCTGGGCGCAGCTGCCTGATGCAATCGTGACGCCTTGTGGTGCGCTTCAGTTGCAGCGGGCTAGCGGGCGTATCGTCGATTTAAAAAGCCTCGCTGAGGGGCTGGGGTTCTCAGAGCAATTTATGCATTTTGTGGACGCTGCGCAGGCTAGTGAGTTAGCGGGCATGCCTCTTGCGCGTGGTGGCCTGCATTTTCCGACGGCGCGCAGGGTGCAGCCTCGGCCTTTACTGGTCAGGCTTGCACAAACAGAAGGCATCACCTGCCTGAGTGCGCAGGTGGCCCGTGTCGAGCGCGGCCTTGGGCAGTGGCGTGTGCTCGATCGTACCGGCAGGGTGGTGATCGAGGCGCCACAGGTGGTGTTTGCTGCGGGTCTCGCTACCCAACACCTGCTGGCGGCCAGTGGGCTGCTCACGACGAGTTCGCGTTTAGCGTCGATGTACGGGCTAGGGGGTGAGCTGACCTATGTGGATCAAGCGCTGCTCGCGGGCGGGCCTCGTTGCATCGTGTCAGGTGACGGCTATGTGTTGCCTGCGTTGCAGGGGCAATGTGTGGTGGGTGGTAGCTACCTGAACGAAGCTGGCTCAGCCGAGACCGTGGCGTTAGCCCGACAAGAGAACCTTGAGCGCGGCGCGCAATTGCTGAACATCACCTTGCCGCCTAGCGCTTGTCCACAGCCACTGTTAACAGGTTGGGGTGGGCAGCGCGCCGTTGTGCCGGACCGGTTTCCGGTTGTTGGGCCTGTTGCGGGTTCTGTCGGGCTCTGGGTGGCGGCGGGCTATGCCTCTCGCGGGCTGACTTGGGCCAGCTTAGCGGGCGATCTGATTGCCGCGCCCCTCATGAATGAGCCTTTGCCCCTAGAAAACGATATAATTGCAAAGATTAGTAAAAATTAGCAGTTTATTGATGAATAAAGAGCAATTTTAATGGTTCATTGATGCTGCAAGCAGATGACGTGTACGTATTTCTCATACCCTTCGGTCGCTTCCAAATAAGATTTAATCCGTATTTATACGGTTTAAGTTTATTAAAGTGCCTAAATCCGTCAGAATAGCGCCTTTGGTCGCTTAAACCTTTGCGCTAACCATGTATCTAGACACCCTAAAGCTGATTGAGACACTGCCCACTAAGGCAGGCTTCGACGTGGGTGGTGGATTTAGGCTTGCGGTTGAGCCTCACGCTCCGGGTGTTTACAGAATTCGTTGTGGTCGCCCCGAGGCGCTCGCTGCGGATATTTTGCCTGGCAGTCGTGGTCGTGCTCACGCTGAGGTGTTGTTAGCGCGCTCTGAGGCGATTGGTGAGTCGGTACTTGAGCCTTTAACGGATGGCGTCAAGGGCTGGCAGCTCACTCAAGGTGACTCGACCCTTGAGTTGCAGTCAAATCCCTTTCAATTAATTTTAAAACGCCACGGTAAACCCTTGTTGGTGTTGTCTGCTGCCGGCATACAGGGCGCTGAAAACTTTTGGACGCTCGGCTTTGAGCTTCAACCAAACGAAAAAATATTTGGCTTGGGCGAGACACACGGTGATCTCGATCGTCGTGGCGAAACTATCTTGTCTGATGACCCTGAGCACCGTGCCTTGCCTTTGGCCTGGAGCCCAAGCGGGTGGGGCGTGTATGTCAACTCTTTGGGTCGCGTTGAACACGACCTCGGTAGCGAAAGCGCCGATGAGTACGCGATTGCTCTTGAAGACGCCGTCTTAGATTTTTTTCTGTTTGCCGGCGAGCCCGCTGAAATCCTCAACCAATATACCCAACTCACCGGGCGCGCCGGGCAGCCGGCGTTGTGGTCAATGGGTGTTTGGGTTGAACAGCCGCAGGGCCACAGTGCCACGCAAACCGCCGAAATGATCGCTGATTTTCGAGCGCAGCACGTGTCAGTTGACGGGGTGTTGATGTTGCCCCCCGCTGCCTGGACATACCAAGATTCAAAGCTCTTACCTGATTGGGATAGCGAGCGCTTTCCTGACCCCAAGCAAATAATGGGTGTCTTTAGTAAACACGCTGTGCATCTGTGCTTGCATACGATCCCGGCCACGCTTGCCGGTACCACCAACTTTACAGAGCTTGAAGATCGTGGCTGGTTGCTGGCCAATGAACAGGGCGATGCCCATATCTTTGAAGGTGTTGTTGCAACGGGTGGCAAGCCCTTCGGCTTGTTAGATCTGACTCATCGCGACGTTTTGAACATGTGGTCAGAACGCCATCGTCATCTAGCTGAAGACGGTGTTGGTGCAACAGCCTGTGATGTGCAATTTGATATCCCAGACTCTGTAGTGGCTCGTGGCGGTGAGACCGGTGCGGTATTGCGCTCGATTTATCCGGCCCTGGCGCGCCGTGCGTTATTCGAGGCAGCTGCCGGTCATCGTGTACCCCCTGAAGGGGTTGTCTTTAGCTCGGATTTATTCGCAGGGGCACAGCGACTGCTGTGGCAAAGTGCCCCGCGCGTACCAAACACTTGGGCTGGGTTGCAGCATACCTTGCGCACCGCGCTCTCCATTGGCGCAAGCGGCGTGCCTGTACAAATGCATGCTTTGGGTAACGCGCAGTCTCCTACCGATGAGATGACGCCAGAGTTGTACTTGCGTTGGCTTGCAATGGCCGTCTTCTCAGCAAACTTTGCGTTTCAGTCTAATGCGCAACTTATTCCTACAAATTTTGACGAAGCGACTCGTGCGCACGTTCAGACGTGGTTACAGTGGCGCTACCGTTTAATTCCTTATGTCTTAGGTGCAATCGAAGATGCTGCGCGTACGGGCTTACCCGTGCAGCGTTCGATGGCGTTGTCGTTTCCGGCAGACGCTGAGGCGCAGCGCTGGGATACTCAATATATGTTGGGCCCGGCCGTGTTGGTGGCCCCAGCAATGCAGCCCGGCACTGAACTCCAAGTCTATTTGCCAAAAGGAGAGGCCTGGTGGGATTTAAACACCGGTTGGCGCTACGAGGGCGGCTCGGTCTGGACAATCTCCTGTGGACTCGGCACTATCCCGGCCTTCGGTCGAGAAGGTCATATGTTGTGCTTAGGCCCCACGGCCAAACACACAGGCGAATTTAACTCTGCCCGTATTCTTGACGAGGTCTGGATGTTCGGGATGCCCGTCCACAACCCGGTGGTCATGCGCAATAAAATTCGCGTGATGCAAATGCAGGGTTCAAGCTACATCAAAGGGCTTGAGGGTTTGCGGATTTCGCCCAGCGAAGGGCTTGAAGTTAAGCGCCGCGGTGCGGAAGTTCGTATTTCACGCGCGCGTTAAGTTTTACTCCCCTCTACTCACTTCACGCGACATCCCTCAGCTCGCGCCTCAAGATCTTGCCCACATTTGATTTGGGCAACTCTGTTTTGAAGACGATCTGTTTTGGCCGCTTGTAATTTGTCAATTGCTCTTTGCAATAGGCCTGAATCTGTTGTTCTGTCAGGGTAGGGTCCTTTTTCACCACAAACAATTTGACGGCTTCGCCGGTATGCTCATCAGAGACACCGATTGCGGCACACTCTAATACGCTGGGCAAGCGCGCGATCACCTCTTCAAGTTCATTCGGAAACACTTTGAAGCCCGAGATGACGATCATGTCTTTTTTGCGATCGATGATTTTGACGTAGCCCCCCGAATCCATAAATCCGATATCGCCACTTTTAAAGAACCCGTCGGCCGTCATCACCGCTGCAGTGTCTTGTGGTTTGTTCCAATAGCCCGCCATCACTTGCGGGCCTCGAATCGCAATTTCTCCGGGCGAACCGAGCGCGACTTCAGTGCCATCGTCAGCCAAGATGCGAATCTCTGTGCTTGGAACCGGCAAACCGATGTGGCCCGTGTAATGCTCGATGATGGTCGTGTTCACGCAGGCCACCGGAGACGTTTCTGACAAACCATAGCCTTCGACAATCGGTGTGCCGGTTAATTCTTGCCAACGATCTGCCACGGGTTTTTGAACCGCCATGCCACCGCCAATCGTCACAAGTAAGTTGGGGAGTTTGACCTTGGCAAACTCAGGATGGTGGCTTAACGCGTTGAAGAGAGTGTTGACACCGGGAAAAATATGAATCTCAGGGTGTTGGGCTAAGAGCTTGATGAAGCCCGCGATATCTTTAGGATTGGGCACTAAAATATTTGTGCCACCCTCGCGAAGCCCGACCATTGCGCAAGAGGTGAGTGCGAAGATATGATAGAGCGGTAGCGCACAAAGAAACACGAGCTGTTCGATAGGGCGACGGTTCAGGGCGGGTGCCAACCACGCATCAACCTGTTCAAGGTTTGCCAGAATGTTTCGGTGCAGCAGCACGGCGCCTTTTGACACGCCTGTGGTCCCTCCGGTGTACTGCAAGAAGGCAACGCTGTCATGGGTCAGTGTGACCGCTTGTGCCTGCTGCAATCTGCCCGTCGCGAGAGCCTGGGCAAAGCTGACGTGCCCCGGAAGACTCCACTGAGGCACGAGTTTTTTAATATGCCGCACCACAAAATCGACGATTTTTCCTTTGAGCCCGATATGTTCGCCCAAACTTGTCACAACCACATGTTTGACTGGCGTTTTGCCCTGGAGGCTTTGAAAGATATGCGCAAAGTTTTCTAAAACAATCAATACGCTGGCACCACTGTCGCTCAGTTGATGTTCAAGTTCGCGGGCCGTGTAAAGAGGATTGGTGTTGACCACGACGCAACCGGCTCGAAGGGCGCCGATCATGGCAATCGGAAACTGCAAGACGTTTGGCAGCATGATGGCGACTCTTGCCCCAGGCTCTAGCCCCAGAGTTTGCAGGTAATTCGCAAAGCTGCGAGATTGCGCATCAAGTTGAGCGAAGGTCAAAGCCTTACCCATGTACAGGTAAGCGTTGCGTTGGGCAAAGCGTTGAAACGAATCTTCAAATAGAGCAACAAGCGAGGAGCACCCAGAAATATCAATATTTTCAGGTACGCCCTTTGGATAATTTTTGAGCCAAGGCTTGCTGTTCTGAATTGGTTCGGTCATGTGTGTCCTTTAGCTTGGCAGACGCTGAAAAATTTGTTGCGGTATCAATATAGTCGTGGTCGCTCGGTAAACACTATTGGCGTTTTAACTAGTAGACGAAACAGAAATATATCAAAAAATACGAACGATCGTGCTATTATTTGAAATCTCGAAATCTCGAAATCTCGAAATCTCGAAATCTTGAAATCTTGAAACTTGAAACTTGAAACTTGAAACTTGAAACTTGAAACTTGAAACTTGAAACTTGAAACTTGAAATCTCGAAATCTCGAAATTTTGAAACTTAAAGCCTTGAAACTTACAATCTGATTGACATCCCGGGTAATCGTTTTGACTCAACCTTCTCTGACGCACCTTCCAAGCATCCCGACTGCGGCTCAGCCTGTGGTGACGGCACGGTCAAAGGGCGCCCTGACCAAGGCGATGATCGTTGATCAAGCCCTGAAAATCGCAAGTCATCAGGGGCTCGAGGGCTTGACGGTCGGGCTCTTGGCAGAGGCCCTCGCGATGAGCAAAAGTGGTGTGTTCGCCCATTTTGGTTCGCGTGAAGAACTCCAGCTCGCGGTGGTACGAGAGTACTACCGTCGTTTTGAGGCTCAGGTCTTTCAACCTGCGCTGCAAGAGCCCAGAGGCCTTGCGCGTTTGCAAAGGATGATTAATCTTTGGATGCAGACCAGTATCCAAGAGCTTAGCGCCGGCTGCATTTTTATCTCGGGTGCGGTTGAGTTTGATGATCGGCCGGGCCTAGTGCGCGATGAGCTCGTGCGCAGCGTGCAAACCTGGCGCGCCGCACTCAAGCGCGCGATCGAGCAAGCCGTCGAAGTGGGTGATCTTAAAAAAGACTGTGCGCCCGACGCCATGCTGTTTCAAATTTACAGTTACGTACAAGGCTTGCATCACGATGCACGTTTTTTACAAATTTCTCGAAGCGTTGAGATCGCAACGCAATCGATTCAACAGACCATAGACCAAAACAGGAGCCTCCGTGCCTAGTTACACCGCACCATTACGAGATATGCAGTTTGTCATGCATGAGGTTCTGGGCGTCACAGACGTCTTTAAATCCTTACCCGCGCACAAAGAGATTGACCGAGATACGGTTAACCAAATCCTTGAACAGGCCGCCAAGTTTGCAAAAGAGGTGGTGCAACCTCTGAATCAAAACGGCGACAAGCAAGGCTGCACTCGCCACCCGGATGGCGCAGTGACAACGCCTGACGGGTTTAAGCAAGCCTATGAGCAGTATGTCCAAGCAGGATGGCCCTCGCTGGCGTGCAGCCCCGAGCACGGCGGCCAGGGGCTGCCCGTGCTCTTAAATACCGTGCTGTACGAAATGCTGAATTCAGCCAATCAGGCTTGGACCATGTACCCGGGGCTCTCTCACGGTGCTTACGAGTGTTTGCAAGCGCACGGTACAGCCGAGCAAAAAACGCTGTACCTAGAAAAACTCGTCTCGGGCGAATGGCTTGGCACGATGTGCCTGACCGAACCGCAATGCGGTACCGATCTCGGCATACTCAAAACCAAAGCCGAGCCGCAAGCTGACGGTAGTTATGCCATCACCGGTACCAAAATATTTATTTCAAGTGGTGAGCATGACTTGGGTAAAAATATTATCCATCTGGTGTTAGCGCGCTTACCCGATGCGCCCGCCGGCACCAAAGGGATTTCGCTTTTTGTGGTGCCAAAATATCTGCCCAGCGCCGCTGGCGATATCAACGCGCAAAACAAAAACATGCTGAGCTGCGGTTCGCTTGAAGACAAAATGGGCATCCACGGTAACGCGACCTGCGTGATGAACTTTGACGGCGCGCGTGGCACCTTAGTTGGCGAGCCCCACAAAGGCCTGCGTGCCATGTTCATTATGATGAATGCCGCACGCCTGGGCGTTGGGATGCAAAGTGTTGGCTTAACAGAGGTTGCCTATCAAAACTCAGCTGCCTACGCAAAAGAACGTTTGCAAATGCGTAGCCTGAAAGGCGCGCAGGCTCCTGAAAAGGTGGCAGACCCAATCATCGTTCACCCCGATGTGCGTCGAATGCTCTTGACGCAGCGCGCCTATGCCGAGGGCGCTCGCGCCTTTGCCTATTGGATTGCATTGATGATTGATGTTGAGCAGAATCATCCTGAGAAAGCCGAGCGCGAGGCTCACGCCGACCTAGTGACTTTGTTGACCCCAATCGTTAAGGCCTTTATTACCGACAATGCCTTTGAAGCCACCAACGAAGGCCTGCAGGTGTTTGGTGGGCACGGCTATATCGCAGACTGGGGCATGGAGCAGTTTGTGCGCGATTCGCGTATCAACATGATTTATGAAGGCACTAACACCATTCAGTCACTCGATTTGCTCGGACGTAAGGTCTTGTCGGATATGGGCGCCAAGCTCAAAAAATTTGGCAAAATGATTGAGGCTTTTATTGAAGCTGAAGGCGTACGCAAAGAGATGGCAGAGTTCATCGACCCGCTCGCAGAGTTGGCTAAGCAAGCTGAAAAGTTAACTAAAGACATCGGTATTAAAGCGATGTTTAATCATAACGAGGTCGGGGCCGCCGCCGTACCGTATTTACGCGTATTGGGCCATCTTGTTTACGCCTATTTGTTTGCACGCATGGCGAAAGTGGCACTAGCAAATAAAAAAAGTGGCGATACGTTTTACGTGGCTAAGTTGGCGACCGCACGTTTTTATTTCGCGCGGTTGTTACCCGAGGCTGCTTATCAAGCGCAGTTGGCGCGCTCGGGTGAGGCCAGCTTGATGAGCCTTGAGGCCGCGCTGTTTTAACGAATGTTATGAATTAGTGCTTATGATCTATTAAAACCACGGAGCTCATTTAGTACAGTGTAGTGATGAGCTCTTGAACTTAAAAAAACTCGCGCAGCAAAGAGGATTTCATCCATGCAAGTGAATCGACCAATACGTAAAGTGGCAGTTTTGGGTGCCGGTGTGATGGGGGCGCAAATCGCCGCTCATTGCGTCAACGTGGGCGTGCCCGTGATTTTGTTTGATTTGGCGGCCCCGTTAACAAAAGACGGTAAGCCGCAACATAACAATACGATTGCGCTTAGGGCAATTGATAATTTAAAAAAACTAAGCCCCGCGCCCTTGACTGTTGCCGCCAGCGCCGACTTGATTCAGCCCGCTAATTATGACGATGACCTGGCGCGGTTAGCCGAATGCGATTTGGTGATTGAGGCCATCGCCGAGCGCTTAGACTGGAAGCATGCGCTCTACGAAAAAGTGGCGCCACACATTGCAGCGCATACAATTTTTGCGACTAATACCTCTGGATTATCGATTGCCGAGTTGTCGGCCGGATTTTCAGGCGACTTGAAAAAGCGCTTTTGCGGCGTGCATTTTTTTAATCCGCCGCGTTACATGCACTTGCTTGAGTTAATCCCCTTGCCAGCGACCGATCCTTTGATTCTGGATCAGCTCGAAACCTTTATGACGTCGACCATGGGCAAAGGAGTCGTGCGCGCGAAAGATACGCCTAATTTTGTTGGTAATCGCGTTGGCGTGTTTGCGATCTTGGCCGTTTTTGCCGAGGCCGAAAAATACAAGCTAGGTTTTGATGTGGTGGATGTGCTCACAGGCAGTAAGCTTGGCCGCGCAAAATCAGCGACCTTTCGTACTAGTGATGTGGTGGGGCTTGATACCTTGGCCAATGTCATCCGCACAATGGAAAACGGCCTCAAGCAAGATCCCTTTTCTGCGTTGTTTAAAGTGCCTGAAGTGCTAGCGTCTTTGATCTCCTTAGGACGCTTAGGCCAAAAGACCAAAGCAGGCTTCTTTAAAAAAGAAGGCAAAGCGGTCTTGGTACTGAACGCGGCAACCAAAGAGTACGAGCCCTCTACCGCTACCATTGCGCCAATCGTAGACCGCATACTCAAAAAACCGGTGGCCGAGCGTTTCGCCCTATTGCGTGAAACCGACGAGCCGCAGGCGCAGTTTTTATGGGCTATTTTTCGGGATATTTTCCACTACATCGCCGTGCATCTCGAGTCGATTGCCGACTCAGCACGCGAAATTGATTTTGCCATGCGCTGGGGCTATGGCTGGGCGCGCGGTCCGTTTGAAGACTGGCAAGATGCGGGCTGGTCGCAAGTGGCGCAGTGGGTCAAAGAAGATATTGAACAAGGCAAGGCCCTGAGTACAGCGCCGTTGCCAGAGTGGGTCTTTGCCGGCCCGGTGGCACAGCGCCAGGCCGTTCATACGCCAGAGGGTTCTTGGTCAGCTCAACAAAAAACCTATGTGCCGCGTTCAAACCTGCCGGTCTATCAAAAACAAGTGTTCAGAGCCCCCTTGCTTGGAGACGGTTCGCCCGATCCACGCAAGGCAGGTCAAACCATTTTTGAAAATACTGACTTGCGTGCGTGGGTCGATGCCGGGCAACCAGAGGTGTTGGTGGTGTCGTTTCGCTCAAAAATGAACACTTTCAGTTCAGACGTGTTGAACGGCATTCAGCAAGCCATTGACTTGGCTGAAAATCAATTCGCTGGCGTCGTCATCTGGCAGACGAGTTCGCTGCAGTCGGGCGTGCCGGGCGGCCCATTTTCGGCAGGGGCCAATTTAGAGGCGGCTATGCCGTTGGTGATGCAAGGTGGCCCGCAAGGGGTCGAGCCCTTTGTGCAATTGTTTCAAGATACGATGATGCGCGTGAAGTATGCGCAAGTCCCCGTGGTCTGCGCGGTATCTGGGATTGCGCTGGGGGGCGGTTGCGAGTTGATACTGCAGGCCGCAAGGCGTGTTGCCACCATCGAAAGTTATATCGGACTCGTAGAAATCGGCGTGGGCCTGCTGCCTGCTGGTGGCGGCTTGAAAGAAGCCGCGCTCAGGGCTGCGCGCAGTGTCGAAAAAATCGGTCAGTTACCCGCCGCAGCAAACTTTTTGAATTTCATCACAGCTTCGTTTGAAAATGCGGCGATGGCAAAAGTCTCTGGCTCGGCGCATGAGGCCTTGAAGATGGATTACCTCAAGTCAGAGGACATCATTGTGGCCAATGTGTATGAGTTATTGGCGCAGGCCCAGGCGCAAGTCAAGGCCATGCACTACGCAGGCTATCGCCCTCCCGTCAAAGCTCCGATCGCCGTGGCAGGTCGGTCAGTGGCCGCCACCGTGATGGGACAGCTAGTCAACATGCGCGATGGCGGATTTATTTCAGAGCATGATTGTTTCATTGCTAAAAAAATCATCGACATCATCACGGGTGGTGATGTTGAGGCGGGTACGCTGGTGTCTGAAGAGTGGTTGCTTAAGCTTGAACGCAAAGCGTTTATCGAGCTGATTGCCCATCCAAAATCGATCGAGCGCGTGATGGGCCTGCTGCAAGACGGCAAGCCTGTGCGTAATTAGTAAAAAATAGTCATTGACTCAGGTGCCGTAGCAGTCGCAAAAGTCGCTGCTCGGCCAAAGTCAGAAATAATCGCGAAAGGAAACTATTTATGAAAGCTCTTCAAGATGCCTATATCGTCGCCGCAACCCGTGCCCCGGTCGGCAAGTCAGGCCGCGGCGCGCTGCGCACCACGCGGCCCGATGACCTCTTTGCACAAACGCTTAAACATTTGCTGTCGCAGGCGCCAAGTCTAGATCCAAAGGCAGTCGAAGACGTGATCGTTGGCTGCGCGATGCCTGAGGCGCAGCAGGGCCTAAATGTCGCTCGTATTGCACTGTTGTTGGCGGGCCTGCCGAATACCGTAGGTGGGATCACGATCAATCGGTTTTGCTCTTCGGGGCTCAATGCGATCGCGATGGCCGCCGATCGAATCCGTGTCGGCGAAGCTGATGTCATGATCGCCGGCGGTGTTGAGTCGATGAGTATGGTGCCCATGAGCGGCAACACCCCATCCTTATCCCCTGATATTTTTAAAGATGAAAATATTGGCATTGCCTATGGCATGGGGCTAACCGCCGAGAAAGTTGCTCAGCAATGGAAAGTCAGTCGCGAAGCGCAAGACGCCTTCGCTTTGGCATCACATCAAAAAGCCTTAGCAGCGCAAGCGGCTGGCGAGTTCAGCGCTGAAACGTTTGCGGTACAAGTCGCACAACGCAAGATGAATCTGGCACTTGGCGAGGTCGATGTGTCGTGGCAGTCTTTTACCCAAGACGAAGGACCGCGCGCCGACACGACACTTGAAGGTTTGGCTAAATTACGCGCGGTGTTTGCGGCCAAAGGCAGTGTGACAGCGGGTAATAGTTCGCAGACGTCTGATGGCGCAGGCGCCTTGCTGATCGTGAGCGAAAAAGCCTTAAAGCAATTTAATTTGACGCCGCTGGCCCGGTTTGTGAGCTTTGCGATTAAAGGGGTGGCACCAGAGATCATGGGGATTGGCCCTAAAGAGGCGATCCCCGCTGCCTTGCGCTTGGCCGGCTTAAAGCAAGACGCGATCGATTGGATCGAGTTGAACGAGGCGTTCGCGGCGCAAGCGGTGGCGGTCATGCAAGAGCTACAACTTGATCCGGCTAAAGTGAACCCGTTGGGTGGTGCAATCGCTCTGGGGCACCCCTTGGGTGCCACCGGTGCAATTCGCAGTGCAACGGCGATTCATGCCTTGCACCGACGCAATCTGAAATACGCGATGGTGACGATGTGCGTGGGTACAGGGATGGGTGCAGCTGGGATTTTTGAGCGCTGCTAGGTTTGTTGCAAGGGGATAAAAAACTGCCGCGAGTTGAAGGATTTGCGGCAGTTTTTTTGCGACTTCACGCCCAGCAGACTTTTTACAAGTTTTTTGGGGTGCTGATCGTAGAGCTTAGAATCTCCAGCCCAAACCGACGATGACATCCATGCCAGTTGCATTGATGGTGCCACTCAGTTGCGAGTACGGAACGTTGACGTTGCTGTAGTTGGCATAATTAAACTCAGCATAGCCGTATAGACCACCTGAGATCACTTGCTTGTAACCAAGACCTAAGGCGTAGCCGCTTATAGCGCTTGAGGCCTTACCAAAAGAGTCTGAGTTGGTGTTGGCAGTGGCACCCGTATAACCAACTTTGGCGTAGACGAGTTTTTCTTTGTCAATCGCGTAACCTGGTTGCAGCGTGAGGCTGTAGATGTTAGCAACGTTATACGTACCAGGGCCGGTGGACGTACCGCGAGGAGTGGTGATTAAAATGGCATAGTCGGCAGATGGGCTTGTGCCGGGGGCGATCGTGGCGCCGAGGCCGAGGCTCCAAGGGCCAGAGATTGCAAGCGTGTAGCCTGCAGAGATGCTAGCAATGGCCGTGTTGATGTCTTTTTTGGTTCCAGAGTAAGGATAGGCGCCCAGGTATTGACCGCCCGAAAAACCAGGGATGAACGTTGCGGCGCCAACTCCAGCATGCACCCAAGGACCTTGCCATGCTTCGGCCTGCGCCTGCGCGCTTTGACCCGCCATACCAAGCAAACCAGTCGTAGCGATGGTGGCGATTAATTTCAATTTGTTCATGCTGGATTCCTTGTGAGGATAAGGGCGGTTGAATTTAGTTCTTTGATCTGTATAGACTTTTTAAAAAAGTACTGTTACAGACAAATAAACTACAACAATGTTAAGACTGCTGAAACTTCTGCACAAGTGGCATTTTCCCTAGGCTAGGCAGCAGCAGTTGCAGTAGCGGTTTGACAGTAAAACAGTAAAAAGTCATAATAGCGGGCTTGGGGCTGGTAGCTCAGTTGGTTAGAGCAGCGGACTTTTAATCCGTTGGTCGCGAGTTCGAGTCTCGCCCAGCCCACCAAGTAAATTCAAAGGTCTTTCAGCGTAAATGCTTTGAGGCCTTTTGTTTTTGCGGCTCTTGGGGTTGTGAGCCGTTTATTGATGCGGCTCTCTGGCGTATTTCACTTTTGTGTTTTTAGGCTCGCGATTTTCATGGTGCTGCCATGGTACTGAATTCAATAAATGCGATTGCACCTGGATCGCTGTCATCGCAGCACCAAGCCATGCCAAACCCGACATTACGTGCCCTAGGCCTCAATGATTACCCCGGCTGCTTAGCTTAGCCAAGCCACCACAAGCGGCGTTTAAGCCCCTAGGGGCGCGACTTGTCATGTTAGGCTAAGATAGGAGATAGGTGCAGCAGCCACGTTGAATTTACAACTTTTGAGATTATTTTTATGAAACCAACAGATCAAACTGCTACAAATCAACCCAATCAGAAATCTGATGACTTGAGATCTGATGAGAAGCAAGCCAGACGTAAGGCATTAGGTCGAATTGGTAAGTATTCAGCATACGCAATACCTGCGGTTTTGGCTTTGACAGCCAAAGCAACACCTGTTTCAGGTGATGGTTAATAACCATTTGACTCAGGATCATAAGCGGGGAGCCGAGTGGGATCCTGGTTCAGTCTGTGCAGTTAAAGTGATCATCAGTTAACTGGCTTCAGACTCAACCTTAAGGATTAATTTTACGTAACCGACAGATCAAACCGGCACAAACCAACCCGATCAGAAATCCGATGACTTGTTAGCAGATGAGAATTAAACCAGACGTAAGGCCTTGAGCCGAATTGGAAAGTACGCGGCATACGCCATACCCGCTGTGTTGGCGTTATCCCATAAACCCGCTCACGCCTACTGATTCTAGCAAACGAGATTGCTAAAACCGTTTGTCATGTTTTATGCACCAGCATTGGCCACTTGGCCCAATTTTTGATGGTTAAAAATTTGAGTATCGCATTACATGACCGGTATCTTTATTGTTTAGGGCAAAGTTCGAGTTTTGGTGCTTGGTTGTATGACGACCATCTCGTGACTTGCGACCTTAAAAAAAGACACATTGAGTTGCACAATCCTGCGTCTGCTGCCATTTGGTTATTGCTCAGTGACCTCACCAGTGACCTCACCAGTGACGCCACCAGTGACGATGAGATCGTCAAAGAATATGCAGATTTGTTCGCTTTGCCCCTAGCTCAGGCTCGTGGTGATGTCGACGTGTGCTTGGCTAACTGGTTGCAGTATGGTTGGGTCGTTCGTGACGTTTCGAACACGTGGCGTCTTTGTTTGCCTGCTGAGCAGGTCTCTCCTGAGTCAAAGGCGTTCAGTAGAATTGCCGATGAGCCCTTTTGTGATCACGTGATTCACCAAGGCTTTTATTGCTTTGGAGATGTGGCGTTTGAACTTCAAATTCGCTCTTCTACCACTAAGGTGGTGATTGATCCGTCAACACAAGGGTTCACAGAGCGACTGATCGCCATTTGTGAGGGTTTCGCCAAGCTTGACAAGCGGCCTTCGGGAGCTGGCTGGGTGACCGTATCAATTGACGATAAACATATCGTCTTGCAGGACAGTGGCGATCAGCAAGCGCGTCGTCTTGAAGCAGGCCTGGAGATGGGGTTCGTGTATGAAGCCATGATAGGCGTCTCATATCCAGCGCGCGACGTGGTGTTTGCGCTACATGCTGCCGGGGTTAAGCAGGGGCGATGCTTGGCGCTAGCGGGCGTGTCTGGTGTGGGTAAAAGCACGCTTTCAGCTTTGTTGGCAAAGGCCGGGTGGGAATTGCTCGGTGACGATATTCTGGCCATTGAGCTCAATCAGGTTGATCAGTCAACACCGTCGTTAGGTTTGTTGCGCTTTCCGACCGCAATCAGTTTAAAGTCAGGGAGTTGGCCGAGACTGTTGACACTTTATTCTGAGTTGGCTGACTTATCAGTTTTTCCCTATGGCTATGGTGGGAAAGAAGCAAAATACTTACCCATCGCCCACACTGCCATCCATCAGACAGCGTCAAGTTGGGATGCAATTATCCTGCCACGTTTTGTGCCTGATCAAGCGCTAAAGGTGCAGGCTTTAAGGCCTGCTTTGGCTTTGCAAGGCTTGCTCACTGCGGGTTTGTCTATGTTTGGCGCACCCACGATTCAAACCATAGACCATGCTTTAAACGCATTGAGCCGCTTGCCGTGTTTTGCCATAGAGTACGCTCACTTTGAAGAGATAAATGCTTGTTTAAAAGACCTATCGATCAATTAGCGACCCATTATTGGTTGTGCTCCGCTATCTCGCCGCTCGTCGACAGCACTGAAGTGGCCAAAGCGATTGAATCAGGTCAATTAGACTGGGATAGGGTCATGGCTCAGGCGCATCGGGGTATGGTGCTGCCATTGCTTTATCGAGCACTAGTTCGAAAGCAATTGCTTGATTGTGTACCAAATGAGGTCGGGCAAGCTCTAGAGGGTTTTTTTGATCTGAACGTGCTGTTAAACAGCCGTCTTAGAGCGCAAGTGCAAGCTGTCACTGTATGTTTGAATCAACATGATATCGTGCACGTGTGGCTTAAAGGCGCCACGCATTTGCTACGTGCCGATTGGCAGCAATCGCCTCGTACCATGTTAGATCTAGACGTTTGGATACCGCATCAAGGTCAACATGACACCGCGTTTAAACAACTTGCTGAGCTAGGTTATGAGTCCGTGGCAGAAGAGGGCGGGCAATTGCTTGGAGGGGATCATCACTACCCACCGTTGTTAAAAAATGGCGAGTCAGCTCGCTTGGAGTTTCATGCATCCTTGGTTCGAAGCCGATACTCACCATTGCTACCAGATGGACCCGCGCTCAATCATACTCAATGGCATGAGTGGGAAGGGGAAAAGGTAGGCGTGCTCGACCCAGTGGATCAAGCCATGCATGCTTATATTCAATGTGTGCACATGAGCGAAAACCAGTTTCCGACTGGGCAAGTGTCGCTGATGAAAACGCATGATTTAGTAGAAAGACTCACGCTAGTTGGGCCAAATGTCCTCAAGTCAGAGCCTTTTCAACGTTTGTCTCAAAAGCCTTGGTCTGGGCCGGCCAACATGTTCTTTACCTATTTACGCCACGCATTTGGAGTGGCTTCTGATTTCAATACAAATACACTTTACGTAGACCGACTTAGATATCAAAGGTTAGCGCGTTTGTCTAATTTTTATCAACGTACCCTGAACTGTATTCGTGAAGGACGGGTCGGCCTTTGGCATAACTTACCGGCTCGGCTGTGGAGAAATATACGCGAGATTTTTTTTGCAAAGGGTACTTAAGCTTATATTTGACATCCTTCTCGCCCTCAGTCGATGACTGCCGCTTGCGCGCAAAGGACGGGGATTCCTACGGTGCTCAGGCAAAAGCTGCCTGAGTCACTTCGGTGGGTTCCTGCTTCACTGAGCGGCCTGACTGCACCGACTCTCCGCGGGCTAACAAGCGGTATCCCCGCTCTAAAACATTGATCGCGCCAACGACGTCAGCGTGATTTTCATAGTCACAATCGATACACAGGAATTTTTCCTGAGTCTGTCGATTCTCTTTGGATACGTGGCCGCAGGCCGGACACGTTTGGCTTGTATGCTGCGGCGGCACGGCCAACAACAAGCCGCCGTTCCACTGGACCTTGTAGTCGAGTTGTCGCCTGAACTCACCCCAGCCTTGGTCAAGGATAGAGCGGTTCAAGCCGGACTTCTGCCTCACCCGCTTGCCGTGCTGCTCGCGATTGCCCCTGGAGGACTGTGACATGTTCTTGACCTGCAAATCCTCAATACATACGAGCGCGTGGTTTTGACTGATCGTGGTACTGGTCTTATGCAAGAAATCTTTTCTGGCATTCGCAATAGCGGCGTGAATCTTTTGAACTTTGCCTTTCGCCTTTTTCC